>JAZRAF010000082.1:0-2907 GCA_045634425.1 Eubacteriales bacterium | reverse complement strand
CCTACAAGGCTTCCGACACGGAAGCGACGGAGCAATGTTGCGAACCCAAGCACGAAAGCGCAGAGCGCATTCGTGCTGTGTTCGATGAGTGTACGGGTCCCGATACCCGATAAAATGCAAAAAAGCACTCTTGTTAGAGTGCTTTTTTCGGATTTGGTGCATACCGCTTGCGGTATATTGCCAAGCGAGGAGAAGAAACTTTCCGCAGATAAAAGGCGGAACGATTGTTTCATACTATACCCCGAGCGGCAAACAAGTACGGGAATTTGCTCCGTCCTACAAGGCTTCCGACACGGAAGCGACGGAGCAATGTTGCGAACCCAAGCACGAAAGCGCAGAGCGCATTCGTGCTGTGTTCGATGAGTGTACGGGTCCCGAAACCCGATAAAATGAAAAAAAGCACTCTTGTTAGAGTGCTTTTTTCGGGTTTGGTGACCCGTACGGGAATCGAACCCATGTTACAGCCGTGAAAGGGCCGTGTCTTAACCGCTTGACCAACGGGCCGAGGATGGTAGCGGATGTCGGATTTGAACCAACGACCTGCCGGGTATGAACCGGACGCTCTAGCCAACTGAGCTAATCCGCCATCAAATTTTCGAGCGAACTCGAAATCTCGCTTGGATATTATATCATAACGAAATATAAAAGTCAAGTCCTTTTTTAAAGTTTTTTCGTTTTTTGTTAAAATGTTGGTCAAGCGGTAGTATCTTAGTTACTTACAAAAGCTCTCGACGTAGTGGTCGATCGCCTTTGCGATGATCTCGGTGGCGGCGGTGCGGTCGCTGACCTCGTTGACGGCGGTGTCCTTGTGCTCGAGGTTTTTGTACACCGAGAAAAAGTGCTTCATCTCCTCGAAAATGTGCGAGGGAAGCTGATCGATGTTGGTGTGCTGGTTGTAGTTGGGATCTCCGAAGGGGATGGCGATGATCTTCTCGTCGTTGCGGCCGTTGTCGATCATTGAGATCACGCCGATGGGGTACGCGCGCACGAGCGACATAGGCTCAAGCGGCTCCGCGCAAAGAAGCAGCACGTCAAGCGGGTCGCCGTCGTCGCCGTAAGTACGGGGAATAAAGCCGTAGTTGGCGGGGTAGTGCGTCGAGGTATAAAGGATGCGGTCGAGTATTATAAGGCCGGTCTCCTTGTCAAGCTCGTATTTTTTCTTGCTGCCCTTTGAGATCTCGATAACGCAAATGAAATCCTCGGGGGTTATTCTTTTGGGCGAAATATCGTGCCAGATGTTGCTCATATTTTCCGTCGCTCCTTTTCTTCTGATTTTTCCTCATTATATCATAAAAATAATTTTAAGGCAAGTGGTTTTTGTTGACAATCGGGGCACAATAGGGTATAATTATATAAACGAGTGCCGCACGGTTGACAAAAGTGTCAGTACATAGTATAATAGCGGTGTTATTTTCAAGAAAGGCACGGGATGCGCGTTTTACGCAGGCAGCCCGATAACGGTATGGAGAGAGTTTATAATTTTTCCGCAGGCCCGTCGATCCTCCCCATCGAGGTCCTCGAGAAGGCACAGGCGGAAATGCTTTGCTACGGCGATAGCGGAATGTCCGTAATGGAGATGAGCCATAGAACGCCCGAGTTTGAAGAGCTTCTTCGCGGGGCAGAGAGCGCACTCCGCGAGCTGATGAGCATACCCAACAATTATAGAATACTTTTCCTCCAGGGCGGTGCGACCACTCAGTTTGCCGCAATCCCCCTCAACCTGCTCTCCGAGCATAAGTGCGCGGACTATATCGTGTCCGGCCAGTTCTCAAAGAACGCTTCCCTCGAGGCAAAGAAGTACGGTGATATCGCCATCGCTGCATCAAGCGCAGGCGCACTCCCCACCTTCTCAACCGTTCCCGAGGTTAAAAAGAGCGACATTCGCCCCGATGCGGACTACGTTCACATGTGCTATAACAACACCATTTACGGCACCAAGTTCAACGGCATTCCCGACACGGGTGGCATCCCCCTCGTTGCCGATATGTCGTCCTTCATCCTCTCCGAGCCCGTCGACGTGTCGAAGTTCGGTCTTATCTACGCAAGCGCGCAGAAGAATATCGCGCCCGCAGGCCTCACGATAGTCATCATTCGTGACGACCTCATCGGCAACGCAAGACCCGACACTCCCACGATGCTCAACTATAAGATCCTCGCGGAGAATAACTCGATATACAACACTCCCCCCGTGTGGAGCATCTATATGGCAAAGCTTAACTTTGAATGGCTGCTTTCCATCGGCGGCCTTGCGGAAATGAAGCGCCGCAACGAGAAAAAGGCGAGCCTGCTTTACGATTACCTCGACGCGCAGTCCTACTACACCGCCCCCGTTGACAAGAAGTGTCGCTCGATGATGAACGTCGTGTTCGTCACGGGTGATGACTCGCTTGATGCGAAGTTCGCAAGGGAAGCGGCGGCAGAGGGCCTTATGAACCTCAGGGGTCACAAGTCCGTCGGCGGTATGAGAGCATCGCTCTATAACGCTATGCCCTACGAGGGCGTCGAAAAGCTCGTAGCGTTTATGAAGAAATTCGCATTCGAAAACCCCAAGCTTGAGGGATAAACAAAATTTAAAGGACCTGACGGAAACGTCGGGTCCTTTCTTTTACAACCCCTCCGTCACGGCGTAGCCGTGCCACCTCCCTTTTTGGACTTGGTCGCACAAGGGAGGCTTATTCATTCCCCAAAAGCACGACTGAATATCTTAACCACAACATATGATAGTAGGCTGTAAATAAACTCGATAGTCTGAATTGATGCCTAGTTTCAAACAAGCACCCAAAGGCCCCCTTGTGTAAAGGGGGCTGTCTGCGCAAGCAGACTGGGGGATTGCGATTACCCCCCCAAAAAAACCGAACTCCGTCTGACCTCACCGCTACACTGTCAATCCCTCCGTCACGGCTGCGC
>JAZRAF010000081.1:0-22227 GCA_045634425.1 Eubacteriales bacterium | reverse complement strand
CTGGTCGCGAATCTACCGCCGTCGAGCTGAACCATGGGTCTGATCTCGGGGGGAAGAACGGGAATAGTGTCAAGGATCATCCACTCGGGACGGTTGCCCGACTTTCTGAACGCCTCAACGACCTCAAGTCTCTTGATGATCTTTACCTTCTTCTGTCCGGAGGACTCTGCAAGCTTTTCCTTGAGCTCCTTGGACAGTGCCTCGAGGTCGATCTCCTTAAGGAGCTCACGAACTGCCTCAGCACCCATTCCTGCCTTAAAGTCGTCCTCGTACTTTTCCCTAGCGCTTCTGTACTCAGCGTCGTTGAGAAGCTGCTTCTTCTCAAGAGGAGTATTGCCGGGATCTATAACTATATATCTTGCGAAGTAGAGTACTCTCTCAAGAAGTCTGGGGGACATATCGAGGATAAGACCCATTCTTGAGGGGATAGCTCTGAAGTACCAAATATGTGACACGGGTGCGGCGAGCTCGATGTTACCCATACGCTCACGGCGTACCTTCTTGGTGGTTACCTCGACTCCGCACTTCTCACATACCTTACCCTTGAAGCGAACTCTCTTGTACTTTCCGCAAAGGCACTCCCAGTCCTTAGACGGACCAAAGATCCTTTCACAGAAAAGACCGTCGCGCTCTGCCTTGAGAGTACGGTAGTTGATCGTCTCTGCCTTAGTTACCTCACCGTGAGACCACGAGCGGATCATCTCGGAGGAGGCAAGGCCAATCTTTATCGATTCAAACGCTTTTCTTTCCATAAATTCTATCTATATTGCGCTCCCCCTATGTGCGGGGGAGTGCTTCCCTTCCGTAAAATTATTCCTCGTCACCCTCGAAATCCGCTTCGGATTCGTCGTAGACGTATTCTTCCTCATAGTCGAGATCATCTTCTTCGTCGATGTACTCTTCTTCGTCGAAGTCCTCGTCCTCTGCGGGCTCTTCGTCCGCGGGTCTGTCGGAGTTGTTAGAAGTATCTACGTTGTTGTAAACGGGGGTATCATCCTCATAAACGTCCGCAAGCTCTATCTCGTCGCCGTTTTCATCAAGAACCTTGATGTCAAGGCAGAGTGCCTGAAGCTCCTTAACAAGAACCTTGAAGGACTCGGGGATACCGGGTGTGGGAATGTTCTGTCCCTTGATGATCGCCTCGTAGGTCTTGGTACGTCCGGTAATATCGTCGGACTTAACGGTGAGTATCTCCTGAAGAGTGTAAGCTGCGCCGTAAGCCTCGAGCGCCCAAACCTCCATCTCTCCGAAACGCTGTCCACCGAACTGCGCCTTACCGCCGAGAGGCTGCTGAGTAACGAGAGAGTACGGACCGATCGAACGGGCGTGGATCTTATCGTCAACCAGGTGGTGCAGCTTGAGGTAGTACATTATACCAACGGTTACGGGGTTGTCAAAGGGATCACCGGTACGGCCGTCGTAAAGAGTAACCTTACCGTCGATAACCTTGAGCTTCTCCTTCGCCATAAGTGCGCGGAGCTTCTCCTCGTCGTCAACTATGGACTGATCAACACGCTGAAGGTCGGGCTTGCCGTCCTCGCGGATGACTTCCATAAATACCGCCTTGCCTCTTACGCTCTCGTCCGGGCGAACGTCACGGGTGTAACGCGCCTCACGGAGAAGCTCGAGGATGTCGGTCTCCTTAGCACCGTCGAATACGGGGGTCATGATCTTGATGCCGAGCTTGCGGCAAGCAATTCCGAGGTGAACCTCGAGGACCTGACCGATGTTCATTCGGGAAGGAACGCCAAGGGGGTTAAGAACTATATCAAGGGGAGTACCGTCTGCAAGGAAGGGCATATCCTCGGGAGGAAGGATCCTTGAAACGACACCCTTGTTACCGTGACGGCCCGCCATCTTATCTCCTACGGAGATCTTTCTCTTCTGAGCGATGTAGACGTGAACTACCTTGCTTACGCCGGGAGCGAGGTCGTCAGAGTTGTTTCTGTCGTAGATCTTGATGTCAACTACTATACCGTAGCCGCCGTGAGGCATTCTGAGGGAGGAGTCCTTAACCTCGCGCGCCTTCTCGCCGAAGATCGCACGGAGAAGTCTTTCCTCAGGGGTAAGCTCGGTCTCGCCCTTAGGCGTTACCTTACCTACGAGGATATCACCTGCACGAACCTCGGTACCGATTCTGATGATACCGTCCTGGTCAAGATCCTTGAGCGCATCCTCGGATACGTTGGGGATCTCACGGGTGATCTCCTGCACGCCGAGCTTGGTGTCGCGTGCTTCGATGGTGTAGCAGTCGATGTGAATAGAGGTATACATATCCTCACGAACGAGCTTCTCGTTAAGGAGAACTGCGTCCTCGTAGTTGTAACCCTCCCAGGTCATGAAGCCGATAAGGGCGTTCTTACCAAGGGAGATCTCACCCTTCGAGGTTGCGGGACCGTCCGCGATTACCTGGCCTGCCTCAACTCTCTGGCCCTCGTCTACTACGGGGCGCTGGTTTACGCAGGTACCCTGGTTGGATCTCTTGAACTTAATGAGGTGATAGGTATCCTTTCTGCCGGAGTCGGTGAGGATAACTATCTCGGAGCCGGCGGCACGCTCAACGATACCGCCCTCCTTTGCTACGACGACTGCGCCGGAGTCAACTGCGGCCTTGTATTCCATACCGGTCGCAACGATGGGGGAGTCAGTCATCATAAGGGGAACTGCCTGCTTCTGCATGTTCGATCCCATGAGTGCACGGGTGTTGTCGTCGTTCTCAAGGAAGGGGATACAGCCTGCAGCAACGGAAACTGCCATCTGGGGGCAAGCGTCCATAAGGTCAACGTCGGTGGGCTCAACCTCGATGAACTCGGTGTTAAGTCTTGCGATAACCTTCTTGTTAAGGAAGTAGCCGTTCTCGTCAAGGCGCTCGTTAGCCTGAGCAACAACGTTGTTGTCCTCTTCGTCAGCGGTGAGGTAACGAACCTCGTCGGTAACGCGGCCGGTGGTCTTGTCAACCACTCTGTAAGGAGCCTTAAGGAAGCCGTACTCACTGATTCTTGCGTAGGATGCAAGGTAGGAGATAAGACCGATGTTAGGACCCTCGGGCGTCTCTACGGGACAGATTCTACCGTAGTGGGTATAGTGAACGTCACGAACCTCGAAGGAAGCTCTGTCTCTGGAAAGACCGCCGGGACCAAGTGCCGAGAGACGGCGCTTGTGGGTGAGCTCCGCAAGGGGGTTGTTCTGATCCATGAACTGGGAAAGGGGAGATGAGCCGAAGAACTCGCGGATAGCGGTTGCTACGGGGCGGGTATTAATGATCGCCTCGGGGCGAAGGTCGTCAACGTCATGAACCGACATTCTCTCCTTGATGATCTTGTCCATTCTGGACATACCGATTCTCATCTGGTTCTGAAGAAGCTCGCCTACGCAGCGAAGACGACGGTTGCCAAGGTGGTCGATGTCGTCGGTGCAGCCGATTCCGTGAACGAGACCGAAGAGGTAGTTAACGGATGCGAAGATATCTTCCTTAGTGATGTGCTTGGGAGAAAGAACGGCGATTCTCTCCTTAACACGGTTCTTGATAAAGTCAACGGCAGCATCGCCTGCAAGTCCTGCAAGCTCAGCGTCTGCAATGATCTCCTTAAGTGCGGAGTATCTAACCTTCTCGCCTGCCTTAACGCCGCAGTCGGAGAGGTCGTAGCCAAGAACGAGCTCGGGACGAACGGTGCCGTTGGAGAATACCTTAACGGTCTTGCCGCTCTCAACGGTAACGAATACCTCGTTTACAAGGCTGTCCTCGATTGCGTTTGCGATCTCGCGGGTGATAAGCACGCCTTCCTCTGCAACGATCTCACCGGTAAGGGGGTTTACAACGGTGGATGCAAGGGTGTGGCCCTCAATTCTTCTTGCAAGAGCAAGCTTCTTGTTGTACTTATATCTACCAACGGGAGCAAGGTCGTATCTCTTGGGGTCGAAGAAGAGGTTGTTTACGAGCTGCTCAGACGACTCAACGATGGGGGGCTCACCGGGACGGAGCTTCTTGTAGATCTCCTTAAGAGCCTCGTCACGGAATGCGGTCTGGTTCTCAAGCGCGATGGTAACGCTCTCATCCTTCGCCATAGTGGTGATAAGGGTGTCCTCCTCACCGAACATCTCAATAAGAGCTTCGTCGGAGTCCTGACCTACGGGGCAAAGTGCACGCACGAGGGTGGATATGGGAAGCTTACGGGTCTTGTCGATCTTTACGTAGAACACGCCTGCAGCGTCGGTCTCGTACTCAAGCCAAGCTCCTCTGTAAGGAATAACGGTAGCGGTAAAATTGTGCTTGCCCTGCTTGTCAACCTCGTCACCGTAGTAGATGCCGGGAGAACGGACGAGCTGAGAAACGATAACTCTCTCTGCGCCGTTGATAACGAAGGTACCGTTGTCGGTCATAAGCGGGAAGTCGCACATATAGATCTGTGCGGTCTTGAGCTCACCGGTCGCCTTGTTGACGAGGCGCACGCCCACCTTCATATGAGCGTCGTAGGTCACGGTTCTGTCCTTGCACTCCTCAACCGAGTATCTGGGGTTGGGATCGATGGTATAATCCGTGAACTCGATGGAAAGATTACCGGTGTAGTCTACGATCGGGGATACGTCACGAAGAACCTCGTTAAGTCCCTCCTCAAGAAACCACTTGTAGGAATCCTTCTGAACCTCGATAAGGTTCGGCATTTCGGTTGCTGCTTCAATCTTCGAAAAGCTCTGTCTGACGTTGGTTCCAAGCTTTTTGGGTTTAAGCATCATAAATAGAATCACTCCATTCCTGAAAATTTACAAATACGGTTTGCCTATGTAAAACACCTTGTTGTACAAAAGCAACAAAAATCACTCTACTATTTGGACATTTTGACAATGTTTCCCTCAAAAAAGGGCAAAATACCCCCATAGTAAAAGCCATTATAATGCAGTATACTATTATAGCATAAATTTCGTAGATGTCAAGGGGTTTTTAAAAAGTTTTTTGGATTTTTTCGGGGCGTTCGGAGCAAATTGCGGATTGCCATATAATAATAATGTAGAAAACAGGAAAAACGTAAAACGGAAAAATCAAGGCAGAGAAACAAAAAAGCAGAGTTAACGCGCCTTTCGGTGGGTACTCTGCTTTGTGTTTTTTATTGATTTTTTTGCCGTTATATTTCAACGGTGCAATACTCGTTGCCTGCGATGATGTAATGGGCAAGCAGGCGGCGGTCTGCCGATTTGAGAAGGGAGGCGATGCGCGCGGTGGTGTCGACGTCCTCTGCCGAGGGTCTTGCATAGCCGTACGGATGGTTATGTGCGAGGATCGCGTCGCGGCAGTTTTTCTTGATCATCAGCTCGAGCAGCTTGCGCGGCAGGATGCTTGATGCGTTTACAGTTCCCTCGCAGACGAACTCACAGGACTTTACTCTTCCCTTTTCGTCAAGGAGCAAGAGATATACCGTTTCATTCGGGAGCGAGAAGAACAGGGATTTAAAGAGGGACACTATTTCCTCGTCGGTGTGCTTACGGCCAAGCTTGAACGAGTCGGCGCCTGCACGGGAGCGGAGGGACATTACGAGGCGCAGAAGGTGTGCACCCTTAGGGCCCACGTGCTCGAGCCTTGAAAGCTCGTCACAGTCCGCGATGGCGAGGGAATGTATATCGGGATAGCGCTCGGCTATCTCCTTTGCCGCAATTTCGGGCTCTTTTACCTCAAATGACAGTATTTTTGCGATACGTTCTACGGTTTTTGCGTCCATCATTACACTGCACCTCCCTTACTGCGAAGGAATCTGTCAAGCTCGGGAGACTGACAGAACGCGTGCTGAAGATGCTTCATCGTGCCGACGAATCTGTCGCCGGAGATGACGTAATGCTCTGCCAAAGTGACCGAGGCATCGGCAAGCGCATCGGCGATAAGGTTGTTGGTTGCTACGTCGCCGACGGTGGGAAAGACAGGTCCAAATGGGTGAAGATGTGCGATTATGGCTATCGAGGCTCTGTTTGCGAGTGCATACTCGATAAACGGCTCGGGTCTTACAGCACCCGAGGAGTAGTCAAGCTCGTAAAGATTCTTGATGCCGATGAGGTTCATATTGTTGCCGAGGACGAGCATCGCAACGGTGGGTGTTTTGACACCCTCAAAGTGCTTGACGAACAATTCACCGACGGCGGTGTAATCGTCAAGGACGGAAACGGCAGTCTCGGCCGAGTCGGTATCGTTTATGATCGCACCTGCCGAGATGATGAGGTCGGCGACGGCCTCGCCGATGCCATCAATTGTAAGCAATTCTTCCCTTTTTGCGCCAAAAACACCCTCGAGAGATCCAAACCTTTCAAGCAGTTTTTTTGACACGGGGTTGGTGTCTTTGTACGGAATGGCGTGATAAAGGAGCATTTCAAGCAGCTCGTAGCTTTCAAGGGTGCGTGCACCGTGAGCCTCGAGCTTATGCCTCATTCGCTCTCTGTGACCCTTGTGAATTTCTCCGTTTCCGAGGGTCATTTATAGAACACCTTTCTGTCTCTGGAGAGCTCGGTGGGGAGCTCGGGAGAGAAGCCCGCGGGCTTGGTGACCTCGAGCATATTTATCTTCATTCCCTGCTCGGAGAATGCAGTTTCGTATTCGGTCATAACGTTACCCTCGTTCCACTCGGATGCGTGCAGATCACGGGTCACGATATCGCACTTAAGTCCAAGTGCCTCGATCTCCTCAAGGGAGAAGTCGAAAAGTCCTACGTTATCGGTCTTGAAGCGAAGCTTGCCGCCGTCACGAAGGAGGTTGAAGTAGAGGGCGAGATAACGTCTGTGGGTAAGACGGCGCTTTGCATACCCCTTCTTGCTCCAGGGGTCGGAGAAATTGAGGAATATTCTGTCGACGGTGCCGTTGTCAAATATGTAGGTAAGATTATCTGCGGTGTCGATGATGAAGCGCAGGTTGTCGCCGCGCTCCTCGGCACTCGCTTTAGCCTTTTCGGCCGCAAGGACTACGCAGTCGGTCACACGCTCCATAGCGAAGTAGCACGCCTCGGGATTACGTCTTGCCATCTCGCAGGCAAAGCCGCCCTTTCCGGCGCCAATTTCAAGAAAAACGGGTGCGCCGGGCTTGCCAAAAGCGGTCGCAGGGTCGGAATAAGGTGACACGGGGGTGGATGTTATGAATTCGGAGCAGGCCTCAAGGCGCTCTTCTCCGTGCTTCTTTTTTCTCATTCTCATAGCGATAAATCACTCCGTAAGTTAGCTTAGTCAGGTAAATAGAGAAACATTTCCGGACCGGTATCGCGCATCAATGCGCGGTCGTCCTTGAATTTCGTAGCAAAAAGCAGTGCGATGTACAAGTCACCGGTGCAGCCGCCAAGATGCAGACCAAAAACGGTAGCATTGACAACGAATGTAATTGCACAGATCAGTACAGCCACATCGGATGATGCAAGCATATACACCGCAAAGGATGCCGCACCGACAACGGTCATCACGGCACTGAAGAATACAAAGGGGGCAAGGACGGTAAAAAGAGCAGTCCTGCGATAGGTATAGATGTTAGGAACGCCACAGTAAGCACAGCTCCAGCTAAGACCGAAGGTGAGCTTCTGCCCCGTCCTTCTCTTATACGCCCAGCCGTGTACCAGCTCGTGCAACACGACGTAGACAAGGGACAATATTGCACCAAGGGATATGCTGCCGGGGATCGCAAGCGCAAAATCAAATGCGACGTTTTCTCTGAAGGTCAGCATTAGGACTGCCGGCACCAGCACCGCCACGAAAATAACGAGCGCTAAAAGATTCATAACGATTCCGAATTTTGCACTCTTGGCGTTTACGTGCTTTTTCTCCGAATAGCCCTCAGGAAGATCAATTTCAAATGTCTTGTGCTCCATTTTTTCGATACCGTCCTTCAAAAAATCAGTCATCGTTGCGGCTGAACTCCTCGAGCTCGAGGCCGGGGTTGTCCTCAAGAACCCAGCGGATAGTCCACTCGCTGGTGAAGATAAGAAGGTTGTTGCCCCTGAAGTCCTGCACCCACTTGGTATCGTGGGAGAGCTTGAGGGTCTTGGGATCGAGATCCTTGTTCTTTATCCATCTGATCTGCTGATAAGGCAGGTTCGAGCGGCGCAGATCGCAGCCGTACTCGTTTTTAAGTCTATATTCAAGCACCTCGAACTGAAGCACGCCGACAACGCCGACGATAACGCGCTCAAGACCCGAGTTGGGCTCGAAGAATATCTGAATTGCACCCTCCTGGGCGATCTGGTTCATACCCTTTGCAAACTGCTTACGCTTCATAGAGTCGACCTGCTCGACCATTGCGAAATGCTCGGGAGCGAAGGTGGGTATGCCCTCGAATTTGATCTTCATTCCCTTCTCGCAAACGGTGTCGCCGATGGAGAAGATGCCGGGGTCGAATACGCCGATGATATCACCTGCGTACGCCTCGTCGATGACCTCACGCTCGGAAGCCATCATCTGCTGGGGCTGAGAAAGACGGAACGCCTTTGCGCCCTGTACGTGGTAGTAATCCTTTCCGCGCTCGAACTTACCGGAGCAGATACGCATAAACGCAATTCTGTCGCGGTGAGCCTTGTTCATATTCGCCTGGATCTTGAATACGAACGCGGAGAAGCTTTCGTCAAAGGGATCTATAACCTTGCCCTCTGCAACTCTCGGCAGGGGTGAGGTGGTCATCTTAAGGAAGTGCTCAAGGAAGGGCTCGATACCGAAGTTGTTAAGCGCCGAGCCGAAGAAAACGGGAGAGAGCTTGCCGTGTCTTACCGCCTCGAGATCAAAGTCGAAGCTTGCGCCGTCAAGAAGCTCTACCTGTTCGCAAAGCTCCTCGCGCATTCTCTCGCCGATGAGGGAGTCGAGCTTTTCGGTGTCGGTGATCTCGCAGTCGATGCCGTGGATCTTTTCACGTCCGCGGTGTGCATCGTCAAAGGAGAGGATCGAGCGTGCCTCACGGTCGTAAACGCCCTTGAACTTCTGGCCGCAGCCGATGGGCCAGTTCATAGGATAGGTGCCGATGCCGAACTCGCGCTCGAGCTCGTCAAGAAGATCAAAGGGATCGCGCGCCTCGCGGTCAAGCTTATTGATAAAGGTGAAGATCGGAATATCTCGCATTGCGCAGACCTTGAAGAGCTTTCTCGTCTGCGGCTCGATACCCTTTGCGGCGTCGATTACCATCACGGCGCTGTCTGCCGCCATAAGGGTACGGTAGGAATCCTCTGAGAAGTCCTGGTGTCCGGGGGTGTCAAGTATGTTGATGCAATAGCCGTCGTACTCAAACTGAAGCACCGACGAGGTGATCGAGATACCTCTCTGCTTCTCGAGGTCCATCCAGTCGGACACAGCGTGCTTATCCGACTGCTTACCCTTTACAGAGCCTGCGGACTGGATCGCACCGCCGTAGAGAAGGAATTTCTCGGTGAGGGTGGTCTTACCTGCGTCGGGGTGCGAGATTATCGCAAACGTTCTTCTTCTTTTTATTTCATTTGAAAAATCTGCCATTTTAAACTCCAATCTATCAATACAATGCTTCGTATTTTCCGCCGGGGATGAACTCTCTTATGAGCGAGTCGTCGGGAACTAATTCTATATCCATCGTTTCCACCTCACGCACGGCACGAAGGACGGTGGCGGCGTAGGGGCTCTTCTCTGCGAGCTCATCCGAGATAAGCGACTCAACGAAGGTGCGCATTACCGAAAGCTCAAAGGGGTGGAACGTGTTAAAGGAAACGTCGGCGTATTTTCTTGTCGGGTAGAGGTATTTATCCTCGCCGAAGAGCACACCGTCCCAAAATTCAAGGGTGCGCTGTGCTGTGGCGTTACGGTAGAGATAATCACGTATCATACGGCGCATAAATCTTATCTTGCGGCCCGAAAGGATGCGCTGATCGTCCTTGATTATGTTGGTCGACACGCTGATAAACAGTTTTATGACCTTCTCATCGGGGAGCGAGCCAAAGACTAAGGGATTCAAGGCGTGCAGGCCCTCGATGACCACGCAGCCGTGCGCCATAGCGGGGTATGAGCGCATCTCGGTGCGCCCGCCGACCTTGAAGTCGTATTTCGGGACGGTGAACGGCTCTGACGCCGCGATTGCCGAGAGGGTCCTGTTAAGCTCGGGCAGGTCGAGTGCCTCGACCGCCTCAAAGTTGCGCTCGCCGTTTTCAAACCTCGGATATTCGGGGTCTGTTGCGTTGCGGTAAAAATCGTCAAGGGATACGACCATACAATCGCATCCGCGATCCTTTATGTAATCCGACAAAAGGTTTGCCGTCGTAGTCTTGCCCGAGCCCGATGGGCCTGCGAGCATCACTATCTTCACGTTGCCGTCAGTGCATATGCGCTCAGCAAGCGCAGATACCATACCGTGGTAGGACTCCTCACACTCGCGCACGAAGGCACGGGGATCGTCCTTTACTGCTCGGTTAATGTCATTTACAAGCATTTCTGCCATAGCCGTACTCCTCTCTTGTAAACTTTGATTTACATATACTTCGAGTTAAATTCACACGGGTGGTTAGAATCCGCTGATAGGCAGATCCTCGTTATCCTTGCCCGCCTCGATGGCTACGATGCGTACAAAGTAGCTCATTCTTTCATTGACGGTCACCTGCACCCTGTCTCCAACCTTGTGGCCGAGTATCGCACCGCCAAGGGGAGACTCCTTGCTTACGTAGCCCTCGAGGGCGTTTTGCCTGAGGGTGGTGACTATCTGTATCTTCTTTTCGGTGTTAGTGCGCTCGTTATGGATAGTAACGATGTCGAAAAGGCCGACTGCGCCCTCCTCCTTTTTGACCTCTATCACCTTTGCGGTGCGGATCATATTCATAAGGTATCTTATACGGCCCTCGTTGCGGCGCTTTTCCCTTTTTGCTTCCTTGTATTCAGCATTCTCGGAAAGGTCGCCGTACTCACGCGTGCGCGCCATCTCAGCACGCAGCTTGGGCGCTAAAACGGAGGAACGGTATTCGATTTCCTCCTCCATTTTCTTTATATCAACCTCAGTAAGCTCGTCGTACATTCTTAAAATCCTCCCTTAAAATCCGGGGTGAGGAAGGTGAAATATGAGTATGCAAGAGATCGACACGATAACACCGAGAAGCGCGCCGAAGAACACCTGAAGAGGGGTATGACCAACGAGGAGCTTAAGCTTCTCGGTCTTGATCTCCTTATCCTTCTCGACAAACAGGCCGTTGACGATATCGGCAAGCTCCTTGATGGATGCGGCGTGCTTACCTGCCTCGCGGCGTACGCCGGTAGCATCGTTCATTACGATTATCGCAAGTATCATAGCTATTGCAAAGGGCACCGAGTTGTATCCCTGCGTCCATCCGACGAGCACTGCAAGCGAGGTTACGGTAGCAGAGTGACCGCTGGGCATACCGCCGTCGCCAAAAATTCTATCGGGGCGAAATCTCTTTTCGGTGATAAGAGCGATAATTATCTTTATTATCTGTGCCATGATCCAGGAAAGGCCTGCAAAAATCAGCACTTTGTTCTCTATAAGCTCTCTTAAAATGTCCATTTTTTCTCCATTCCGTGCCCACGTATGGGCACACAAAATATATACATCATATTATTTTAGCATTTTTAAAAGATTTTTGCAAGTATAATTTTTATTATACTGTAAATTTTATTGCTTCGTTACAAATGTTGCCCCTTTTAGGCTTGATTTTTTATAGTCCCTGTGATATACTAGATAAAAACAACTCTCTTATCGGAGGAGCTATGCACATTCAGGAATCGGGCGAGATGTATCTCGAAACCATATTGATATTATCGAAAAAGCAGCCGCACGTCAGATCTATTGACGTTGGTGAATATATGGGCTTTTCAAAGCCGAGCGTGAGCCGCGCGGTAGGACTTTTAAAGACCGGCGGATATATCACGGTTGACGAGGACGGATACCTCTTTCTTACCGAGCTCGGACTCGAGCTTGCGACCAAGATATACGAGCGTCACAACATACTTACGACCTTCCTTTGCTCGCTTGGCGTAGATTCGGACACCGCATCGCAGGACGCCTGCAGGATCGAGCACGTTTTGAGTGACGAATCGCTCGAGGCGATAAAAAGACATATCGGTAAATAATTTCACACGGGGTGGCACTTTACCCTACAAAATGCGACTGTTCTTGCGGTCGCATTTTTCTTTTTCAAAATTTCGCCGAACTTCGGTAAAAACTTTTCAAAAAGCCCTTGCAACATTCAAAAAAATATGGTAGAATGTTTATAGATATTTTATGGCAGAATTTTTCTGCCCCCATATAAGCGGCATATGCTAAAAACGGAGGTACCTATGCTCAATCTCGCCGTACGAAACACAGGCAAGCTCATCAGAGAGAAGTCCAAGAGCGAAAACATACGCCTTGGCCGTCTTTTCACCAAAAAGGACACCGCCAGACTTATGGCGGATATGATCGTTATAGATAAGAAGAAATCCGCATACACCATTCTCGATCCCGGTGCGGGTACGGGCATTCTTTCCGCCGCTGCGGTTGAAAAGGTCTGCACCTCTGCCCCCGCCTGCAAACAGATCTTCCTTACCTGCTACGAGAACGACCCCGTATATCTTCCTATGCTTGAGGACAACCTCGAGAGAATCCGCAAAAAGTGCCGTCACGACTATGACGTTAAGCTTTTTGTAACCATTTATCCCGAAAACTATCTCACCGATGCAAAAAAGCACTACACCGTGACCTTCTTCGACGTCGTTGAGGACAAGTACGATATCGTTATCTGCAATCCTCCCACAGAGCTTTGCGAAAAGCACTCCGAGGAGGCTGAGGCTGTCGGCGGCATCGGTCAGGTAAAGATGAGCAAGGCGTTCCTCTTTGCTAAGATGGCTGCGACCCACGTAGAGGTTGGCGGTCAGCTCGTTATGATAATGCCCACCACCTACTCCTCCGCATCTGCGCTTGCTCCTATCAGAAAGGAGATCAACGAGCGTCTTTCGGTATCCGGCATTCACCTTTTCGTCGGCAAGCAGAAGAACGCAAGCCGCGCAGTGCCCCTCAAGAAGAACTTTATCATTTCCTATTCAAACAAGGAAAAGCCCGAGAAGCTTCGCATCACCACCTCGCTTGACAACGGCAAGGAGCTTACCGCCCTTCCCCCTCTTGACTACGGCTTCGTAGTAGACGAGAACGACGGCGTGCTCACCCTTCCGAAGAACGTTGAGGACACCAGGATCGTTCAGTACATCTCCGACTTCCCCGAGACCCTCTCGAGCCTCGGCCTTAAGATGTCCACCGGTCTTATCGTTGACTCCAAGTGCGAGGGTCTGCTCTTCACCGAGCCTGTAAACGGAACCGTTCCGCTTATCCGCCCCGCCGCTATGAAGAACGGCATCGTAAGCTTCCCCCAGCCTATCAAGAGACAGTATATCGCACCCGTAAGCCCCTCTTTAGTTCAGCGCAACAAGAATATGATCGTTCTTAAGCGCGTGCCCGCAAAGAGCGATGCGAGATTCGTTAACGCGGCAATATACCTTGCATCTCAGCTTCCCAACTACAAGTACATCAGCACACACAACAAGATCAACTTCATTGACACGAAGAACAAGCAGGACGAGATGTCTGCAAGACTTGTTTTCGGTATATTTGCGCTTCTCAACTCGACCATTTACGACAGATATATCTCTATCGTTTCCAAGTCGAAGCAGCTTAATTCCAAGGAGATGAGAGAGCTTCCGCTTCCTCCCCGCAATATCATCGAAAATATGGGTATGCGCCTTATGGCTTCAAGACAGACGAGCACCAAGGCGTGCGACGCCATCGTCAACCCCACGCTTCACATCATTGAAAAATAACCGATAAAGTGGGTACCCGCAAATGGGTACCCACTTTTACAAGGAAAACGAAAATGAAAAATCTCGTAATCGGAATTTTGGCACACGTCGACGCCGGAAAGACGACTCTGTCCGAGGGCCTGCTTTTTGCCTCAGGGGCCATAGAAAAGCAAGGACGTGTTGATAAAAAGAGTTCCTTTTTAGATACCTACTCGCTTGAGCGCGAGCGTGGGATCACTATATTTTCAAAGCAAGCGACGATAAGTGTCGGCGACAGCTTCATCACCCTTGTCGACACCCCCGGCCACATTGATTTTTCCTGTGAGGCGGAGCGCGCGCTTGCGGTGCAGGACTACGCAATTCTCGTTGTAAACGCGCAGGACGGCGTGCAGTCGCACACAAAAACGCTGTGGAGCCTGCTTGCATCGCGCAAGATCCCTACCTTTATATTCGTAAACAAGACCGACATATCCGAGCGCACGCGCATCGAGCTTATGACCGAGCTGCGCGCGACCCTTTCCCCCGCCTGTGCGGATTTCACCACAGAGAGCGCAACGCTCGAGGATGCGGCAGGTGCTGACGAGTATCTTATGGCCGAATATTTTGACACGGGTGCCATCCGAGAGCGCTCGATGGTCGATGCGATACACGCAAGGCGCCTGTTTCCCTGCTTCTTTGGCTCGGCGCTTAAGATGACGGGAGTCAGGGATTTTCTTAATGCAATTGACCGCCTGACAAAGGCGCCCACCTACCCCGAAAAGCTTTTTGGCGCTGTGGTATACAAGATCGCACGCGACAAAAACGGTCGCCGCCTTACCTATATGAAGATCACGGGCGGCCGCCTTGCGGCAAAGGACACCCTGCGTGTTAAGGCGCGCGACGGCAGCGTTTACGAGGAGAAGGTAGAGGAGATACGCCTTTACTCGGGCGACAAGTTCAAGCCCTTGAAAGAGGCGAGGCCGGGTATGATATGCGCGGTGCTCGGACCTGAGCACACCGAGGCGGGTACAGGTCTTGGAATTGAGCGTTCAAGCGACCCTACCCTATCACCCGTGTTAGATTATCGCATGATCCTGCCCGAGGGAGTGAGCGTTTTCGAGGCGTATTTAAGACTCGTTACACTCTCCGAGGAGGACCCCAGCCTTGCGCTTTCGTATGACGAGAGAGCAAAGGAAATACGCGTGCGCCTTATGGGCGAGATACAGCTCGAGGTACTCAAAAGACTCATCTCGGAGCGCTTCGGACTTGAGGTCACTTTTGGCGAAGGAAGCATACTTTACAAGGAAACCATTGCCGAGGCGGTAGCGGGTGCGGGACACTTCGAGCCGCTGCGCCACTATGCAGAGGTGCACCTTTTGATCGAGCCGTTGCCCGAGGGTAGCGGAATAGTCACGGACACCGACTGCTCGACCGACCTGCTTGCAACGAATTGGCAAAGACTTATAATCACCCACGTTGAGGAGCGAGTGCACAAGGGCGTGCTTACAGGCTCGCCGCTGACCGACGTTAAGATAACGCTTACCGCAGGGCGCGCACATCAGAAGCACACCGAGGGCGGCGACTTCCGTCAGGCGACCTACCGTGCAGTAAGACAGGGGCTTATGAAGGCAAGGTCCGTGCTTCTCGAGCCTACGTTTGATTTCAGAATAGAGCTGCCCACCGAAAATCTCGGCAGGGCTATGACCGACATTGACGAAATGGGTGGCACCGCCAACGCCCCCGAGATATTCGAAAGCAGCGCGATACTCACGGGCAACTGCCCTGTGGCGACAATGCGCTCGTATGCAACGCGCCTGCGCGCCTTTACCAAGGGCGAGGGTCGCATCGTAATGCAGATAGGCCCGTACAAGCCCTGTCACAATGCGGACGAGGTGGTCGCCGAGCGAGGCTACAACCCCGAGCTCGACGAGAGAAACACCCCCAACTCGGTATTCTGCAAAAACGGCTCAGGCTACGTCGTTCCCTGGAATGAGGCGGATGCGCTTATGCACATCAAGGACGAGGTTGAGAGTGAGGAGGTCGTAGCAGTCGAGCGAGTCAGCCGCCCCGCAAAGGTAGACTACCGCGGCACGGTCGAGGAGGACAAGGAGCTCATGCGCATCTTTGAAGCCACCTATGGCAAGATTAAGCCGAGAAAGGTGTCGGAAAAGGTGGAGAACTCTGCGCCCGAAACCAAAGGGAAGGTCAGAAAAACTCGCCCACGTGGCGAGGATTACGTGATCATCGACGGTTACAATATGATTTTTGCGTGGGAGTTTTTGCGCCGATATGCCGAGATGGACATATCCCTTGCGCGTGACATTCTCATCCGTATAACGTGCAGCTACTCGGCATTCCGCAGGTGCAAGTGCATCATCGTTTTCGATGCTTACAAGCGCTCGGGCGGCGAGGGCAGCGAGGAAGAAATCAGCGGCGTTTTGGTGGTGTATACCAAGGAAAACGAGACCGCCGATGCCTACGTTGAGAAAACGACAAGCTCTCTTGCCGAAAAGCACACCGTCAGGGTCGTAACGAGCGACCTCGAGGAGCAAAGGATCGTGCTTGGAAGCGGTGGACTTCGTGTCAGCACACGCGAGTTTGCGCTCGAGCTTGAGAGACTTGAAGAGGATATACGCGAAATTATAGATTCAATAAGATAAATGGCTGGCGCATTTAGGCATAACCGAATAAAAAACGAGGGGTATTGTGAGAAACGCAGTACCTCTCTTTTATTAAGTGCAAATTTGAGGAAGTCGAGGTTGAAAACCTATGGTTTTCCTCTTTTTTATTAAAGTTTTTTATTCTATTGCCGTTTCCTCCCTCCGACGTATGTATATACGCCTCTCAGTCGGAGAACGACAATTTCTGCTCTAAATCCGTTCGCCATCAGGCATAACCGAATAAAAAGGAGAGGTATTGTGACTAACACAGTACCCCTCTTATTATTAAGTGTAAATTTGAAGAAAAGCGCGGCTCACAAAAGCGAGTCGCGCTTTTTGTTATTCACAGGGCAAGGTCAGCTTTACGGAATAGCTGACTCCGTCGCCGCCAAACTCAAAGCCTGCGCCGATCTGCTCGGCAAGCTTTTTGCAGGTGCGAAGGCCGATTCCGTTGCTCTCCACCCTTTCGCCATCGTGGCGAATACGGTTCGAAATTTCAATAATAACGTTACACGCCCCCGCACTAACCGATATTTTGATCGGATTTTCCTTGTCTGCGTACTTGTAAAGATTTGAGAACGCGTTGTCAAATATACGCACAAGGCTTTGCGGATCGGTGCGGACGGTTTTGCCCGCGAGTGAGGGCTCGTCGATCAAGTTAAGGTCGACCTTGTAGCCGCTTTCGCCGATAAGGAGCACGTGCTCGGAGAGCATCTGGCCGATAAGGGTGTCGGCGTTGTAGCCCTCAAGCTCGGGCTGTGACTGCGGGTTTCCGAATACGAGAAGATAGCTGAACATATCGTCGGAGAGTCTTTTCAGCCTAAGGGCGGTAGACTCGGCGGCCTTGATGTAGGCCTGCATCTCCTCGTTGCCGTCTGCCGAGGCACGCATAATGTCAAGATAACCGAGAAGGACGGTAAGGGGGGTACGGATGTCGTGGGACATCGAGGTGATAAGCTCGCTGTTTGCATTCAGCGCGGCCTTCTCCTTCTCGTAGTTTTCCACCATCGAGCTTCTCATATTTTCCACGTTTGCGGCGAGGGTTGCGATCTCGTCCTTACCGCTTACCGAAATAACGCTTGCGGTGTTGCCCGCCGCGACGGCGTTAACGTCCTCACCGAGGTCGAGGATACGGCCGGTCACGCGCCTGATGTAAAGAAGCATTATCGAAAGCAGAATAGCAAACGCAATAACGAGGGTTGCGATATTCGCAACGTCGTAGTAAAGATACTCGGTAAACTCGGCAAAGGATGCCGCCGCAGGGCCGTCACCGAAGTCGATAAGGTGCATTTCGTTGGCCTTTGCGTATTCAAGCAGCTCCTCACGCGAGGGGTACTTGACGGTAACACCGCCGTTGCCATCCTCTTCCTCGCCATCGTCGGGCACTCCCTCTCCTTCGCCCTCTCCGGGCGTAGTCTGGTCGGTGTCATCCTCATCGGTGGCATCGTCAGAGGTGAAGAAGATCTCACCCTCCTTGGAGATTAGAAGATAAACGTATCTGTTTTCTCTTACCCAATCGGATATTTTAGACGTATCGTTAAGCGAAACGTCGTTTTCCTCTATAAACCTCTGCAGATCCTTGAGGTAACTCTGCTCGCGCTCCGCCTTGTTTTCCTCGCTCGTATACACCGTGTCGATGTAGGCGATGGCGATAGTACGCATACTGACGTACGCACCAATGCCGATAAGCACTGCAAAGAAGAAAACGACAAGGAAGCGGAATCTCAGTGAGGAGAGCCGCTGCAGGATCCTTTTTATCGCTCGCTTAATCAATCTGGTATCCCCTTCCCCACACCGTTCTTATGAGCTTGGGCTGTGCGGAGTTGTCCTCAAGCTTGCGGCGCAGATTAAGAATGTGCACGGTTACGGTATTGTTCGAGGACGGCAGGGACATCTCGCCCCACACCTGCTCGTAGATCTTTTCGGCGCTGACGACGCTGCCGCGGTTTCTTATTAGGCAAAGGAGCACCTCGTACTCCTTGTCGCGGATGTCGATGGTCTCGCCGTTTTTTACAACCTCGCGGCGGGAGGGGGTAACGATTATACCGTAGGGCAGTCTTACCGCATCGGCATCGGTCTGCTTGTGGTTATAAACGTTGTATCGACGGGTGAGCGCCTCGACCTTCAAGAGAAGCTCTCTTGGGGAGAAGGGCTTTACTATATAGTCGTCACCGCCGCTCGAGTAAGCGCGCATTTTGTCAGAGTCAAGCGACTTTGCGGTGAGGAAAAGTATGGGCATATCCGAAAAGCGGCGTATCTGCGCGGTGGCGTCAACGCCCGACATTACGGGCATCATTATATCCATAATACAAAGGTCAATATCCTTGTTTTCGTTTGCGGCCTTTACGGCTTCCTCGCCGTTCGCCGCCTCGAGAACCTCGTAGCCCTTGTTGGCAAGCAATATTCTAAGTACGTTGCGGATCTCCGACTCGTCGTCGGCAAGAAGTATTTTCATCCTGGGTGCATCTCCTTTACTTCATTATCTAGATTATAACACAGTAGTGCTGAATTTTCAAGTGAAAGTAAAAAATGTCGCGCGCAAAATAAAAATATTAGCTACTTTATCGGAGCACCTATTGACTTTTGTCTAAAAAAATAGTAAAATGATGGGTGGTAAACTTAAAAATTTTAATAAAAGAAAGGTTGAACCTATGAAAAAGCTTCTTTTGATTCTTCTTTCGCTTACTCTCGTCCTTTCGTTCGTAGCATGCAGCGAGGATGCTCCTCCCGAGGTTACCTGCGAGCACGCGGACATTGACGGCGACTTCAAGTGCGAGTTCTGCGGCGAGCAGCTCCCCTGCGGAGACGACCACGTTGACGCAAACGCCGACGGCAAGTGTGACAGATGCGATGAGGATATGCCCATCGACATCATCACCATTGCGGAGGCTATCACAATCTGCAATCAGGCAGGCGAAACTCCCACCACCGAAAGATACTACATCAAGGGCATCGTTAAGTCGATCCTTAATCCCGCTTACGGTCAGATGGTCGTTAAGGATGAGACCGGCGAGATCGAGGTTTACGGCAGCTATAGTGCAGACGGCGTAACCGGATACGCAGCCCTCGAGGACAAGCCCTATGCAGGCGACGAGGTGCTTCTTTACTGCACACTCCAGTCCTTCGGCGGCGAGCCCGAGGTCAAGAGCGCTTGGATCATCGAGTTCAAGCACATAGAGGCTGACATCAGTGACTACACCGAAGCTACCATCGCAGAGGCAAGAGCAGCTGAGATCGGCGCACTTCTTAAGGTTGACGGCGTTGTTGCGGCTATCACCTACTCCAACGGTATGGTTCCCGCAGGCGTTATTCTCGTTGACGAGACCTCCTCTATCTACATCTACGACGGCGACGTTGCTGCAAGAGTTGCAGTAGGCAACAAGATCACCGTTGCAGGCGCTAAGGCATACTGGATCCTCGGCACCGAGCAGTACAATGCTGAGAAGTTCGGCTACAAGGGCTGCAACCAGCTCGAGAACGCTACTCTCGTTGATAACGACAACGGCACCAACGAATTTAACAAGACCTGGATCACCGAGACCACTATGATGGATCTCCTTAACACCCCCGTAACCGAGGACATCACCACCAACATTTACAAGGTAACCGCTCTTGTAAAGAAGGTTCCCGGCAGCGGCTTTACCAACTACTACTTCAACGACATTGACGGTGTGACCGGCTCTTACGCTTACACCCAGTGCAACGGTGGCGACTTTGCTTGGCTCGATCAGTTCGACGGCAAGATCTGCACCGTATATATCACCGCACTTAACGCTAAGTCTACCGCAACCGATTGCTACTTCAGAGTGCTTCCCGTTGCAGTTATCGACGAGGGCTACACCTTTGACGTTAGCAAGGCTCCTGAGTACGCTATCAAGTATCACGGCCTTAACCAGTTCCAGCCCAGCTACTCCGGCGACCCCGCACTTGAGCTTCTCGGCTCCGTAGACTCCGAGCTTCTTGGCTTTGAGAACGTTATTCTCTCCTACACCTCCAGCAACAACGAGATCATCAACATCGCTACCGAGAACGGTAAGATCGTTATGCACTGCATCGCTCCCGGTACTGTAACCATCACCGTAACCGCTACTCACGGCAACAACACCGCAAGCGGCACCTTTGATATCACCGTAAAGGAAAGCGTTAACTACGACACCATCACCGTTCAGCAGGCTATCAACAGCGCGATTGACGAGACCGTTATCGTTAAGGGTATAGTTGGTCCCTCTCTTGTAAACAAGACCGGCTTCTACCTTATCGACGAGACCGGCGTTATCGCAGTTACCGGCCCCGCTGATATGTTCAACGGCCTTGCAATCGGCCACGAGATCGTTCTTCAGGGTACCAGAGCAGTCAACAAGGATCCCTCCAAGAACGGCGCTCACGTAGGTCAGACCTACCTCAAGGATGCCGAGATCCTTACCAACAACTACGGCACCCACGATTACTCTACCGCAACCTTCGTTAACAACAAGACCATTGTAGATATCTACGGACTTGACGTTTCCGTGGACTACTCCACCACCGTATTTGTTACCACCGCAACCGTTACTCTTGAGGAGAGCGCATACTACACCAACATCTACCTTACTATGGGCGAGACCAAGCTCCGCCTTTACAGCTCCAGTGCAAGCCAGTACAACTGGCTCAAGCAGTTTGCAGGTCAGGAGATCACCGTAGAGGTGGCTGCCTGCAACTGGAACGATAAGACCTATTACACCGGTTGTGTTCTTGCAGTAGTCCTCGAGGACGGCACCAAGGTATTCAACACTCTTAACTTCCAGTAATAATTTACTTCGGATAAAGCAAAAAGCGAGGGATTTTCCCTCGCTTTTTGTTATTTGACCGGGTGTATAAAAAAGTTAGCGTTGGTGGGGGTGAGAATAACGGCGCAGGTGCTTTTGGGCAAAAAAAGCCGGTACGGTAGTAATTTTTAAGTGCCTTCGATGCTCCCGCAGACCGCGACTCCGCGCAAAAAACCGTTACCCAAAGCCTCACTTTTACAACAGGGCTTTTTGCCCAAAAGCACCCGTGCCGTTCCCACACAAAGTGCGTAGTTTTAAAGATTATAAAAAGAGCGCCGAAACCTAAACACAGTCGGGTTTCGGCGTTTTTATTGTTTGCACTAGGCTATATTGGTTAGGAAATTTTCAGGCATAAGCGTCGTTGTTCTGCCCGAAGCAATAGTGACCTATTGCGAGCTCGGCGGAAAACGGCGGTTAGGACGAAAATTTACAATCAATAGTTTTCCTTGCGTACTTCGAAGAATGACTGAGGATGCGCACATACAGGACATACAGCGGGAGCCTTCTTGCCCATTACGAGGTGGCCACAGTTGCGGCACTCCCACATAGTCATGTCGCCCTTCTCAAATACCTGCTGCATCTCAACGTTCTTAAGGAGTGCGCGATATCTCTCCTCGTGTGCCTTCTCGATAGCGGCAACTGCTCTGAACTGGAACGCAAGAGCCTTGAAGCCCTCTTCCTCTGCCTCTTTTGCGAAGGTGTCGTACATATCGGTCCACTCGTAGTTCTCACCCTCTGCTGCTGCAGCAAGGTTAGCAGCGGTATCGCCAAGGCCGCCAAGAGCCTTGAACCAAAGCTTAGCGTGCTCCTTCTCGTTGTCTGCGGTCTGCTGGAAGATAGCTGCGATCTGCTCGTAGCCTTCCTTCTTTGCTACGGATGCGAAGTAGGTGTACTTGTTTCTTGCCTGAGACTCGCCTGCGAAAGCGGTCATAAGATTCTGCTCTGTTTTTGATCCCTTGAGTTCCATTGTGGTTTTCTCCTTTTGTTTTATGTGTTTAAATTATTGTCAGAATACTCACTGCTTATTCTCGCGAAGATAAACTCGC
>JAZRAF010000080.1:0-1335 GCA_045634425.1 Eubacteriales bacterium | reverse complement strand
GCTGCAAACGGAAACGTATTCCCGTGCTTGCAGATGTCGGGCTACTACGAGGCAAGGAACGATATTCTCGGCAACGTCAAGGCGTCGGGACTCCAGCCCCTTTTGCAGATGGGCAAGTATCTTGCCGAGGTGTGCGCCACGGTGGGGCAGTTGGCCGAGGTCAATGAAGAGTGCCGTAAATGCTCCTACTTCAAGTATTGCACCGGCGGATGCCGTGCGGTCGCTCTTACGCTGACGGGCGACAAAATGGGCGTGGATCTTTCCAAATGCCTGTTCTTCAAAAAAGGTTATTACGAAAAGGTTGTACGCACGATGGGCGACTTTAGAAATAATACGCCGATCAATGTGTAAAAGGACTATTATGAAAAGAAAATTTTTAGGTATCGTTTTGTGTCTTTCGATGCTTCTGTCGCTTCTGACACTTGCATCCTGCTCGGATAAAAACAATCCTCCCGATGGCTCGGGAACAAATCCCCCTGCGGCAGAAGGAGAGTCTATTGTCATTCTTTATGAAAACGACGTGCATTGTGCGGTGGACGGATACTCCAAGCTTGCGGCTATGAAGGCTGAAATGAAATCAAGCTACGACTACGTGGGCGTTGTTTCCTCGGGTGACTTCGTTCAGGGAGGCACACTCGGCGCGGTATCTAAAGGCGAGTACGTTATCAACCTTATGAACAAGGTCGGATATGATGCTATAGCACTCGGCAACCACGAATTTGACTATCGGATTTCGCGCCTTGCAGAGCTGAATAGCCTCTCAAACACAAAATTCCTATCCTGTAATTTTTCAAAACTTGGCGAGGACAGCTCTTATTTCGATTCTTACACCATTGTATCCTACGGCGAAGTGGAGATCGCTTACATTGGCATTACCACCCCCGACACCATCAGCTCGTCAAATCCCGCGCAGTTCAAAAACGAGGACGGCGAGATCATATACACCTTTGGTGGGGCAGAAATATACGAGCTTGTTCAAGCAAGTATTGATGCCGCCGAAGCAGCAGGTGCGGATTACGTGATCGCGCTTTCTCACGTTGGCTATGATGCGTCGGGCGAGCTGTTTGATATTACGGATATTGTTGAGAATACCGACGGCTTGGATGTTGTACTCGATGCTCACGCGCACCTTGTTATCGAAGAAGAGACCTTGAAGGACAAGAGCGGCGATGACGTTCTTCTTTCCTCTACGGGTACGAAATTTGAGTACGCCGGCAAGCTCACGATTACCGAGGACGGACCCCATACCGAGCTTGTGGAAACCGCTACATACGAAAAGACCGATGCGGCAGTAGACGCCTACCTTGCCGAGATAAACGAAAGCTACGCTGAGCT
>JAZRAF010000079.1:0-48260 GCA_045634425.1 Eubacteriales bacterium | reverse complement strand
CACCGCGCCGTCAAGCAGGGACTCCTGCGTGCCCATAAGCATCAGAACCGGTTTTGAAATTGCAATTGCAGCCACCATAAGGATGATACCGACTATGGCAGCGAAGGAGAGTGCGGTATGCGCAACCTTTGATACGAGCTTTTCGTTTTTTGCGCCATATGCCTGCGCGACTGCAACGCTCGTACCGATAGATACGCCAAGCATCAGGTTGAGTATAAGGTTGTTAAGCGATGTCGTCGATCCGACCGAGCCAAGGGCGTTCGGGTCGCCCGAAAACTGTCCTACAACGGCGTTATCCGCCATATTGTACAGCGTTTGCAAAACACTCGTGAGCATTACCGGTATCGAATACCGAAGCATTTTTATAAATATCGGGCCCTCGGTGATGACAAGCCGCTTTTTTGTTGAAGTCATTTTATTACACCTCTACGGTTGCTTTTTCCTCGGTCGGTGTGGCCGCGGAGAGGTTTAACCTTTTCTTGATTTTAACGCGTGCGATTATGTAAAGGACGAGGTAGCATATAAACGCAAGTGACCAGGATATGGGATAGGAAATGTAAATTCCCTCAATGGAGTTAAACGCCTCAAGGGGGAAGGCAACGTAGCGCCATACTATTCTCACACCACAGATACAGATGATGGAAATGATCATCGGGGCAAGGGAATAGCCAAGGCCCTTGAGAGCACCCGCCATAACGTCCATAAGTCCGCAGATGAAATAGACGTTCAAAATCAGGATGAGAACGCCCTCGGTAAGTGCGAGGATCTCCGCCCTGTTGGGGTCGTCAGCGGCGATGTAAAGGCTCGCAAGCTGATTTGCAAACAGCAGCTGAAGCTGTCCTATCACTATACCGAATATCGCAACCTGCACGATGCCCGAAATGACCGACCTTTTAACTCGGTCGATCTTGCCTGCGCCGTAGTTCTGACCAACGAAGGTCATTGCCGCCGCGCTGAATGCGTTGCAGGCAAGGTAGGTGATAGCGTCGATGTTACCTGCGATGGTGTTTGCCTTGATGGCGTGGTCGCCAAGGGTGTTGATACCGCTTACAAGCAGTATATTCGAAACCGAGAACATCGCGCTCTGAAGTCCTGAGGGAACGCCGAGGCGAAGAATTCTCTTAAGCAGCCTTGTGTCTATACCGATCTTTTTAAATGAGAAGCCGTAGCACTCCGAGCGCTTGCGCCAAAGCACGTATACCGCAACGATTGCGGAAAGGTACTGTGACACCACGGTCGCTATCGCAACACCCTCGACCGACATTCCGCACGCGCAAACGAAGAATATGTTGAGCACTACGTTTACAAGGCCTGTGGATGCAAGGATGATAAGGGGTGTTTTCGAGTCGCCGATCGAGCGAAGGATGCCGGCGGAGAAATTATATACTGCGGTCGCGGGGATGCCAAGGCAGATTATGCGGAAGTAAAGCACCGCCCCCTCAAGAAGCACGGGTCGCGTGCCCATAAGCACGAGTGCCGTTCTCGAAAGGGCAAGGCCCGCGATCATAAATGCCACACCGCCAATAAGCGAGAAGGTGAGGGCGGTATGCACCGCGCGGGAAACGACTCTCTCATTCTTTGCGCCGTATGCCTGCGCAACAACTACGCTCGTACCGATAGAGATACCGAGCAGGAGCGTGAGTATCAGCGAGTTAAGCGTGCTCGTTGATCCAACTGCGCCAAGGGCGTTGGTGTCGCCCGAGAACTGTCCGACGATGATGTTGTCGGCCATCGTGTATAGGATCTGTAATATGCCCGTCATCATTATCGGCAGGGCGAAAAGCGTCATTCTGACGAATATCGGACCCTCCGTGAGAGGGAGCTTTTTATTGTTGATCAATTTCTTAAGCCTCACTTTGCTGTCGGGCGCGTCTTGCGCCTCCTTTTGTATTATAATACAAACATTCGGCAATTTCAATAGAAAATAAAATTTTTATTTTTTCCCCGACTATTGACAAAATGCGGTGTTGCGATTATAATAAAAACGACAAAAGAATAAACGCAGGGTATTGCGCCACTTCGGTGCATTGTCGGGCCGCGACGGCGGCTAGGGGACAAGGGAAGACGGTGAAAATCCGTCGCAACAGCCATTACCGTGAGCGTGACTTAGGTCGCGTAAGTCGGGATGCTTGTCACTCTGTGATCCGTAAAGACTTCTTGGGCAAACGGGGAAGGTGGTACGGGTGGCGCTTTGCGCCCCCCTTTTTCTATCATTTGACCCCGTGAAGGGGTTTTTATTTTATCCTTTTGAAATACGAAAGGAGAAAAAAATGATGAAAAACATTATGAAACTGACCGCGGCTATGCTCGTTGTCGTAGTGCTTCTCTTTGCTGTTGGATGCGGCGAGGAAGCTCCCACCGGACTTTGGGCTGATGCAACCTACACCGAGGATGCGACCGTCGGCACAGGTGCTAAGACCGTTACCGTCCTCATCACTGCGGAGGACACTACCGTTACCCTCACCGTAAAGACCGATAAGGAGACCCTCGGTGCGGCACTTTACGAGCTCGAGCTTATCAACGATGCATCCTTCTTCGATACCCTCAACGGTATGAAGGCGGATTGGGATGCAAATTCGGCTTATTGGGCATTCTACGTAGGTGACGATTACGCCATGGTCGGCGCAAATGAAACTGTAATTCAGGGCGGTGAGACCTATAAGTTTGTCTACACAACGATGTAATTCAAAAAACACGGTACATAAGCGCATATTCGAGTGCGTGCTTTTTGCGATGCTCGGCACGATAATGTTCCTCGGCGACCTATTGATGGAGGCACTGCCGAATATACATTTCGTCGGCGCGCTGTGCGTTACGTACGCGGTGGTATTCCGCTTCAAGGCCTTGATTCCGATATACGTTTACGTCATTTTGAACGGATTTTATCTCGGCTTTTCGGCCTGGTGGCTACCCTATGTATATATCTGGCTTCCTCTTTGGGGTGTGGCGATGCTTATCCCGAGGCGCTTAAATCCAAAGCTCAGGTGCGTGATATACCCGATAATAACGGCGCTTCACGGCTTTGCCTTTGGCACACTTTACGCCCCTGCACAGGCGATAATGTTCGGCCTTGATTTCAGGGGAATGCTTGCCTGGATAGTGAGCGGACTTTACTTCGATCTTGTGCACGGAATATCAAATTTCTTTATGGGATTTTTGGTTTTTCCGCTGTCTGAATTGATGTTTAAACTGCTTAAGAGGCGACCCGTGTAATATTTTAATTAAAATTCCCGTATTTATATGGCTGACGAGCCGTGTAGGTACGGGCTTTTTATTTGCCGCTTAAAAAAAGTTGGAAAAAGTTTCTCAAAACCTATTGACAAACGAGGAAGAATAAGGTATAATTCTATATCGGTTAGCAGAGGCTAACTGCCCTAAGTTTCGCCAAAACGGCGATAGAATGGAGAAAAAATATGAAAACTCTTCGCGATGTGAAAATAGGCGGCACGGCAAAGGTCGTGAAGCTTCACGGCGAGGGTCCGACAAGACGCAGAATTATGGATATGGGCATTACCAAGGGTGTTGAGATCTACGTAAGAAAGGTTGCACCCCTCGGAGATCCTATTGAGCTTACCGTGCGCGGCTATGAGCTCTCGATCCGTAAGTCGGACGCCGAAACTATCGAGATAGAATAATTTGCGGCAGGGAACTGCCGTAAAAAAACATCCACCGGTTAGCCTTGACTAACCATTAACGAACGAAAGGAAAAAACAATGGGTATTAGAATAGCCCTGGCCGGCAACCCGAACTGCGGTAAAACGACGCTGTTCAACGCCCTGACAGGCCAGAATCAGTACGTCGGCAACTGGCCGGGCGTTACTGTAGAAAAGAAGGAAGGAAAGTTTAAAAAGAACGGCGACGTGACCGTCACGGACCTGCCCGGCATATACTCGCTTTCCCCCTATACGCTTGAGGAGGTCGTGGCAAGAAACTACCTTGTCAACGAGCGTCCCGACGCGATACTGAACATAGTAGACGGAACCAATCTTGAGCGCAATCTCTATCTCACCACTCAGCTCGCCGATCTCGGTATTCCGATGGTAGTGGCAATAAATATGATGGACGTAGTGCGCAAAAACGGTGACACGATAGATACCGAGATGCTCTCGCGCAAGCTTGGCTGCCGTGTTGTTGAGATATCCGCACTTAAAAACGACGGTATAACCGATGCGCTTGACGTTGCTATTGAGGCGGTCAAGGACGGCAGCCACGTACCCTCACATAACTTCTCCGGTGACGTTGAGCATGCCCTTGCTCACATCGAGGAGGCGGCGGTGCACGGCATGCCCGAGGAAAGACAGAGATGGTATGCCGTTAAGATCTTCGAGCGTGACGAAAAGGTGCTTGAGGAGCTTAAGCTCGATCCCGAGAAGCTTGCGCATATTGAAAAGGATATAGCGAGAGTTGAGGAGCTGCTTGACGACGATGCCGAGGGCATTATCGCAAACGAGAGATACGTTTACGTGACCCACGTTACCGCGGCCTGCTATAAGAGAAAGGCAAAGGGCCGCAAGATGTCTATATCCGATAAGATCGACAGGGTTGTTACTAACAGATGGGCGGCTCTCCCGATCTTTGCGGCAATAATGTTCTTCGTTTATTTCATTTCGATAGGATCGGTCGGTGACTTCACCGTTACGTTTATGAACGATGGTCTTTTCGGCTCCTTTGCCGAGACCTATCCCGACAGCTTTATGGCAAGCTGGTATTCGATACCTGAGCTTATCGATATGCTGCTTTTAAGTGACACGGGTGAGCCCGTAATCGCTTCCTGGCTCTATTCGCTTATCCAGGACGGTATCGTTGGCGGTGTCGGCGCGGTGCTTGGCTTCGTGCCTCAGATGCTTATTCTGTTCCTCTTGCTTTCCTTGCTTGAGGACTGCGGCTATATGTCTCGCGTTGCCTTCATTATGGATAAGATATTCCGCAAGTTCGGTCTTTCCGGCAAGTCTTTTATACCCATGCTCGTAGCATCCGGCTGCGGCGTGCCCGGCATTATGGCATCCCGTACCATAGAGCAGGAAAGAGACAGAAAGATCACGATAATCACTACCGGCTTTATCCCCTGCGGCGCAAAGATGCCTATCATAGGTATGATCGCGGGTTCGATGTTCGGTGACAATGCGCTTGCAAGCTCGCTTATATCCGTTGCGGCGTACTTCATCGGCGTTGGCGCGGTCGTAATATCCGGTATAATCCTCAAAAAGCTTAAGGCGTTTGCAGGCGCACCCGCTCCCTTCGTAATGGAGCTTCCCGCATATCACGCCCCCCTTGCAAGCAACATCTTCCGCACCACGTGGGATCGCGGCTGGTCCTTCATCAAGCGTGCCGGCTCGGTCATATTCGTGGCAAGCGTTGTAATTTGGTTCCTTAACAATCTCTCCTTCGCAGGTGGATTCCACTTTATCACCGACGAGGCGGGCGGCAGCTCGATCCTTGAGGTCATCGGCTCGGCTATCGCGTGGATATTTACTCCCCTTGGCTTTGGCAACTGGCAGAGCGCGGTTGCGACTATCCTTGGTCTTATGGCAAAGGAGGAGGTCGTTGGCGCATTCGGTGCTATGGCAGGCAGCGAGTCGGGACTTTACGACTACGTTAACTCCGCGGTATTCGGCGGCAGCGCGCTTGCGGCATTCTCGTTTATGATATTCAATCTGCTTTGCGCACCCTGCTTCGGCGCTATGGGCGCGATCAAGCGTGAGATGAACAATTCGAAGTGGACCGCGTTTGCGATCGCGTATATGTGCGTGTTTGCTTACGCTACCTGCTTCTGCGTATATCAGATCGGCTCGCTTGTTTCGGGCGCATTCTATTGGTGGGAGGCTCTTACCGCCGCGATCGCTCTCGTTATAATCGGCGGCGCTCTTTATCTCCTTCTTCGCAAGGATCCGAGCCTGAAGGGCACAAATAAGAAGGTGTAAAAAATGAAAGTTATTCTTACTGCTGTAATAGCATCAGTCATTGCCGCGCTCTTTGCCTTGGTCGTGGTGATTATGATAATAAACAAGAAAAAAGGCAAGCCCTCCTGCTCCTGCGGAGGAAACTGCGGCGCGTGTCCTGCCGGCTGCGCTTGCAATATAAAAAAGTAAAAGGATAGGACCCGTGTAACGTTTTTACACGGGTCCTTGTTGATTTTTGTTAAAGAATAAGATTAAAAATGCTGAAATTTGCGAGGTATTCGCGCACTGACTCGATGGGGATAGAGCTTCCGTTGCCAAAGTCGCCCTCTGAGGTATCCGCGGCAAAGTTAACTCCGCATAGCTCAAGGTCGGTGTTTAAAAGTGCACCGCCGCTTCCGCCGCTACCCACGGGCGCGCTGTGATAGAGTGCCTCGCACTCTATCATGTCGCTGTTATAGTAACTGACAGCCTTTCCAACGGTGATTGAGTTCATTTGTGCGTGCGGCGAGCCAAGGGCAATTACCGTGTCACCGATGCTCGGATTGTTTTTGGCAAGGGTCAGGGGCTGTACGTCCCAGTTATCGCACGCGAACGTTATTAACGCCAGATCCCGTTCCTCATCTACACTTTCGGCATATACCTTTCCGCCGCCGTAGACGTTGCCGCGGTAGTCTGTCATATATATCGATTTGTTATACTTTTGTGCGGTGATGTTGTCGGGTGTCGTTACGCAATGTGCGTTCGTAAGCACGTAGAGTAAGGTGGATTCGGTACGCATTATCACCGTTCCCGAGCCTTGAACCGTTCCGAGTGGGGTAGATAGGATGCTGCGATATTCTATACTGATCGTTACCTCGGCACACATTTTTGAGGTCGTTATCTCGTTTATCGCATCCTCAAGCGAAAACTCATCTACCTCGGGCTCTGTCGAGTCCGGACTCAGCGAGTCGAGCAGATAATCGGTAATAAGCTCAATTGCGGTGCATCCCGTAAGTGAAAGGGTGAGCAGCACCACGATAAGTAGTGAGGATATCAATTTTGTGCGCACGCTTCTCATACTCGCACCTCCTTTTTCTTTATTCTAGCACACACACGCTTTCTTTGCAACACAAAAAGAGGATAAAATATCTTTAAAATATATTTTTTATTATTACAGTTGCAAGTTTCTCAAAAGTATGATATAATAAACTGTTAAAGAAAAGAAAGGAAGAGAGAAAATGTTTGAAGCAATAATTGAAAAAATCAAGGAATACAGCAGAATTATCATACACAGGCACAATAATCCCGACGGAGATGCGCTTGGCTCGCAGCTCGGTCTTAAGAATATCATAATCGACTCGTTTCCCGGCAAGGAGGTCTATGTAGTCGGCGACGGCGCAGGCCGCTTCGGCTTTATGGAGGGCTCGAAGATGGACGAGATAAGCGACGAGACGTACAAGGGCGCACTTGCGATTATCCTCGACACCTCGGCATCCGCACTCATCAGCGATTCAAGATACAAGCTTGCCGAGTGCACCGCACGCATCGACCACCACATTTTCTGCGAGAAGATAGCCGACATCGAGGTGACCGACACCTCTTACGAAAGCTGCTGCGGACTTATCACCGCTATGGCTATCGAGGGCGGCCTCACCGTTAGCAACCTCGCGGCAAAGTCGCTTTACACGGGTATGGTGACCGACTCGGGCCGCTTCAGATACGACTCGACAAGTGCAAACACCTTCCGTATGGCGTCCTTCCTGCGTGAGCGTGATTTTGACACCAACGATATTTTCAGAAATCTCTACTCCGACGATTTCAAGTTTATCAGACTCCGCGCTCAGTTCGTGCTCAAGATCAACTTCACCGACGACGGCGTGGCCTACATATACACCACTAAGGATGAGCTTGGCACCTACGGCGTTGACATCTTCTCCATCTCTCGCGGAATGGTCGGCACAATGTCTGAGATCCGCGGCGTTGACGCTTGGGTCAACTTTACCGAAACCGACGGCGGCGTGCTTACCGAGATACGCTCAAGCAAGTACAACATCAACCCCATCGCAGTTAAGTACGGCGGCGGCGGACACGCTAAGGCAAGCGGCGCAACTCTTAAGGACCGTGAGCAGGCAATGGCGCTGCTCGAGGATATGAATAAGCTCGTAAGGGAGAACAAAAATGCAAATTGAAAGAATTAGAGCGATACTTGAAAAGATCAAGGAATATAACAAAATAATCATCTTCAGACACAAGCGCCCCGATGGCGACGCGGTGGGCTCTACAATGGGTCTTTGCACCGTTTTGCGAGGTACGTATCCCGAAAAAGACGTCCGTGTGCTTAACTGTGACTACTCCGAGTACCTTAAATTCCTCGGCGGCGAGGACGAGAACAACGTTCCCGACGAGTTCTATTCGGATGCGCTCGGTATCGTTATCGACACCGCAACGAGCGACCGTATCTCAAATCAGAAGTACACCCTTTGCCGTGAGCTTATAAAGATCGACCACCACATTCCCGTACAGTCCTACGCGCCCCTTGAGTGGATCGAGGAGGACTATTCCTCTGCCTGCGAGATGATCGCGGAATTCTGCTATGCGCTTCGTGACGAGCTTAAGCTTGACACCAAGGCGGCGACCTTCATTTACACCGGTATGGTTACCGACTCCGGCCGCTTCCGCTTCCGTTCCGTTTCGGGTAACACTATGCGCCTTGCAGGTATGCTTCTCGACCTTGGCGTTGACGTTGACACCCTTTATGCCAACCTCTATATGAAGGAATATAAGATGTTCAAGTTTGAGGCGTACGTTTACGAGCATATGCAGATCACCGAAAACGGCGTTGCGTATCTCTACGTTGACAAGGAGATGCAGGAAAGATTTGACCTTTCGAGCGAGGACGCTTCTGCATCGGTATCCTATATGGACTCCATTAAGGACTCTCTTATCTGGCTTGCATTCATTGAAAACGGTGACGGAAGCACCCGTGTGCGACTTCGCAGCCGTTTCGTAACCGTTAGCCCCGTAGCCGAGCGCTACCACGGCGGCGGCCACGCCTGTGCCGCAGGTGCAACCGTTTACTCCCGTGAGGAGGCGGATGCGCTTATCGCCGAGGCAGATGCACGCCTTAAGGAATACAAGGAAAACAACGAGGGCTGGTTATGAGAATACTGATAACCAACGATGACGGCATCGCATCTCCAATTCTCCCCGTGCTTGCAAAAAGGGCAGAGGAGCTTGGCGAGGTCACCGTTATTGCCCCCAAGGTCGAGCAAAGCGGCAAGAGCCACGCCATCGACTTCACACGCCCGATCGAGGTCAAGCGCGTTGATATCGGTGAGGGTATCCGCGCCTACTCTATGGATTCCACCCCTGCGGACTGCGTGCGCTTTGCGGTGTGCGGTCTTAAGGAGCACTTCGACCTCGTTATCTCGGGTGTAAACCGCGGCTTCAACCTCGGTAAGGATATAGTTTACTCGGGCACTATCGGCGCAATTTTTGAGGCGGCGCGCCTTGGCATCAACGGCGTTGCGCTCTCCACCGACCCGAGAACCTTTGAGGCGGCAGAGAATAAGCTTGACACCGTGCTTGAATTTTTCTGCAAGCACGACCTGTTTGGACGAAACACGATATACAACGTAAATATCCCGCTTGACGACAAGGGTATTCTTGTCACAAGACAGGGCGGCATATACTTTACCGACGATTTCGTGCATCGTGACGGCGATATTTACGTCCAGGTCGGACAGATGGCAATAAACAACAGCGGCGATCTTTCGCTCGATACCGTCGCGGTCATAAACAACTACATTTCCATCACTCCTCTCACCTCCGAAAAGACGAATTTGCCCCTTTTCAAAGAGCTTAACGAGGAGCTTGCGAGGTAACGCTTTGAAGGGAAAAATATCAAAAGATTTCACACGGGGTAGCATTCCCAAGCAACTTTTCCTGTTTATGCTCCCCTTTATGGCGTCAAACGCCCTTCAGGTGCTTTACAGCACGGTGGATATGATCGTCGTCGGCCATTTCGTCGGCACGCCCGGTCTTTCCGCCGTTTCGCAAAGCAGCCTGATACTTAATTTTGCAACTATGGTGTGCCTCGGTATTGCCACCGCGGGTCAGGTTATGATCTCGCAGGCACTCGGCGCAGGAAAGCGCGAGCAGATAAACGGCATCGTCGGCACTCTTTTCACCATAGTCACCGCTATCGGACTTTTCTTTACCGCCGTCGTTGTGGCGTTAAGATTTCCGATAATGAACCTGATGAACATTCCCGACGAGTCGTATGCGATGTCGGGGGACTACCTTCTTATCTGCGGCGGCGGACTCGTTTTCACCGCGGGATATAATATGGTGGCATCCGCACTTCGCGGAATGGGCGATTCCCGCCGTCCGTTTATGTTCATCTGCATCGCCTCGGTCATAAACCTCGTGCTCGACATCATCTTCATCGGTCCTTTGAAAATGGGTGTTGCCGGTGCGGCGTGGGCGACTATCATCGGCCAGGCGGTGTCCTTCATCTTTTCTATGTGGTACCTCTACCGCCGCAAGGTGGAGTTTGGCTTCGACTTCAAGCCGAAGAGCTTTATACCCAACAAGAAATACTCGGCTATGATATTCAAGCTCGGTGCGCCTATGGCTATCCAGTCGGGCTGCATCAACCTCTCGATGCTTTACGTTAACTCTATGGTAAACGACATAAGCGTCGTAGCCTCGGCAACCTTCGGTGTCGGAATGCGTATCGACGATATCGTCAACAAGATATCGCAGGGAATACAGCACGCCGCACTCCCGATGGTAAGCCAGAATATCGCGGCAAAGGAGCAGGGCAGGGCGAAAAAATCGGTCTACTTTGCCTGGATATACGCAGGCGCTTTCACGCTTGTATGTATGGTGCTTTACCTCACGATAGGCAAGCAGCTCTTTATGGTATTCTCCGACGACCCCCTCGTTCACGATATGTCCTCGACCTTTATCGCGGCAATTATGTGGATGTTCCCCGCGCTCGCAATTATGCGCGGAACTCACTCCTTTATACAGGGAATCGGCAACGCAAGACTCAGCCTCGTGCTCTCCTTGCTTGACGGCGTAGTGCTCAGAATCGGCCTCAGCTGGCTCTTTGGAGTCGTTCTCGGATTCGATTTTTACGGCTTCGTTCTCGGTTACGGCCTTGCACCCTACGGCTGTGCAATTCCGGGTATGATATACTTCCTCTCCGGCGTTTGGAAAAAGCGCAGAACGCTTGCCGATGATATGGGATAATTTCACACGGGTCACTACTTAGCACAAAATTTAATATTACTCGGTCGGTATGGGACACACTCCCGTACCGACCTTTCTTTTGCTCGTATATGTAAATAAAAGTTTGCAAAAAATGGCAAAAAACGGACAGGCATATAATGCCTGAGGGAAATTAATTGTGAATTTTTATACAAAAATATTGACACAATTCGCTTTTTTTGTTACAATACCTCATTATATATTAAATTATTTAGGTTTTTATTTTAAAATCTAAGAGGAGCGTTTTTTGTGAATATCTTGCATACAGTATGCAAAATGCGCGCTGCCGGGAGGTGCTTATGAAGAGTGACGTAACCGGAATGCGCGGCTTTGCCAAGCTGAAAAGAAAGTCGCTCATAACTGCGATAGTAAGAGCGATACTCGTGGGACTCACCGTCAGCGTGCTTTGCCTTGGCGTGTTTATCCTGCTCTTAAAACTGAAAATCACCGAGCTTGACTTAGGGTCGCTCGTTCTGATAGGAGTTGCGTCATTCCTTTTGTCGGGTGTCGGCACCTTCTTTATCTTCTACCGCTCGTCCTCGTCGGTTGCGCGAATGCTTGACAGAAGATTTGCACTTCAGGAAAGAGTGCAGACGATGCTTGCCTACCGCGACAGGGAGGAATCGATATTCGCCCTTCAGCGTGAGGACACCGAGGTCGTTATCGACACCATACCTCGCCGCGGCGTGAGGATAAGAAACCTGTGGCTTTACGTACTCTGCCTCTGCCTGTCAACCCTTGTGCTTGCAGGTGCGGTGCTTTACACACCCGTCGAGCCCCCCGCACCTCCCGTAATCGAGGAGCCCTTTGAGATCACCGACATACAGATCGCGGCGATGGAGGAGCTTATCGAGTACGTGACCACCTCGAATATGCAGTCCCCCTACCGTGAGGACGTCGTCGTTGCTCTCGGCACCTTGCTTGACGAGTTGAAGCTTGCGACCACCGTAAATCAGCGTGACGAATCGGTCGATAAGGCGATCGAGGAAATACTGAAAAAGACGGATGAATCCTCCTCCGCCGTCGAGATAATCGAGGCGCTTTGGGCGACGGGATCATCCACCGCAAAGCCCCTTGCCGAGGCGCTCAACTACTACGTATGGCAATCTGGCACCGAATGGGATGAATACGTGGCGGCGCTTGCCGAGGTGCGCGCAGGCTACATCCACCCCGAAAGCATCAAGGGCACCACGGCTGATGACGTGATGTTCTCCGAAATTCTTGCCCTTATCTCGTCGGATGCGTCGGCTATCCCCGTCGCACTCGTTAAGTCGGGCATCGCATCCACCGATGCGCTCTACGCCGCAATAACGGCCTACGTTTTCACCGACCCTGCGGCAACCAGCTACTACGCCGGACTCTCCGAGCTTTCGACTCTTATGCCCGGTGTTCCTTACACAGCCTTACAGGCTGAGCTTGATACCACCTTCTCCGCACTCACGCCGATCTTCTATGCGGCGATAGAGCAGAGCAGTGCGAATACCGAAACGGGTGAGTACGCCGTCGAGCGTATATGTATCCTCTTCGAGCACGCATTCCCCACCTTCAAGCGCCCCGTGCTTCGTGATTCCTCTACCCAGACGGGTGGCGGCGGTGACGAGGGCAGCGGCGGATCGATGGGCGGTATCGGTACGGGAACGGTCTACGGAAGTGACGACCTTGTCCTTGACCCCTACACCGACAAATACGTCGAATACGGCACCATACTTGATAAATACTACTCGCTGATGTTCGGTAAGACCGAGGACGGCGATTACACAGAAGAAGAGATCGCCGCACTGAAAAAATACTTTGAGATCCTTTATGGCGGCTTTGAGGATCAGTAAAATGAATGAGAGGTTATTAGAAATGACTAACGAGATAAATGCACAGGAAATGGAAAGAGTAAAAATATTCAGCGAGAAGATCGCAAAGGTACGTCTTGAGCTTGCTAAGGACGTCGTAGGACAGAGCGGAATCATCGACAACGTTATAATAGCTATCGTTGCCGGCGGTAACGTGCTTCTTGAGGGTGTACCCGGCGTTGGTAAGACCCGTCTTGTACGTTCTCTTGGAAAGGTGCTTTCTCTTCCTTTCTCGAGAATTCAGTTTACCCCCGACCTTATGCCCTCTGACGTAACCGGTACCAACATCATCGAGAAGAACGAGGAGGGTAAGATGGAGACCAAGTTCCGTCCCGGCCCTATATTTGCAAACCTCGTGCTTGCCGACGAGATCAACCGTGCTACCCCCAAGACCCAGTCCGCAATGCTTGAGGTAATGCAGGAGCACAAGGTTACCGTAGCAAACCAGACCTACAAGATCGACGAGCCCTTCTTCGTTCTCGCAACCGAGAACCCCATCGAGCAGGACGGTACATACCCCCTTCCCGAGGCGCAGATGGACCGTTTCATGTTCAAGCTTCTCGTCGGCTTCCCCTCAAATGCCGAGCTTGCCGACATCGTAAAGATGACTCAGATCACCATGGCCGAGACTGCCGAGGCAGTTATCAACGGCGAGGAGATCCTCGAGATGAGAGCACTTGCATCCACCGTTCCCGTTGTTGACGAGGTGCTTATGTACGCAGTTGACCTCGTTGCAAACACTCACCCCGAGCTTGACTCCACCCCCTCTACCAAGAAGTACGTTAAGTACGGCGCATCTCCCCGTGCGGCACAGGGTCTTATCACCGCCGCAAAGGTACGCGCGCTTATGCAGGGCCGCTTCAACGTATCCTATGAGGATATCGATGCGCTCGCATATCCCGTACTCCGTCACAGAATGAAGGTAAACTACACCGCAGTTAACGATAAGCTCGGTGTTGACGACGTGATCTCAATGATAATCAAGGAAACCAAGAAGGCTCGCTAATGGGGAAAATGGTAATTGACGAGGCGTTTCTTGCCGAGCTTGAGGCTCTTGAGACGCTTCTTAAAAACAACGTGGCCGGAATGTTCGGAGGCAACCATCAGTCCAAAAACTTTGGTTCGTCCTGCGAATTTGCCGACTACCGTGACTACGTTCCCGGCGACGACATCTCGAAAATAGACTGGAACGCCTACGCCCGCTTTGATAAGCTCTATCAGAAGCTCTATCTTGACGAGCGTCAGATGCACACCAGAATATACATAGGTGCCAGCCGCTCGATGGATCACGGTACCTTTGAAAAGGCAGAGCAGGCGATAAAGATCGCCGCCGCCTTCGCCTACCTCTCGGTAAGCGAGATGGACAAGGTATCGGTGTATGCGATCCACGGGTCACAGGTAGACGAGATCATCACCGGTATGGTAGGCAAGGACGCCTACATTAACTGCGTAAGCGCGCTTAACGATATCGAGTTTAACTCCGAAGCATCGATAAGTGACGCTATCGTGCCCTCAAAGATCGGTATGGGTGACGGATATTCGATACTTATATCCGATTTCCTCACCGACGAGGACTACGAAAGGGCGATTGATAAGTTCGCCGAAAAGAAAAGAGATATCCTTTGCGTGCAGATACTCTCCCGTGAGGAGCTTAATCCGCAGTTCCGCGGAAAGATGCATCTTTACGACGTTGAGGACCAGCACCGCTTCTTCCGTAAGAAGATCGACAAGGACAGAATAAACGCATACAAGGCGGCGCTTAAGCACGTCACCGATAAAATAAAAACCTATTGCGAGTCGCGCGGCGGACATTATATGCTCCTGCCCGCATACGCCCGCATCTCCGACGTATTCTTCGGGGAAATGGTGGATATGGGGGTGCTTAAATGACGTTTTTGCAGCCGCTCGGCCTGATCGGCCTGATCGGTATTCCGATCGTAATTCTCATATACATACTCCGCAGTAAGTATAACGAGCAGACCATCACATCCACCTATATCTGGGAGCTCAGCGAAAAGTTCTTGAAGCGTAAGAATCCCCTTTCGGGTCTTACCGGACTTATCAGCCTTATTCTCCAGATACTCATCGTTACCGTGGTATCCCTTTCGATTGCCAAGCCCATCTTCACTCTCCCCGGCGCTGCGTACGACTATTGCTTCGTTCTCGACGCATCGGGCAGTATGAATATAGAGCAGGGCAAGACCACCCGCTTTGAGGTGGCAAAGGACGAGATCGTTGACCTGATCAAGGATGCAAAGGACGGCAGCTCCTTTACCCTTCTTTGCGTTGCGGACGAGTCTATAATGACCTTCCAGGGCATAACCGATAAGAAATATGCGATCGAGCTTGTCAAGGACGTTGAGCCCGAGGCAGTTGCGGTCGACACTATGAAGTCGCTTAACACCGCGCAGGCATATTTCACCGAGCATCCCTCGTCGCTTATGTACCTCGTTACCGACAAGAGCTTTGACACTGCCGCTAACATCGAGGTCATCACCGTTACCGATAATGCAACGAACTACGCTATCACCGACGTTCAGTATTCCCACTCGGGCGGTAAGCTCACCGTAGGTGCAAATATCATTTCCTACGGCGGCGACGCCAATATTTCCGTTCGCCTTTCGGTTGACACAGAGGCTAAAAACGAGGGCGCGATTGCTGTGAAGAACGGCGAGCTCACACCGATAAAGATCGAGTGCACGGTGCCTCGATTCTCATCCTTCAAGGTCGAGATACTTGATTCCGACGCATACGGTGCGGATAATTCCATCACCACCTACAACCTCGACAGCGATAAGACGTACAGCACCCTTATCGTCAGCGAGACCGGCTTCTTCTTTGAGGCGGTGCTTGACGCACTCCTTGACTCCGAGGTGACCGTTATCAGCCCCGAGAAGTATGAGAAGGGCATTGACGAGGTCTACGGTCTTTACATCTTCGATTCCTACGAGCCCCCCGTGCTTCCTAACGGCGCTGTATGGCTCGTTAACCCCGACACCAGCATTAAGGACTCCGGCTTTAACGTAAAGGGTAAGGTATCCCTGACCGAGTCCGACGTTATCAAAAAATCTGCATCGACCTCTACTATGGTGCGCAAGCTCCTCGAGGGAATTGAGGGCGGTGAGATCTATATCAAAAATTACGTAAAGTACAGCGGTATGTATCTCAACTTCCATACGCTGTTTACCTACGACTCCAACCCGATGATATTTGCCGGTGCAAACGGTCTTGGCAACCGCCAGGTCGTATTTGCATTTGACGTGCACGAATCGGATATCGCACTTTCCACCGATTTCGTAATGCTTATCGGCAACCTCGTCGAGTATTCATTCCCCGACGTTATAGACTCGTCCGACTACGTGGCGGGTGAGGAGGTGCTTGTAAACATCACCTCAACTATGGAAAGCGTCAAGGCTATTGCCCCCTCGGGTGAGGAGGTATATATGGAGTCCGACGGCACCACCGCAACTCTCAAGCTCAGCGAGGTCGGCACCTACCGCGTCATCGTGACCGAGGGCGGCAGAAACAACGAGTATCCCGTCTACGCCGCAGCACCTCTTTCGGAGAGCGTGCCCGTGGTAACGGAGGGTGATTTCTCGCTTTCAGGTGAGAGGGGGGACCGTAAGATCGACGGAAAATACGATCCGTCAACTCTGCTTTTCGTAATGTTAGTATTGCTGTTTTTAGCGGATTGGGGGGTATATTGCTATGAAAAATATCAGCTTCGATAATCCCTATCTGCTCCTGATCGCCATACCCCTCGCATTGGCGATAATTATCCCTTACGTAATCATCAAAAACAAGGACAACAAGACCATCGGCTGGTTTATGTCCCTGTGCGTGCATATCGTTATCTCGGTGCTTATAAGCCTTGCCGCGGCAGGACTTATGTCCGTCACCGTAATGACGAAGACCACCGTTTACGTCGTTGCCGACGTGTCATATTCCACCGAGCGTGATCTTGACCGAATTGACGAGTATATTGCCGAGATCAAGGAAAACCTGCCGGCAAACTCCAACCTCGGTGTCGTCTGCTTCGGTAAGGATAACGTAGTCCTCACCTCTGCGGGCAGAACCTTAAAGAGCGTTAAGGAAGCTACGGTGGACACCACCGCAACCAACATCGCCTCGGCGCTCGGATATACCGAAACTCTTTTCGGTAAGGACGTTATCAAGCGTATCATTCTTATCACCGACGGCTGTGACACCGTAAACAAGGACGTCGGCACCATCGCCTCAACGGTTGAAAGACTCACCGAAAACGGCGTTAAGATCGATACCATATTCCTTGACAGCACCCTCAAGGAGGGACAGACCGAGGTTCAGCTCTCGGGTGCAGATTGCGCACCCTCTACCTACCTCGACCACCAGAGCGAGGTAAATCTTCTCATTCAGTCCTCCGGCACCACCAACGTTATGCTCGAGCTCTTTATGCGCGACGTAGCGGTAAAGGATCAGGAGTTTGAGAGGATCGGCTACACCGTTATAAACGTTGAATCGGGTCTTGACACCGTTACGATGACTCTTCCGACCAATATGTCGGGCGAGTATGAGTACAAGGCGGTCATCACCGCCGATGACGATATCTCCGACTACAACAACGAGTGCACATTCCGTCAGACCGTAGTAGGAAAGACGAAGATACTCCTCGTTACGGGTCAGAAGGACGACGTGTCCTTGATCGGCTCGGTATACGGCAGTGAGGCGACTATCGACTCCTACGTTATCACCTCAAAGAACAACAGAGTTCCTTTCACCATTGAGGATATGATCGAGTATGACGAGATCATTCTTTCCAACGTGGACGTAAGAAATATCCATAACGCAAACGCATTTATCGACTCTATCGATAACGCGGTATCCCAGTACGGCAAGAGCCTTATCACCCTCGGAAACCTGTACATACAGACCGAGGACGAGGATCCTCTTTTCCAAAAGCTTCAGGAGATACTCCCCGTCGATTACGGCAACTACGCCCGCGACGGTAAGCTTTATACGATAGTTCTCGACGTATCTCACAGTATGTTTATGGCGTACAAGTTCAGCATCGCAAAGGAAGCGGCGATAAAGCTCGTATCTCTTCTCAACGATGACGACTACGTCTGCCTCGTAACCTTCTCGGGTGAGATCAAGGTGCGCACACCCGACCGCGTGGGTGACGTAAGAAGTGAGCTCACCGAGTACATTGACGATCTCTACACCGCACACGGCACCGATATCGGACTTGGCCTTGAGGAAGCGATGAAGGCTATCAAAAACCTCAACCTCTCCGAAAACCAGGTTATGCTTATCTCCGACGGCTTCAGCTTTGACAACACCAAGGATGCCGTTCAGGTAGCAGGCGAGCTTTTCGATTCGGGCACACCCGTGTCGGCTATTAACACCTATATCCCCGCTGACGGCGAGGACGGTAGGGCAACCCTTAAGCGTGTCGTTGGCGCAGGCGTTGGCGGCGTGTATTACGAGATCTCGAATCTTGAAAAGGTTGACTCCCTCGTATTCGGCACGGTGGCAAACGACGTTACCGAGTCGGTCATCGAGAGAAACTCTACGGTCAATATCGAGAGATACCGTGACCCGATCGTTTCGGGCCTTAGCAGCATCTCCTCGGTTTCGGGATTCGTTCAGTCTATGGCAAAATACGATGCCACGGTACCCCTTACCATCAACTACGTCAAGGGCACGAGCTACGTGCGTGAGGTTCCGCTTTACGCATACCGTACCCACGGAAACGGTAGAATTGCAACCCTTACGACCTCACTTTCGGGCGAGTGGACCTCGCTTTGGACCGAGGCTGAAAGGGTAGGGATCATTTCAAATATGCTTACCGCCGCAATTCCCGACGAGCGCGTTGACCACCCCTTTAACGTGACTATCGAAAGCAACGATTACGACGCTTATATTGAGATCGTGCCCGGCATACTCAATCCCAAGGCAGTCGTCACCATCGTTGTAACTCTTCCCGGTGGCAAGACCATCACAAGAAACCTTGAGTTTGACTCAAGAAAGTATACCTACACCTTTGATACCGGCAAGGTCGGTACCTATACCATAGACGTGAGCTACTCATACGATGAAAAGGTGTTCACCTCTACGGAAAGCTTTGAGATACCTTACCTCACCGAGTACAACGCCTTTGCAACCTTCTCGAAGGCAAACATCTACGAGTTTATGCGCGGAAACGGCTCTATACTTGAGGGCGAGATCCCCAATCTCGAAAACGAGAGAAGCGAGGTCACGACCTACAATATGAGCTACCGCATACCCCTTCTTATCGCGGCTGTCTCGCTCTTCCTTCTTGACGTGCTTGTAAGAAAAATGAAGCTCTCAAAGAAGAAGAAAAAGATTAGCCTTAAACGCTGACGAAAGGAGAAAAACGAATGAACAATTTAAAAAGAATCATAGCACTTGTGCTTGCGCTCTGCTCGCTTTTCTCCCTCGCGGCGTGCGAAGGATATGAGGAAAGCGGCGGCACGGGTGGCATCCTCGGCGGAATTTTCGGCGATGGCGGAGCAGGGGATGGTGACGGCGGCAATAAGGACGACGATCTTAACGACGACCCCACCGACGACTTCACCGTAACCCTTACCGCTGACGGTCAGCCGTACAGCCCGAGAATGGAGATGCAGGCGTATTGGAACGACGGCTTCAGCATACACACCGCCACCTTTGATAAGAACGGCGTTGCACGCGTTGACGGCCTGGACGGTGACTACCGTGTCACCTTATCCGACGTTCCCAACGAGTACACCTACAACCCCAACGGCTATATAGCAACCAACGACGACCGCAATATCACGGTCGAGCTTTACACCCTCAACCACCTCTCCGGCGGCGGCACGGGCGTGTACGATTGTTATCAATTTACAAAGACGGGTGTCTATTCTGCGGTCCTCAACAGTCCTGATGAGGCTATCTATTTCAGATACGCTCCCGAGGGAAACGGAGTTTACTCCATCGAAAGCTGGATCGACATCACCGCTGACAACGTTAACCCCTACGTTGACGTTTACAGAGGCACCTTTGCCTGGAGCGAATACGTCGAAACGATAAACGACGGCGGCCCCGTCGGAAGCTACACTCTGAACTTTGTTCACACCGTTCAGATCGCCGACGAGAATATAAGCTCGGGCGGACAGGCGACCTACACCTTCGCCGTTAAGGCAGAGTCCAAAAACAACAAGTATCCCATCACGGTCACCTTTGCGGTAAAGCGCAACGGCAGCTTTGAGCTTCCCCCCTCGGGCGGCGCAGCGTCAAGCGTTATGGCAACGGTAGACTTCGATTTCTCAAACTACGACGTAAACGATCACGAATACGGCTCGGAATACTCCCTACTTACTCCCGAGTACCGCCACTCCAGCGGCGCGCTCGTCTTTGACGAGGCAAGAGTGAAGCTCTGGCCCAAGAGCAAGGGCGGCGACGGCTTCTATCACCTCTACGATGAGGTAAAATACGCCGACAACGGCGGCTACGGTCCGATACTTTACGCCGCGATCACCTCTGTTTCAAGATTCCTTGATAAAGCGATATCGGGCATCGAATACGTTGACCCGACCGCAAACGATCTCGAAACGCAAAACGCGCGTCTTTCCTGTAACGGCATCAACTACAAGCACTTTATCGAGGGTTACAAAAGACTTTCCACATACGGAAAGATCAACGGCGGTACCTATTATTGCTCCACGAGCTGTACCTGTCACACCTACGATGAGAGCGATCCCGACAGCAAGCTTGGATGGGCGTGCACCGACGAGTGCACCAACTGCACCAAGGACTGCCGCAGATGTCCTGCCGAGCTTATCGGCGTTGAGGGATACAGAAGCTATGCAAACTCCGACGGTATGGTTCCCGTAACCGAGGAGCTTCAGGAGTTCCTTTACAATTTCGTACAGCACCCCGCCTCAAACTTCTTCCGCGACGGTATGGGCGATCTTGAAAAGCAGGGCTATCAGGCACCCTCCGGCTCCGAGTGGCTCATTATGTGCTACTACTACGACGTGCAGTAATATTCGGTTTTACCCGCATAATTTGCATATTTATTCATATCAACTTGCATAAATACGCTATAAGAGTACTGTGTAATTCTAACAAAATATGAAGAATATTAACTAAATGTTAAAATTCCTATTGATTTCTTTATTTTTATAGTGTATAATAACTTCATTAAATTATCGGTTCGCACCGGGAAAGCAGGCATCAAGCATATTTTGATGCATAAAATGCATATTTTTCCCCACCGCGTGTTTTCCGAGACCGCGGGGCTTCCCGGATGTGACTTCGGTGATATATAAAAATTTTTCTAAGGAGGCTTTTCATTATGAAAAGAATTATTGCTCTTCTTCTTTGCCTCGTTATGGTAGTATGCGTTATCGCATCCTGCGGCGAGCCCGAAGAAGTTCATTCACATACCTATAGTGAAACATGGTCATCGGACGCTGTGGGACACTGGTATCAGGCAACCTGCGATTGTGAGGACGCTCCCGAACAGAAGTTCTCCCACGCAGACAAGAACAACGACGGCGCGTGTGACGTTTGTGAGTACAAGATGGCTTGTGCTGACGGACACACCTATGCTGAGGGCTGGACCGTTGACTGCACCAATCACTGGAATGCAGCTGACTGCGGCCACATCGTAGCAGGCGCTAACGTTGCGGCACACGCTGACGCAAATGGCGACGGCGAGTGCGACGTATGTAAGTACGTTATCAACGACATTCACACTCACTACTATGATACCGCTTGGACAAACGATGCAGAGTATCACTGGCACAAGGCTCTTTGCGAGCACGGCGTAGAGGTTGCTGACAAGGCAGCTCACCAGCTTAACGATGCCGGCTACTGTACCGTTTGTGATGCGAAGATCAAAGAGATCGACGCTACCGATATCGCTGCTATCCTCGCTGCTGCAGTTGCACGCAACGATAAGGTAGCTTACGGTGACGTTATTGCTTCCGAGGCTGTTTACGGCGGCATCGGTGCCCAGACTCTTGAGAACGGCAAGACCAATAAGGTCCACTTCGCTCTCGGTAACGGCGAGTCCTATATTCAGTACGTCTCCTTTGACAAGACCGGTGCATTTGTCGGTCAGAACGAGCAGTGGTTTGAGGACCTCGGTAATGGCGAGGTGTTCGGCGCTGAGATGGAGTACGGCCAGTACGAGCTTGCTCCCATCGCAGGTGCTGCACAGTTCCTTAACGGCTACAACTACATCCCCGGCAGCGTTATCCCCTCCGATAGCGCAGACACCAGCACCCTTGCAAATATGCTCTATGCTCTTTACAACCAGATGAACGCGGGTGTAAGAGTTAAGGATGCAACCAAGGGCATCAAGGACGGAGTTTACTTCTTCTCCTACACCTACTACTCGGTTAACGCTACTACCGTAGGCGGCGCGCTTTACACCGTAGAGCTTGAGTACTACAACGTTGACGTTGAGTTTACCGTAAACGAGGATCTCATCATCGATATGGCAAACTTCCAGGTTGAGGTTTACAGAGATTATGAGAACGACAGCGACCTTGATTACACCTACACCGACAACGGTGACGGCACTGTAACCATCGCTGAGTATCCTACTCTTAAGGCAACCGCTAACCCCTCCTTCTACACCTACTCTGTTGCACAGATGTCCGGTGAGAGAACCTTTACCACTCCCTATCCCAGAGCATCTCTTCTTCCTTCCTCCTTCGAGCTTCTCTACGTTCTTGAGACCGAGGCAGATGAGAACGGCAACCCCATTCCTACCGTTACCGCTCCCATAGGCGAGTCTATCGACATCATTTCCGGCACTTACGCATCCTTTGCGATCGGCGATATCCTTCCCGTAACCGCATCCTCTAAGTTCATCAACTCTGATGACTTCACCTTCGAGTTCGTTAACAACGATCCCGACTCCGAGGGTCGCGCTTGGTATATGGATCCCGGCTCTGTTGACGAGATGCTTAACGGCTACTCCGCTTACACCGGCGTTCTTAAGCTTAAGCTTCGCGATGCAGGCTCTTACAACGTAACCATTTCCTTCGGCGACGTTTCCAAGACCTTCGTTCTTAACGTTACCTCCGCTCCCGTAACCGAGATCACCGGTGATGCGGACAGCATCAGCGTTAAGGTCGTTGACCTCAACACCTACACCAACGAGGATCAGACCTACGTTTACACCGCAGCTGCAGAGGGTAACTACACCTTCACCGTTCCTGCAGGTCTTGGCGCAAGACTTGATGGCGAGGACGCTCCCGCAGTTGACCTTTACGACAACGGCGGCGTATTCACCGTAGGACTTAACGCCGGCGAAAGCGTTAAGATCTATTTCGCAGCAGGCGACACCAACAAGTACGAGGTTACCATCGCTTACGCGGCAGCTGACATTCCCGACAACGAGGGTGGCGACCAGCCCGGCGGCGACGAGGGCGGTGAGTCCGGTGCTATCGGCAACATCGTTGGCACCTACTACTCCGGCAACGAGGTTCTCGTTATTAAGGACGACGGCACTATGACGTTTACCGTAGTACCTTACGTTTACACTTACGTAATCAACGACGGTGTTGTAACCTACACCTACAACGGTGGATTTGAGTACACTGCAGATAACATGATGGCTGCATACTTTGGTTACCTTACATTTGATTCTAACGGCATACCCGCAACCTTCGTATGCAACGGCGGTACCGTTTACGAGCTTACCACTACTCCCGGCGGTTCCGAGGGTGGCGACCAGCCCGGCGGCGATGAGCCCGAGCAGAACACCAACGACATCAAGCCCGAGACCGCAGACGGCAACTTCACCGTTAAGGTTACCGACACCTACTCCTGGATCGATGAGTACACCTTCACCGCTCCCGTAGCAGGCACCTACACCTTCACTCTTCCCGCAGGTCTTGGTCTTTACACCCAGAATTCTATGGACTCTTGGGGCGATGCAGAGGTTGACTACTACTCCAACGAGACCGGCGCGGCATTCAGCATCGAGCTTACCGCAGGTCAGAAGCTTACCTTCTTCGTTGGTTCTCTTACCACCGGTACTTACACCGTTGAGTTCACCGATGACGAGGATAAGATCGTTTATCCCACCGTTGGTCTTTTCGTTGGTGACAACGAGATCACCGTTCTTCCCGGCCAGCTTGCAGCAGGCGTTACCTGCGTATTGAACTGCTGGGATGCAGGCGCTCACACCTTCACTCTTGCCGGCGCTGAGATCGCTATCTACAACTCTCTTGGCGAGCTTATGGCAAGCGGCACCGGCTCCGCTACCGCAAACTTCGAGAGCTACAGAAACTACACCATCATCATTAAGCCCACCGCGGCAGGCAACGTAACCCTTACCGTTTCCGTTGCATATCCCGAGGGCACTTACCAGAACCCCGAGGCTATTACCGTTCCCACTACTCTTAACGTTAATCTCCCCGGCAACTACACCACCTACTACTACACCTTTACCGCAACCGCAACCGGTAAGGTAACCATTACCTTCGCTAACGCTAACATCGTTGTTAACGTAAACGATAAGGAGATCACCTCCGGCGCAAGCATCACCGTTATCGCAGGTACTTCCTACACTCTTACCGCATACGCAGACGATGCTCAGACTGATACTATGACCGTAGCATTCGAGGCAGGCGAGCTTACCGAGGCTGACTGGTTCGGCCTTGTTGCAGGCGACTACTACCTCAAGGATGACTCCAGCCTTAACATCAGCGCTGACGGTACCATCACTCGTAGCTACTACTCTATGGTTACCTGGAGCGAGCTCTTCGTTCACACCTACACCGGTGCACTCACCGTTGGTGAGGATGGCACCATCACCATCGTTCCCACTCCTACCGCAGGTGCTCCCGCACTTGGTAAGATCACTCTTGTAAGCGGCGAGGGCTACTACGCTATCTCCGTTGAGGGCATTTACAGCTCCATCTACGCAGGCGAGACCGAGGTAGAGGTTGAGGAGAATGACCAGGACGGCGCAAACTACTCCTACATCGCAGAGGAAGAGGGCACTCTTACCGTAACCATCAAGGGCGCAAGCATGTACAATGCTGAGACCCAGGCTTGGGAAGAGGTTCCCGCAGCAGCTCTTGCAATGGTAATCGCAAGAGGTAACATCGTATTCGCAGTAAACGGCACTGTCCTTACCGCGACCACCACTACCGTTGATCTCGTAGTTGCTAAGGCAGTTACTATCCAGATCGCATCTCCCACCGGCCAGGCAATCAAGGTAACTATTGACGTTGCTTACACCGCTCCCGCAGCAGGCGGCGAGGGTGGCTCCGAGGGCGGCTCCGAGAGCGGCATGACCGGCTCGGGTACTACTGACGATCCTTACATCGTTGGCGCAGCGGATCTTCCTATCGAGATCCCCGTTGCAGGCGAGCACGACCTTTACTACAAGTTTACCGCGACTGAGGCTATGGTTATAACCGTATCCTACACCTCCGGTAACTACGTATCCATCACCGGTGGATACTGGGAAAAGGATTCCGCAAACTGCATTTATACCGTAACTCTTAAGGCAGGTGAGACCATCACCATCAATCCTTGGGGTAGCAAGGCAGGAACTTACGTTATCGCAGTAGCTGCTCCCGAGGGTGGCGATGAAAGCGATATCGCAGGCTCCGGTAAGCAAAATGATCCTTACATCGTTGGCGAAGAGAATCTTCCTGTCGAGATTCCCGTTACCGGCGAGCACGACCTTTACTACAAGTTCACTGCAACCAACGATATAGATATGATCATCACCTACAATGCAGGCAACTATGTATCTATCACCGGCGGCAACTGGAACAAGGACTCTGCAAACCTTCTTTACACTCTGACCGTTAAGGCGGGTGAGACTGTTACCATCAATCCTTGGGGCAGCAAAGAGGGTACCTACACCATCACAGTAGCTACTCCCACCACTCCCGACGAGGGCGGATCTGAAGGCGGCGAGGGCGGCTCCGAAGGTGGCGAGACTTCCGTTGTGACTTACATATCTGCTAAGCATTCTAACGGTAGAAGCATAAAGGTTGAGATCGACATCATCACCGGCGTTGTAACCCTTACCCGTTCCAATATGTCCGGCGGTTGGGATGCAAGCATCGCTACTGCTACCTGTACTGTTGAGGCAGGCACTACCGTAACTGCTACGAATGTTTCTAACGGTAACGCAGTAACCGTTGTGTTCGACGAGACCGGTGCTCCCACCAGCATTACCTGGGGTACCGCAGCTTACGATACCTTCACTCTCCAGGCATAATTAAAATTAAATTCAAGGAAATTTTGCCTTGATCAAAACGAGCGCCACACTGCAACAGCGGTGTGGCGCTTTATCTTTTCTTTATTTTTAACGCTAAAGCACTTGCAAAAGCGGCGCAAATGTGGTAAGATATATGTATATTACGTTGATAATAAGAAAGGAAAATATATGATGAAAAAGATACTTTTTATTCTTCTTTGTCTTACCCTTGCGGTGGGCTGCTTTGCTTTAACCGCTTGTGGCGAAACCCCCGATGAGTGCACCGAGCACACCGATGCTAACGGTGATGAAAAGTGCGATACCTGCGGCGCAGACGTGCCCGCCGAGGACGAGTGCACCGAGCATATCGATGCTGACGGCGACTACCTTTGCGACGAGTGCGGCGCGGCAGTTATTCCCAAGGCTCCTGCTCAGGTTGACGTGACCTTCACCGTTAAGGATGACGAGGGCGACGTGCTTGCAGGTATTACCGTTATTCTTGCAAATGAAGAGAACGACGAATATAACGTTACCACCGCGGCAAGTGACGCAGAGGGCAAGATCACCGCTAAGGTATACGTAGGAAGCTACAGCGTATATTATGACTACGATACCGACGCTCTTGGCTACTACCTCACCCAGACAGGCACTATCACCGTTACCGATGAGACCACAGCTCTTGAGCTTTTCCTTATCGACAACAACCCCAACGGCACGCTCGAGAAGCCATACATCATCTCCGCAGGCGAGAATAGCATCACCATTCCCGCAAGCACCTCTTACAACTACATCATCTACCGTGCGGTTAACCTCTACTTCGGCGCAACAGGTGCGACAGGCGCAAAGGTAACCTACGGCGAGTGTGAGTACACCGCAGATGCGAACGGCAAGATCGATTTCGCACTCCTTGGTACTGATACCAACTCCGCTGAGACCCTCGTTATCGCAAATACCACCGAGGCTGAGATCACCATCACAGTTGAGATCAAGTCCGCGCCCGGCACCTACGGCAACCCCATCGTTATCGAGACCGTTGGTGAGGCTATTGTGACCGATCCTATCGCTAAGGGCACCACTCTTTACTACACCTACACCGCTACCGAGAGCGGCTTCTTCTACATCGAGATTGGCACCGCTTCTGCTTACGTCTCTATGCAGAACACCAGAAACTCTAACAGCGTTAACTCCGTTTCCGACATTGAGGACGGCAAGATCAAGCTTATGGTAACCGCCGGCGACGTTCTTATGATCGACGTTTCCGTTACTGCAAGCACCGAGGCTATAAGCGTTACCTTTACCCCCGTGATTGCTGCGATCGAAGCCATCGAGCCCGTTAAAAAGAACTAAAAAATCACCCCTTAGCGGATAAAAAACGCTAAGGGGTTTTCTTTATTTAGTCCTCGCTCTCGCCGATCTTCATAGAGCCGATCATATAGACCGAGGCCATGATAATGCCGACGATAAGAAATACGCCGAGCATTCCGATGCCCATATATTTAAGGTTTTCTACAAATTTGATAGGTTCAAAATACATTTTGTGTACCTCCTTACGAGAAGAATCCAAGCACGAGCGCGCCTGCGATTACGGATGCGATCTGGCCGGATACGTTTACGCCGATGGAGTGCATAAGGATAAAGTTTTCGGGGTCTTCCTTGAGCGCCATTTTGTGAACGATTCTGCCGGACATGGGGAATGCAGAGATACCCGCCGCGCCGATCATGGGGTTGATAAGGTCGAACTTAAAGATCCTTGCAAATACGTTGTAAAGCTTTGCAAAAAGAACGCCGCCTGCGGTGTCGACGATAAACGCGATAAGACCAAGTCCCATAATGAGAAGAGTGTTCACGTTAAGGAACTGCGAAGCGGTCATATTGAACGCGATGGTGATACCAAGGAAGAGGGTAACGAGGTTTGCAAGCACCTTTTGCGCGGTTTCGGAGATAGATTCAAGCACGCCGCACTCACGAATGAGGTTGCCGAACATAAGGAATCCGATGAGCGAGCCTGCGCCGGGTACGAATATACAAGCAACAACGGAGATAACGATGGGGAAGAGGATGCGGGTAAGCTTGGAAACGCTCTTTGCCTTGTAAGCCATACGTATCTTTCTCTCGTTTTTGGTGGTAAGCATTTTGATAACGGGGGGCTGAATAATGGGCACGAGCGCCATATAGGAGTATGCTGCAACGGTTATCGCACCTATGTAGTTAGAGCCGAGCGCGTTCGCAACGACGATAGAGGTAGGACCGTCCGCCGCACCGATAATTGCGATAGATGCAAAGTCCTTCGCCTCGGGGAAGAAGATCGACGCCATACAAAGGGTGAAGAAGATACCGAACTGTGCCGCCGCGCCGAAGATCATAAGCTTGGGGTTGGAGAGCAGAGGACCAAAGTCGATCATCGCACCGATGCCGATAAAGAGGATAAGGGGGAAAAGCTCGTTTGCAATACCTGCTTCATACAGGGTGTGCAGAGGCTCTGCGATTCCCGCGTTCGGAAAGTTCATGAGGATCGCGCCGAATCCGATGGGCAGAAGAAGGGTGGGCTCCATCTGCTTTTTGATAGCAAGGTAGATAAGAACACCGCCGATGATCCACATTATGATCATCTTCCAGTTGTCGCCCTCGGCGAAAGCGGATACGCCCTCAAAGAGTGTCTTGAATACTTCCATGATAGATGTACCTTTCTTTGTTTATATTGTTTTTTATTGAGGCAAAAAAATAAAGACCTTTTGCACCTGTGTGCAAAAAGTCTTGTAAAAGCTATATGCTTTCGGCTAACCGAGCAGAGTGGGAACTCTACTGTTTTGACGATTCGCCGAGCGTGTAAGGACACGCCAACTACTCCCTTTTCGAGAGTATTATACACGACTTCTCCGCGTTTGTCAACACCTTTTTTGAAAAAAGTTTTCCGAAATTTTGGAGTTGATTTTGCGTGCGCGAGGGCGCAAAGGAGCTTTGCGGAAATAAGAAAAGCCCCTCTGAAAACGAGGGGCTTTGAGTTTTATTTTTTGGTTGCGCGTCCGCTTTTTTTAGCAACGTATGCGATTTTTTCTGCCAATTTGACGCTGTTATAGCGATTTGAGAGGCGATAACACCAGTTTCCGTCGGCAACCGAGGGGATGTTTATTCTGCCCTCGGCGTTGGTCTGCTCGAGGTAATCCTGTATCGGAATTACCGCAAGGTTGGCGCGGCTCTTCATCGCAAGGTCGATAAGGTCGGCGGTGCGACTTTGATTTTTGTTTCTCGGGCACTCGCGCATAAAGCGGCGGCGCACCTCACCCTTAAGGGAAGCACACCAGGAGCGCGAGCAATCGGAGTCGTGCGATGAGGTGTATACAACACAGTTGTCGGTGGTGTACTTGCGTGGCAGATACTCGCTTTCGTCGTCGAAGAAGGCAAACTGCAGCATCTTCATACCGGGGAAGCCGGTCTCGGAGAGCAGGGCACGCACGTCGTCGGTGATAAAGCCGAGGTCCTCTGCGATTATCTTTACCTTAGGGTATTTTTCCTTTATAGCCTTGAAAAGCTCGATGCCGGGCGCAGAGCTCCACTGACCCTCGCGTGCCGTGGTGTGACCGTAGGGAATACTGTAAAATCCTGCAAATCCGCGGAAGTGGTCGATGCGTATAATATCGTAAAGGCGCATAGCCGCCTTAACGCGCTTACACCACCAGCCAAAGCCGTCCTTTTTCATTCCTTCCCAATTATATATCGGGTTGCCCCACAGCTGACCGTCGGGCGCGAAATCGTCGGGCGGACATCCCGCAACCACGGTGGGATTATAATTTTCATCAAGCAAAAACTGCTCGGGAGATTGCCAAACGTCCATACTGTCGTGCGCCACGTAGATGGGCATATCACCTATAACCAGGATGCCCTGTGCCACAGCATAAGCGTGCAGCGCCTGCCACTGTGAATCGAACTCAAACTGCACCCATTTCCAAAAGGATGCCACCCGTGTGAAGTTATTTCGCGCTTTTTTGGCGTTTTCGATGCTTTTATGCTCCTCGGGCCAGGTATACCAGGCGGCAAATGCGTGCTCTTCCTTAAGTGACATAAAGAGCGCGTAGTCGTCAAGCCATTCGGCATTCTTGTAGACGAAGGTGCGGTACTCGGGGCTTTCCTCGCCCCCGTTGTCTATAAATCTTCCGTGTGCCTTGCGCAGGATAGAGTATCGGGTGTTGAATATGTATCCGTAATCAATTCGCTTGCCGCCAACCCTTGCCGCACTCAACTCATCCTTTGTAAGCAAGCCCTTTTTGCCAAGAATATCAAGGTCGATAAAATAGGGGTTGCCCGCAACCGACGAGGGGGATTGATAGGGGCTGTCGCCAAGCGAGGTGGGATTCATCGGCAGCACCTGCCAGCATTTTGTTCCCGTGTCCGCAAGCAGGTCGACGAAGTCGTACGCCGCCTTGCCAAACGATCCGATGCCGTACCTTGAGGGCAGGGCACTTACGGGCAGAAGAATGCCGCTTTTGTGCTTAAATCCGAAATTGTTAAGAGTTGTCTTCATATCTGTGATGTCCTTACATCCTCATACAAAAATATACATCTATTTTATCACTTGAAGTGCCTTATGTCAATATAAAAATACGCCAAAATGTGCGCTCAAAAATTGGGCAACTTTAGGGTTGAAAGGGCGAAAAACGTTACACGCCCCCCTATCTTTCGCATATTTTGCCCCGAAAACGCCCCAAAATGCGCTATAGCACTTTACCATTGACAAGCGACGCACTTTGGTGGTATAATGAATGCACGGAGAGTGCGGGGGTATAATATAAGCTACCCCGTACCCACAAGGAGATTTGAAAAATGGCACGTATTTACACGTCTGTTGATCAGCTCATCGGCGGAACTCCGCTTATCGAGCTTAAGAATATTGAAAAGGAGCTTGCACTTAAGGCACGCCTGCTTGCAAAGCTTGAATACCTCAATCCCGCGGGATCTGTCAAGGATAGGGTAGGTAAGGCTATGATAGACGACGCCGAGGCATCGGGCAGACTCAAGCCCGGCTCGGTCATCATCGAGCCCACCTCGGGCAATACCGGCATCGGCCTTGCCGCCGTTGCAGCCGCGAGAGGATACAAGATCGTTATCGTTATGCCCGAGACGATGTCCCTCGAGCGCCGCCAGCTTATGAAGGCCTACGGTGCCGATCTCGTTCTCACCGACGGTGCGCTCGGAATGAAGGGCGCAATTGAAAAGGCAGAGGAGCTTGCAAGACAGATCCCCGACAGCTTCGTTGCAGGTCAGTTTACAAATCCCGCCAACTCCGCCGCACACAGAGAGACCACGGGCCCCGAAATTTATCAGGACACCGACGGCGAGGTCGATATCTTCGTTGCGGGCGTAGGCACTGGCGGTACTATCACCGGCGTTGGTGAATATCTCAAATCGAAAAAGCCCGAGGTTAAGATCGTAGCGGTCGAGCCTGCATCAAGCCCCTTCCTCTCAAAGGGCGTCGGCGGTCCTCACGGCATACAGGGCATCGGCGCGGGCTTTGTGCCCGAGGTGCTCAACACCTCGATATACGATGAGATCATCACCGTCACCGAGGACGAGTCTTACGAAGCGGGCAGAATGATAGGCCGCCGCGAGGGCGTGCTCGTCGGAATTTCCTCGGGTGCGGCACTTCACGCGGCAATCGAGGTCGCAAAGAGGAAAGAGAACGCAGGCAAGACGGTCGTCGTTTTGCTTCCTGACACGGGCGACAGATACCTTTCCACCTCGCTTTTCGAGGGTTAAATCGATAAATTTCATACAGGGTGCGGCGGCATTCGGGGGATAAAGCAGGTCCTCTCGGTGCCGTCGCACGCGTTTATATAAAAAATATTTTTGTATTTTTTAATTATTTTTGTCGTTTACTATTGAAATTTTCGTATTTTTGTGCTAGAATGTTACCGGTTAAAAATTTATCAATCTTAAAATGCGCCATTTAGACTTCGCAATCCTGTCGTTTAAATGGCATTTATTGGAGCATTTTTAATCGATCACGGTTATATCGATTAAATTTGTATCGATTATTTCCTTCTATTTATTATATGAGTCGTGCTACACCGATTTTCGCACGAAAAGCACTAAAAAACAGCAAAGGAGAGGGGCAAATGAACGCAAGCTTTATTCCAAAGCCGACCCTTGGTCGAATTCCCGTTTACATACAGTACCTGAAGGACCTGCCGGACGACGGCACGACAACGATTTCAGCAACCAAAATTGCACGCGGCCTCTCACTTGGCGAGGTGCAGGTGCGTAAGGACTTGGCGCTGATAAGCGGCCAGGGCAAGCCGAAGATAGGCTACGAGCGCATCAAGCTTATGCACGACCTTGAATACCATCTTGGCTATGAGAACATCACCAACGCCGTTCTCGTCGGTGCGGGAAAGATCGGACGCGCGCTTCTCGATTACGACGGCTTTGAGGAATTCGGAATAAGAATTCTCGCCGGATTTGACTGTAACGACAAGGTCATCTCGATCTCAAACAACAAAACCGTCCTCCCGATCAAAGAAATCGAGGAATACTGCGCCGCCCACAGCGTAAGGATCGGAATTATCACCGTAGGGCAGGGCTCGGCACAGGAGGTGTGCGACAGGCTCGTCGGTTGCGGCATCAAGGCGATATGGAACTTTGCGCCCTGTGCACTCACCGTCCCCGGGGACGTTATCTTAAAGCAGGAGAATTTAGCACTCTCACTTGCTCACCTTAATTCACAGTTGAAAATAAAAAAATAATATATATTGCGAGGAAAAAATTTATGAAAGTTGTAGTTTGTATTGGTAGCTCTTGTCACATTAAGGGCTCTCGTCAGGTAGTTGAGGAGCTTCAGAAGCTCATCACCGATAACAACCTTGGTGATAAGGTTGACCTTGGCGGCACGTTCTGCCTTGGTAACTGCCAGGCCGGCGTTTCGGTTATGGTAGACGACGTTATCCACTCGGTTACCCCCGCTACCGTAGGTGAATTTTTCGCCAACGAGATCAAGGCAAAGGTGTAAGAGAATATGTTGATCGTTCAGGTTTGCGTTGGCTCATCCTGCCATCTTAAGGGCTCGCCCGAGATCGTCGAGCTTCTTGAGAATGCGGTTGCCCAGCATCACATTGAGGACGAGGTAGTGCTTACCGGCAGCTTCTGCATCGGTAAATGCAACCGCGTTGGCGTTACCGTTCAGGTAAACGACGACGTTCACGTAGGCGTTACCCCCGAGAATTTCAGAGAGTTCTTTAAGAAGAATATCCTTGACGTTATTGAAAACGAAGGGAAGTAAAGAGATATGGCAAATTGCTTGACACTTAAAAAATCGAACTGTAAGTCCTGCTTCCGCTGTGTCAGAAAATGCCCCGTAAAGGCAATTCGCTTTTCAGGAAACCAGGCACACATTATAGGCAACGAGTGCATACTTTGCGGTAACTGCGTGGTTCAGTGCCCCCAGAATGCAAAGGAGATCGCAGACGGCATCGAAAAGACCAGAGTTCTTATCCAGTCGGGCGACCCCGTAATCGTCAGCCTTGCCCCCTCCTTTATCGCAAATTACGGCGGAGTGGGCATCGAGTCGATGCGCCGCGCGCTCAAGAAGCTCGGTTTTACCGACGTTGAGGAGACCGCTATCGGTGCTACGATCGTTAAAAACGAATACGAAAGAATGATCAGGGAAGAGGAGAGAGACGTTATCATCACCTCCTGCTGCCACTCGATCAATCTTCTTATACAGAAAAGATTCCCCGAGTGCCTTCAGTATCTGGCAGACGTTATGTCGCCTATGCAGGCACACTGCAGCGATATCAAAAAGCGCATTCCTAACGCCAAGACCGTTTTCATCGGCCCCTGCGTTGCAAAGAAGGACGAGGCTGAGTACTACGAGAATATCGTTGACGCCGTTCTGACCTTCGAGGAGCTTGACAGAATGCTCGAGAAGGAGGGCGTTACTCTTGAAAACGAGTGCGACTCTACCGAGAACAGCCGTGCGCGCTTCTTCCCGACCACGGGCGGCGTGCTTAAGACTATGGCACAGGATGCCCCCGGCTATACCTATATGGCTATGGACGGTGTTGAAAACTGTATGACCGCACTTGCGGATATCGCAAGCGGAAAGATACATAAGTGCTTCGTTGAGATGTCTGCCTGCATTGGCAGCTGCATCGGCGGTCCTGTTATGAACAGAACCAAAAAGCCGCTTGTAAGCGACTATCTCAAGGTTGCAAGCTATGCGGGCACGCGCGACTTCGAGGTCGACCAGCCCACCCCTGCAGAGCTTGTGAAGAACTTCTCTGCAATCGAGCACAAGCTTCCCCTTCCCTGCGAGAGCGAGATTATGTCCGTTCTTCGCCAGATGGGCAAGTTCAAGGCGTCGGACGAGCTTAACTGCGGCACCTGCGGCTACAATTCCTGCCGCGATAAGGCTATCGCGATCATCCAGGGCAAGGCAGAGATCTCGATGTGTCTTCCTTTCCTTAAGGACAAGGCAGAGAGCTTCTCGGATACCATCGTAAGAAACACCCCCAACGGTCTTATCGTTCTTAACGAAAACCTTGAGGTACAGCAGATAAACAACTCCGCGCGCAAGATTATGAATATCCGTGCGGCATCCGACGTTCTCGGTGAGCCGGTCATCCGTATTCTTGACCCCACTCCCTTCTCTCAGGTAAAGAGCACCGGCAGAAGCATTCGCAACAGACGCACCTATCTTGCAGAGTACAAGAAGTACGTTGAGCAGACCGTCGTTTACGATGCAGATTCACGCCTGCTTATCAGCATTATGCGTGACGTTACCGACGAGGTCGAGACCGAGGAAAGAAAGGAAAGCATCAGCCGTCAGACCGTTGAGGTTGCTGACAAGGTCGTAGAGAAGCAGATGAGGATCGTTCAGGAGATCGCATCCCTTCTCGGTGAGACTGCAGCTGAGACCAAGATCGCGCTGACTAAGCTTAAGGAGTCTATCGTCGATGAATGATTTGTGTGCAGATATAGGCTATAAAAGCATCAATCACGTCGGAGAAGAGCTTTGCGGCGACCACGTTGACGTAATCGAGGAGGGTGAAAACTCCACGGTCATCGTGCTTGCTGACGGTCTTGGCTCGGGTGTTAAGGCAAGTATCCTTTCAACCCTTACCTCCAAGATCATTTCCACGATGATGGCCGCCGGTCTGCCTATCGAGGAGTGCGTGTCCACGATTGCGGCAACGCTTCCCGTGTGCTCCCTTCGCGGAGTTGCGTATTCGACCTTCACCATCATCCATCTTCTCAATAACGAGATCGCAGAGATCATTCAGTACGATAACCCCCACGTAATACTCATAAGAAACTTTGAGAATTACGACTACCCCAAGACCGAGATGAACATCGACGGCAAGAAGATCTATAAGTCGGTGATCAAGCTTCAGGAGGACGACGTTTTCGTCGCTATGAGTGACGGCTGTCCCCACGCAGGCCTTGGCGGCAAGTACAACTTCGGCTGGAAGAGAGAGGAGATCGCCGCATTTATGCAGGCGCTCGTTGCGGGCGGATATACCGCAAAGAATCTCTCCACTATGCTCGTTGACGAGTGTGATAAGCTTTACGGACACAAGCCCGGTGACGATACCACCGCTTGCGTCGTCAAGATAAGAAAGAGAGTTCCTATGAACATTCTCTTCGGTCCTCCCTCCAACAGGGATGACGCAAACCGTATGATGTCGCTCTTCTTCTCTAAAGAGGGTAAGCACATCGTATGCGGAGGAACCACATCCTCCATCGCTGCCAAATTCCTTGGCAAGCCCGTCGTTGCAAGCATTAAGTTTGAGCGCAGCGACGTTCCCCCCATCGCCTACATTGAGGGCGTTGACCTCGTTACAGAGGGCGTTATCACGATGAACAAGGTAATTCAGTTTGCAAAGGACTACCTTGGTGAGAACGAGCTTTACGAGGAGTGGAACTTCAAGAAGGACGGAGCATCCCTTATCAGCCGACTTCTCTTCGAGGAAGCGACGGATATCAATTTCTACGTCGGACGTGCGATCAACCCCGCCCACCAGAACCCCGACCTTCCCATCAACTTCAACATCAAAATGAACCTTGTTGAGGAGCTTTCAAGCTGCCTTAAAAAGATGGGTAAACGCATAAAAGTCAGTTATTTCTAATCATAGGAGAATCATAATGCAGAAGAAAGTTACAATTATCGGCGCAGGAGCGGTTGGCGCTAATACCGCGTTTGCGCTTCTTACCCGCGGTGCGGCAACCGAGGTCGTTCTTATCGACGTTAACAGCTCCAAGGCACTCGGTGAGGCACTTGATATAAAGCAGGCAACCCCCTTTATCGACAACTGCGATATATACGCAGGCAGCTACGAGGACGCTAAGGACTCTGACGTTGTTATCATCACCTCGGGTATCGGAAGAAAGCCCGGTCAGTCAAGACTCGAGCTCGTTCAGACCAACGTAGGTATCATCAAGCAGATCTCCACCGAGATCGTTAAGGTAGCTCCCAACGCTATCTACATCCTCGTTGCAAACCCCGTAGATATCCTTACCTACGCATTCCTCAAGTACACCGGACTTCCCAAGAACCAGGTGTTCGGCACCGGTACCGTGCTTGACACTATCCGTCTTCGCACAAGACTTGCAGAGATCTACAACGTAAACAAGCAGCAGGTACACGCAAACGTGCTTGGTGAGCACGGCGATACCTCCTTCGTTGCTTGGTCGAGCGCAACCATCGCAGGCGTTCCTCTTGCGGACTACAACGATGCTATCGCATCTGCGTATAACATTCCCAACGAGTATACAAGAGAGGACGTTGAGACCTACGTAAGAAAGTCGGGCGGTAAGATCATCTCCCGTAAGGGCTGTACCGTTTACGGTATCGCAATGACCTCTACCCATATCGTTAAATCCCTCAGCGGAAGTGCTGAGACCGCAATGACCGTTTCCTCTCTCCACGAGGGCGAGTACGGCATCAGCGACGTTTGCTTGAGCTCTCTTTCTCTCGTTGACCACACCGGTGTGCGCTCTATCATCACCCAGAAGCTCACCGACGAGGAGCTTAGAAAGATGCATGCATCCGCAGAGGCACTCAAGGAAGTTATAAAAGGTGTAAATTGGTAATAAAATGAGAAAGTTTGATACAAAGGTACAGCATTTAAAGTATAAGGTCCTTCGCGAGGTCGCAAGACTTGCGTGGGAGGATAAGCTTCTTGAGCACGTTATGGACGTTCCCACAAAGCTTGCTCCCGGTAAGGAAGCTACCATGAGATGCTGTGTATATAAGGAAAGAGCTATCCTTGGCGAGCGTGTTAAGATCGCTATGGGTGGCGACAGGGAAAACCCCAACGTTATCGAGGTAATCGACATCGCCTGTGACGAGTGTCCCGTAGGCGGCTACGAGGTTACCAACGCCTGCCGCGGCTGTCTTGCACACCGCTGTGAGGACGTTTGTAAGTTCGGCGCGATCTCCTTCGATCAGAACCACGTTGCACACATTGACAAGTCCAAGTGTAAGGAGTGCGGCGCCTGCTCCAAGGTCTGCCCCTACACCGCTATCGTAAGCCGCAAGCGTCCCTGCCAGAACGCTTGTAAGGTAAAGGCGATCTCGATGAACGACGAGAAGGCGGCAACCATCGATAACTCCAAGTGCATCCAGTGCGGTGCTTGCGTTTATCAGTGTCCCTTCGGCGCAATATCCGACAAGTCCTTCATCATCGACGCTATCGAGATCCTTAAGAACAGCAAGGCAAACAAGCCCGACAGCGATTACAGAGTATACGCTATCGTTGCTCCCGCGATCTCCAGCCAGTTCTCCTACGCTAAGCTCGGCCAGGTGATCACCGGCCTTAAGAAGCTTGGCTTCCACGACGTTATCGAGGCGGCTCTCGGTGCGGATATGGTTGCTATGGAGGAGGCTAAGGAGCTTTCCGAAAAGGGTCTTCTTACCAGCTCCTGCTGTCCTGCATTCGTGCAGTACATCAAGTCTGCGTTCCCGAATCTCGTTCAGCACATCTCCCACAATATGTCGCCTATGGCAGTGCTTGCAAAGTACATCAAGGAGCATATGCCTAACTCTAAGGTCATCTTCATCGGTCCCTGCACCGCAAAGAAGGCAGAGATGCAGCTCGAGTCGGTCAAGCCCTACGTTGATTCCGTTCTTACCTTCGAGGAGCTTCAGGCGCTCTTCGACAGCCGCGACTTCGACCTCTCCACCTTTGAGGAGGGCGTGCTTGATAACGCATCCTACTTCGGCCGTATCTTCGCAAGAAGCGGCGGTCTTACCGATGCGGCAGCTCAGGCAATGAAGGAGCAGAACATCGACTTCGAGATCAAGCCCGTCGTTTGCGACGGTATCGAGGCCTGCCGCGTTGCGCTTCTTAAGCTCAGCAAGAGCCAGGCGCTTCTTGGCGGCAACTTTATCGAGGGTATGGCTTGTATTTCCGGCTGTATAAACGGCGCGGGCTGTCTGACCCACGGTGAGAAGAACAAGGCTGAGGTAGACAAGTACGGTAGAGAGGCTCTTGAAAAGACCATCTCCGACGCTATCTCGATCCTGTAATTGGTACATAAACCGGAGGTAATTTAATGAAGGTTAGTTATTTCCCCGGATGCACGCTTAAGAACAAGGCAAAGGATCTTGACGCATATGCGTACAGATCTTGTGAGGCTCTTGGCGTAACTCTGGAAGAGATTGAAGATTGGCAGTGCTGCGGCGGCGTGTTCACCACCGCCAATAACGAGGTTGCGACCAAGCTTTCCTCTGTTCGCGCACTTAAGGCAGCAAGCGAGAAGGGTCATCCCCTCGTTACCGTTTGCTCCGCCTGCCATAACGTTATAAAGCAGACCAACCACGCTATGCAGACCAACAAGGAATTCGGCGACAAGGTCAACAGATATATGGCTGAGGATACCGAATACCGCGGCGAGTGCGAGGTATATCACTACCTCGAGATGCTCCGCGACCTCGTTGGATTTGACAAGGTAAAGGAAAAGGTCGTAAACGGCCTTAAGGGCAAAAGAATAGCGGCATATTACGGCTGCCTTCTTCTCCGTCCCAACAAGGTAATGCGTATGGACGACCCCGAGAACCCCACCATTATTGAGGATCTCATCCGCGCCCTCGGTGCGGAGGCGGTCGTTTACGCCAGAAGAAACGAGTGCTGCGGTGGCTACATCTCGGTTGAGAGCCCCGATGCGGCAAAGAAGAATTCGAACGCTATTATCGAGAACGCTAAGGCACAGGGCGCACAGATGATCATCACCGCCTGCCCCCTTTGCAAGTACAACCTCGAAAAGAGCGGCTCGGATATCCCCGTTGTTTATTTCACCGAGCTTCTTGCCGAGGCTCTCGGTGTCAAGGAGGTATAAATGGAAAACAATAAGTATCTCCGTGAAGAAATCATAAGAATGAGCGGCGTTAACACCTCTAAGTGTATGAAGTGCGGCAAGTGCTCGGCAACCTGTCCCGCTTACGACGAGATGGAGTATCATCCCCACCAGTTCGTAGGTATGGTAGAGTGCGGCGACATCGAGCCCCTTCTTAATTCCGACTCGCTCTATAAGTGTCTGTCCTGCTTCGCTTGCATTGACAGATGCCCCCGCGGCGTTGAGCCCGCAAAGGTGGTTGAGGCAGTGCGCCTTATCGCCACGAGAAAGCAGGGTGCTAACCGTATGACTGCAAACGACGTTCCTAAGATGGTAGACGAGGACACGCCCCAGCAGCTTCTGGTCAGTGCTTTCAGAAAGTACACTAAGTAAGGAGGGAAGGACGAATGCAGAGAGTTGGTGTATTTGTATGTTGGTGCGGAAGTAACATCGCAGGCACGGTAGACGTGCAGGCAGTTTCCGAGGCACTTAAAAATGAGCCCGGCGTAGTCTTTTCCGCCAATTATCAGTATATGTGCTCCCAGGCAGGTCAGGAAATGATCAAGGAAGCCGTGCGCGAGCACAAGCTTACGGGCATAGTAGTATGCTCTTGCTCCCCCAGAATGCACGAGGCAACCTTCCGCAAGACCGCGGCAGCAGCCGGCATCAACCCCTATATGGTTGAGATCGCAAATATCCGCGAGCAGTGCTCCTGGGTACATAAGGATATGATGACGGGTACCGAAAAGGCGATCATCCTCGGTAAGGCAGCGGTTGCAAAGGTAAATCTTAACGCACCCCTTACCCCCGGCGAGTCCCCCGTTACCAAGCGCGCCCTCGTTATCGGCGGCGGTATCGCAGGTATTCAGACCGCCCTTGATATCGCTGATGCGGGCTTCCCCGTAGATATCGTAGAGAAGCTGCCCACCATCGGCGGTAAGATGGCACAGCTTGACAAGACCTTCCCGACACTTGACTGTGCGGCTTGTATCCTCACGCCCAAGATGGTTGACGTTGCACAGAATGAGAAGATCCGCATCTTCTCTTACAGTGAGGTCGTGGGTGTTCACGGCTTCGTCGGCAACTTCGACGTTCAGATCAAGAAGAAGGCAAGATACGTAAACGAAAATATCTGCACCGGCTGCGGCGCTTGCGTTGAAAAGTGCCCTATGAAGAAGGTTCCCAACGAGTTCAACCTCGGTATGGATAACCGCCACGCTATTTACATTCCCTTTGCACAGGCTGTGCCCAAGGTTGCAACTATCGATCCCAACGCTTGTAATATGCTTAAGAACGGTAAGTGCGGTCTTTGCGCTAAGGTTTGTGCCGCAGGTGCTATCGACTATACCCAGAAGGATGAGATCATTGAGGAGAAGTACGGCGCTATCGTCGTTGCTACCGGCTTCAATCCCATCAGTATGGAGAAGTTCGACGAGTTTGCTTACAATCAGTCCAAGGACGTTATCACCTCTCTTGAGTTCGAGCGTCTGACCAATGCGGCGGGCCCCTCTGCCGGCAAGCTCATCCGTCCCTCTGACGGAAAGCACCCCCACACTATCGTTTTCGTTCAGTGCGTTGGCTCCCGTTGCGAGTCCTGCGCTGAAAAGGGTAAGGAGTATTGCTCGAAGATCTGCTGTATGTATACCGCAAAGCACGCGATGCTCACCCGTGATAAGTACCCCGATACCGAGGTCTACGTATTCTATATCGACGTAAGAACTCCCGGTAAGAACTTCGTCGAATTCTATCGCCGCGCGGTAGAGGAATACGGCGTTAAGTATATCAAGGGTATGGTTGGTAAGGTCGTTCCCGAGGGCGATAAGCTCAAGGTCCAGGCATCCGACCTCATCGGCGGCAAGCAGCTTCACATCGATGCTGACCTCGTCGTTCTCGCAGCGGCTATCGAGCCCGATAAGTCCGCACGCCCCCTTGCTACTATGCTTACCGCAAGTATGGATACCAACGACTTCTTCACCGAGGCGCATCCCAAGCTCCGTCCCGTAGAGAGCCCCACCGCAGGTGTGTTCCTCTCCGGTGCTTGCCAGGGTCCCAAGGATATTCCCGAGACCGTATCTCAGGCAGGTGCGGCGGCATCCAAGGTAATCGGCCTTCTTGCCAAGGATAAGCTCACCGGCAACCCCTGCGTTGCAAGCTCCAACGAGCTTATGTGTAACGGATGCTCCAGCTGTGAGAGAGTATGTCCCTACGGCGCTATTTCGTATATAGATAAGGAATTCCGTATGCCCGACAGAACCACCAAGGTTCGCCGCGTAGCGTCGGTAAATCCCGCAGTCTGCCAGGGTTGCGGCGCTTGTACCGTTGCTTGTCCCTCGGGCGCAATGGATCTTAACGGATTCAAGAACAATCAGATTATGGCGGAGGTTGACGCAATATGCAAGTAAATGAATACAAGCCCTTGATAGTTGCATTCTGCTGCAACTGGTGCTCCTACGCAGGTGCTGACCTTGCGGGCAACAACCGTCTTGCATACCCTGCAGACGTAAAGATCATCAGAGTTCCTTGCTCCTGCCGTGTTAATCCTATGTTTATTCTTCGCGCCTTCCAGAGAGGTGCGGACGGTGTTATCATATGCGGTTGCCACCCCGGCGACTGTCACTACACCTCGGGTAACTACTTTACCCGTCGCCGTATGGCGGCACTCTTCTCGATGCTCGACTACCTCGGTATTGAGAGAGAGCGTACCCGTGTTGAATGGGTATCCGCTGCCGAGGGCGCAAAGTTTGCCGCAACCATGAACGACTTCGCAGAGAAGGTAGCGGCACTTGGCGAGAACAAGAGATTGGAGGATCTGAGATGCAAAAAATAACTCGTGAACAGTTAGTTGAAAAGGCATCCGAGCTTCTTTCAAACGGTACTGTCAGCTGTGTACTCGGCTGGGGTGCGGGCGAATTTGGCTACGACGTGACTCCTACCGTTTTCAAGACCGCAGAGGACCTTAAGTCCGGCTTCGTGTATAACGATTTCTGCGGCGCAAACTTCTCTAAGTATCTCGTTGCAAAGACACAGAAGCTTGAGGGAAAGATCCTCGTGTTCCTTAAGCCCTGCGATACTTACAGCTTTAATCAGCTTCTCACCGAGCATAGATTTGACCGTGAGAAGGTTTATGCGGTCGGCATCCCCTGTGAGGGAATGGCTGATATCGCAAAGGTAAAGGCAATTTCCGGCGAGGGTATCTCGAAGATCGACTTCGAGGGCGATAAGATCGTCGTTACCACCCTCTACGCTGACGAGCCCGTGGTGATCAACGCCGGCGACGTTCTTGCAGAGCGCTGCATAAACTGCAAGAGCAAAAAGTGCGTTGCATTCGACGAGCTTATGGGCGAAAACGGCGAAGTCGTTGAGTCAGCTAGATTCGATGAGGTTGCACGCCTTGAGGCTATGACCACCGATGAGAGATTCGCATTCTGGCAGAGCGAGCTTTCCAAGTGCATCCGCTGCAACGCTTGCCGCGATGCCTGCCCCGCTTGCACCTGTGAGAAGTGCGTGTTCGACAACCCGAACTCCGGCGTTGAGAACAAGTCTCCCACGACCAGCTTTGAAGAGAAGATGTTCCACATCATCAGAGCCTTCCACGTTGCAGGCCGTTGCACCGACTGCGGCGAGTGCTCTCGCGTATGTCCTCAGAACATTCCCCTCCACCTGCTCAACCGTAAGTTCATCAAGGATATGAACGAGTTCTACGGCGAGTATCAGGCAGGCGCTGAGGTCGGCTCCAGAGCTCCCCTTGTAAACTACACCACCGACGACCTCGAGCCCGGTGAGGTTTTTGACAGGAGGGATGAAAATGCTTAAGTGCGCTCTTGAAAAAATCGACCTTCTTTTCGCAGAAATAGCGAAAAATGCAAAGCTTTATCTCCCCACTGACAACAACGACGGCACTGCATCCTACACCGAATGGCAACAGGGCGCAGTATGGTCCGAGGCTCTTAACACCAACAAGAGCCCTAAGGATTTCTTCTTCCCCCAGTCTGAGGACCTTATGCGCTTCAAGACCGAGGGCAAGAATATCGAGATCATCGACGTAAGAGAGGAAATCGGCGATTTCGTTGTATTCGGCGTGCGTGCCTGCGACGTAAAGAGCTTTGATATTCTTGACAGAGTATTCCTTACCGAGCCCCGTGACAGCTTCTACGCTATGAAGCGTGAGAAGGGCATCATCGTTTCGGTTGCTTGCACCAAGCCTGCCGAGACCTGCTTCTGTACCACCTTTGGCATCGATGCTGCATCCCCCGCAGGTGACGTTACCTGCTGGCGCGAGAGCGATGCGCTCTACCTTCAGGCTAATACCGAAAAGGGAAGTGCGCTTCTTAACTCGCTTGGCGGTATCCTTGAGGACACCGACTCTGCGACAGTCGATGCACAGAAGGCGAAGATCAAAAAGGTTATGGATAAGCTTCCTCTTAAGGACCTTTCGACCGATGCCTTTGGCGGTGGCAAGACCAAGGAGCTCTTTAACGATCCCGCTTGGGATGAGCTCTCCGCGACCTGCCTTGGCTGCGGTACCTGTACCTTCGTTTGCCCCACCTGTCAGTGTTATGACATAAAAGATTTTAACACGGGTAACGGTGTTATCCGTTACAGATGCTGGGACTCCTGTATGTATTCCGAGTTGACCAAGATGGCTCACGGAAACAACAGACTCACACAAAAGGAGCGATTCCGTCAGAGATTTATGCACAAGCTTGTGTATTATCCCGAAAATAACGACGGTCTTTTCAGCTGCGTTGGCTGTGGCAGATGCCTTGCAAGATGCCCCATCTCTATGAATATAGTTAAGGTTATGAAGAAGATCGGAGGAAATAAAGGTGAATAATATAAACGATACTTTGATTCCTACCGTCGGCGTCATAACCGACGTACGTATCGACACCCCTGATATCAAGACCTTCCGCGTGGTTACCCCCGACGGTAAGAAGGCGTTTGATCACAGACCCGGTCAGTGCGCTATGCTTTCTATCCCCGGCGTTGGCGAGGCGATGTTCTCGATCACATCCTCTCCCACAAACACCGAGTATATGGAGTTCTCCATCAAGAAGTGCGGCTGCGTTACCGAATGGCTCCACCAGGCCGAGGCAGGTCAGCAGATCACTATCAGAGGTCCTTACGGCAATCCTTTCCCCGTTGACGACGTATTTGCAGGGAAGAACCTGCTCTTCATCGCGGGCGGTGTCGGTCTTGCTCCTCTCCGCTCCGTAATCAACTACTGCCGCCACTACCGTGACCGCTACGGCGATATCGATATCGTATACGGCTCGCGCAGCAAGGCAGACCTGCTTGACTACAAGGAGATCATCGAGGAGTGGTCGAATGACGCAGGTGTAAAGGTGCACCTCACCATCGACAACCCCCAGCCCGATTGGGACGGCCACGTTGGCTTCGTTCCCAACTACGTAAAGGAGCTTGGCTTCGACACCAACAAGACCGCGGTGCTTTGCGGCCCGCCTATAATGATCAAGTTTACTCTTGACGGTCTTATCGCGCTTGGCTTTGATAAGACTCAGGTATATACCACCCTCGAGCTTCGTATGAAGTGCGGTGTTGGTAAATGCGGCAGATGTAACGTAGGCGCAAAGTACGTTTGCAAGGACGGCCCCGTCTTCAGATGTGACGAGCTCGAGGAGCTTCCCAGCGAATATTAAAGGAGAAAACAGATGGAAAAGACAGTAAGTATATTTCTTTTCGGTAAGAAGTACGACGTACCCGAAAACCTGACCATTATGACCGCTATGGAATATGCCGGTTACCAGCTTGTTCGCGGTTGTGGATGCAGAAACGGATTTTGCGGTGCTTGCGCTACTATTTACCGTATAAAGGGTGACAAGGAGCTTCACGCTTGTCTCGCTTGTCAGACCAAGGTAGAGGACAATATGTATATTGCGACTCTTCCTTTCTTCCCCCTCGTAAAAGAGGTTTACGACATTAACAAGATCCCCGTTAACGAAACCGTTATGATGCAGCTTTATCCCGAGATATATGCCTGCATCGGCTGTAACGCCTGCACCAAGGCTTGTACTCAGGGCCTTAACGTTATGCAGTATATTGCATACGCACAGCGCGGCGATTTCGAAAAGTGCGCTGAGGAGTCCTTCGACTGCGTAATGTGCGGCGTATGCTCCTCCAGATGCCCTGCGGGTATCTCTCATCCCCAGGTTGCAATGCTTGCAAGAAGAATCAACGGTAAGTACCTTGCTCCCGGCTGCGGTCACCTTGAGGATCGCGTAAAGGAGATCAAGGACGGCGATTTCAACGACCTCATCGAGGCTCTTATGCAGAAGCCCATCGAGGAGATGAAAGAGCTTTACAACAACCGTGATATCGAAAAGTAAGGAGGTAAGTGAGATATGTATTCCGAACAGTTTAAGGAATCCCTTGCACTCGTTGAAGCGGCAAGAGAAAAGAATATTGCTCTTGAGCCCACCCGTATGACGGCTGAGCAAAAGGAAACCGTGCTCGCTTCCTTCCACCCCGACTATAAGCAGGATCAGTTCTCCGTGCTTACCATCGGCCCCAACAAGGGCGATAAGGTACCCACCGAGCTTGCTGAGATCCTTCAGGCACACAGCCGTATCAACAAGAACAGCGTATGCCTTGACACCCCCGACTACGATTGCGACGTTCTCGTTATCGGTGGCGGCGGCGCAGGTGCTTCCGCAGCTATCGAGGCTCACGAGGCAGGCGCAAAGGTTATGGTAGTTACCAAGCTTCGTATGGGTGACGCTAACACTATGATGGCAGAGGGCGGCATTCAGGCGGCTGATAAGCCCAACGACTCTCCCGCTATCCACTTCGTTGACGCATTCGGTGGCGGTCACTTCGCAGCAAAGAGAGAGCTTCTCCGGAAGCTCGTTTGCGACGCTCCCGAGGCTATTCAGTGGCTCTCCGAGCTCGGCGTTGAGTTCGATAAGGAGGCCGACGGCACTATGGTAACCACCCACGGCGGCGGTACTTCGCGCAAGCGTATGCACGCGGCAAAGGACTACTCCGGTGCTGAAATTATGAGAACCCTCCGCGACGAGGTTATGAACCGTCAGATTCCCGTTATCGATTTCACCGCGGCTATCGAGCTTATCCTCGACGATAAGGGCAACGCCGCAGGCGCAGTTCTTATGAATATGGAGACCAAGGAGCTTCTCGTTGCGAAGGCTAAGACCGTTATTATCGCAACCGGCGGTGCGGGCAGAATGCACTACCAGGGCTTCCCGACCTCCAACCACTACGGCGCAACCGCTGACGGACTCGTTCTCGGCTACCGCGCAGGCGCAAAGCTTCTTTACGCCGAGACCCTTCAGTACCACCCCACCGGCGTTGCATTCCCCGAGCAGATCTTCGGCGCTCTCGTAACCGAGAAGGTAAGATCCCTTGGTGCAAAGCTCGTCAACAAGAACGGTGAGGTATTTATGCATCCCCTCGAGACCCGTGACGTAACCGCGGCTACCATCATCCGTGAGTGCTCTGAGCGCGATAACGGCGTTGATTGCGGCAACGGCAAGGGCATCTGGCTTGACACTCCCATGATCGAGAAAATCGGCGGAGAGGGAACTATTATGAAGAGAATTCCCGCAATGTGGAGAATGTTTGAGAAGTACGGTATCGATATCAGATACGAGCCCATCCTCATCTATCCCACACTCCACTACCAGAACGGCGGTCTTGACATCGGCGCTGACTGTATGACCACAAACATCGAGAACCTGTTCGTTGCAGGTGAGGCCGTAGGCGGTATCCACGGCAAGAACAGACTTATGGGTAACTCCCTTCTCGATATCATCGTATTTGGTAGAAGCGCAGGTAAGAATGCTGCCGCTAAGGCAAAGGACGTTAAGGTCGGCAAGCTTACCCTTAAGCACGTCGAGCAGTTTGAAAAGGAGATCAAGAAGGCCGGCATCAAGACCGACGCAGTATCTCCCAAGCTTCTCCCCAACTACACCAATCAGAAGAGCATCTAAGGGGGCGGCTGGAAAATGAATCTTTTTGGCGGCGTTGTATCGATCTCCGGTATAACCTTTCTTATGTTCTCTATCTTCGCTATAATCGCCGTAGGCTTTGCACTTGGCCGTATTACGATCAAGGGCATCTCCCTCGGTGATGCAGGCGTATTTATCATCGCTCTCGTGTTCGGCTGTCTTTTTTACAGCCAGCTCGAGGCACAGCTCCCCGGCTTTACCGATAAGGCGCTTAAGATCGTTGAAAACCTCGGTCTTATCCTCTTCGTTACGTCGGTTGGCTTCATCGCAGGCCCTAAGTTCTTCGGCAACTTCAAGAAGAACTTCAAGTCCTACGTAGTTCTCGCTCTCGTCGTTATCCTTGCAGGCGGCCTTGCGGCCGTTGGCTGCATCTACTTCGGCAGGGGCGTTATGGGTGAGGAAAACCACGAGGAGTTCACCGCTATGATCGTTGGCCTTCTCTCCGGCTCTCTTACCTCTACTCCCGCGTTCTCCGCGGCAAAGGCTACCGTTTCCGAGGCTTACGAGGGTGCGGTTTCCGTCGGTCACGGTATCGCGTACATCTTCGGTGTTATAGGCGTTGTTCTGTTTGTTCAGATCATTCCGAAACTCACAAAGGCTGATATGGAAGCCGAAAGAGCAAAGCTTGTTATTAAGACAGAAGAGAGCAAAAAGGGCGCCATAGGTAAGCTGTTTGAGATCGACCACATGGGAATCGCAGCATTTTCGCTTGCGGCAATACTCGGAACGCTTATCGGACAGG
>JAZRAF010000078.1:0-5603 GCA_045634425.1 Eubacteriales bacterium | reverse complement strand
AATAAAACAACCCCTTTAGGGGTAAGCCGGTGAAATCTGCGCGGTTGGCAGACTTTTCGATGAGCCTATAGGCTCACCGAGCCGGTGTTACGCCCTAAGGGGGCTGTGCAAGCCACCGGCACGGCCGGTGGTCATGACTTAAGATATTTTTTTGACGATCAGATTATCCTTTGAGAGGATATAGAAGCAATCGTCAATATAAACGCCGCGCATATACATCGGCTCGCCGTCGACGGTTACCGCCAGCAGCTCGTGAAGCGCGAAGCCGTCAAAGCTCAAAAGAATGTATCCCGTACCGCCCTTATCGTTGAATTTCTCGCCCGAATAGCTCCTTACGCCAAGTCCTATAAGCTGATTTTTACGGTCAACGTAATATGATTTGTACTCGGTGGAGTAGTAGGTGTTTTCAAGCTCATATGCGCAAAGGGGAACAACAACGCCACCCTCTTCGGTATAAACCTCGATCTTAAGCGTGCTTGACATACTGCCAACGCCGATACCGACAAGAAAACCGTTACCGAAATTGATAAGCGAGGTAGAGAAGCCCTCTATCGTGCCCGTGTCGGTGTAGGTGATACTCTTGAGGTTTGAAAGGTCAAAGAAGAAAACGGGGTCGGAAAGCTGGATCGACGTGCACACGTATGCTGCATCGCCGTCAAATCTTACCGAGCGCACCGTCTCGCCCCAAGGAGCGAAGCTCTCCACCTTTGCTATCACCTCAAACGTGGTGGCATCGATACAATAAAGGCTCGCGTTTGTGCCAAGATTTTGAATGCCCGCGCCGTACTTATTTGTGGTTGTCACCACGCGAAGCACGCCCTCCTGCTCGTCAAGGCTGTATTGGTCGTTGACTGTGCCGTCAACCGTAAACGTTCCGGCAAATTCAAGCTTGCCATCGGCGTATGAAAGCTTGGAAATATTGCTCTTTGCGGTGTAGGTCTTGCCGTCCTCGGTTTCTGTCGGGTCGGTGTAGCCGCGCGTTGCGTATATCGCATTCTCGGATACGTACAGATTCTCGGAATAGGAGAGAAAGGCGTGCGTGCCGTCAACGTTTAAGGTGGATGCATCGAGGCTTGTTACCACGGTGTACGTGGTGGAGCTGAGCTCGTCGGGATAGGTGATGGAATCAAGCGGGAGAACGGTTACACCCTCACCCGTGTCAACTTTTGGCACGAATGTTTCGGGCTTTTTGTAATTGGGGGACTCGGGTCTGTATGACGAGATCACAAGAAGTCTGCCACCTGCCAGTCTTGAAGAAAGGTAGCTGCCGTATATTTGAACCGCGCCCACCTCGCGTATCTCGGCGGGGCTTGAAACGTCGATCGCCTTGATCGATACCACACTCTCGCCACTCTTGGTGCGGTAGGGATATATAAGCGTTACGGTCTTTGCATCCTCGGAGAGGAACATCTCCTGCTTGTATGAATATACAAACTGCGCGCCGTTAGGCTTATCGATCTTGAAGCTACCCGCAAGCTTAGATTCCTCGCCCTCTACCAAGTAGACGTAAAGAACCTCGTCCGAAAGATAGTATATGTGCGACTCCGAGCGCTTAATAAGGTCGCCCTCGATTACGCCCGCAACCTGGTTGTCTGTCACCTCGACGTACTCGGAATTGTTTACGTCGTTGGCGGTGTCGCCGGCTGTCGGCTCAAAAACAAGACCGTCATCCTCTGCCTTCGCGCCAAAAAATTCATCAAAATTCGTTGACGGTCCTCTTCTGAAAAAGGGGTCTATCCTTGTTATTATCTCGTAATATTCACTGCCGTCGTACTTGGTCAAATCGTGAGTGAAAATGTCACCGGGCAGGAAAAGATAAAGCCCGAGCGAGGTGAAAATTATTGCAAAGCAGGCCGCGATTGCGGCAAATTTGGTCAGTCCCGTGAAGCGATTTTTTCGCACGGGTGCGGCCTCGGCGATATATTCGTCGTCAATTTCGCCGACGGCTCTTAAAATGTCGTCTCTTTTCATATCGTTATTCCTTTTTTCTCTAAAAATTCTTTAAGCTCGCATCTTGTGCGGTGCAGGGATACCTTTATACTGCTCTCGCTCGCGCCAATTTCGGTGGCGATGTCCTTGATAGATGCGAGGTACCAATACCTCTTGACAAAGATGATCCTTGCCTTGCGGTTAAGCGTGCCGAGAAACTCATTCAGCCCATCGCGAAGCGCCATCGTGTCAACAAGGCTTTCCTCGGGCGCTGAGATAAGTTCCTCGATCTCGTCAAGTGCGCTGTCAATTCCCGCGTACCTCTTTTGTGCGCGCTTGTGCTCGTAGCGGTTAAGTGCGAGGTTTCGTGTGATCCTACCCACAAAGGTGCGGAGGGAATAGGGCTTTGCAGGCGGTATTGCAGACCATGTGTTCATATATGCATCGTCCACGCATTCCTCGGCCTCTGTGTCCGAGTGCAGTATGTTGGTTGCTATATATCGGCAGTAACGTCCGTATTTTTTGTCCGTTTCGCTTATCGCCCTTTCCGAGCGTGCGAAATAAAGATCAATAATGGCACGGTCGTCCATACTCAACACCTCCTATTGCAAAATTTTGGCGCCTTCACCATAAATGACAGGATTTTGGTGGCAAAGGTTACATTTTTTGAGAAAATATCAAAAAAATCCCGAAAGAGCCTCGGGATTTTTTAAAGTTATTTTTCCTCTTTCTCGTCAAGCTCTGCTTTTATCTCGGCGTAGGACTCGCTCCTCTGGCGCTCGCGGTAAACGAAGATAAAGAAGGGGGATGCGATATTTGCTATCGCATCGATGATAAACGCGATGCCAAGCATCACCGACGCCACGGAAATGTTTTCGGGCGTGAATCTTATCATAATGAAGGAAATTACGATTGTTGCGACGCAAAGCGCAAGCTCCACCCACCAAAGGGGAATGAGATATCTTTTCGACATTATCGTCGTGTTAAGCTTGAAGGATGCGTCGATTATAAGCAAAAGCGCAAGCACCGCGATGATAACGTCGGCGGCGTTTTCGTTGAATATCAGGGTGAGGATTCCCGCAACGAGGCAGGATACCGAGAAGAATATCTTGAATGCAAAGCCGATGCTGCGGCGCTTGTCCATAAGCGCAAGCACGCCAAGCGCAATACCGCCTGCCACGACTATACAACCAACGGTGATAGCCATAGCCTTAAGCGTGTTGTTGAGGGCGATAAGAAATACACCCATAATGCAAAGGGCAAGGGAGATGACTACGTATCCCCAGTCAAATTTTTTGAGTTTTTCGAGCATATTGTCGTCCTCCTTTCGGTGGTTTTAGAAGTATTTATATTTCTTGCGGTTGGCAATAAAAAGGATCACGGTCAGTATCAGTGAGAGCACCTCGGACACGGGTGTCGCAAGCCAAACGCCGTTGAGATCCAAGAAAATGGGGAGCAAGAGAAGCGCTCCAACCTGGAACACAAGCGTTCTTGTAAAAGAGATGATCGCCGAGATAAGGCCGTTGTTGAGAGCGGTGAAATATGACGAGCCAAAGATACCGAGGCTCGCAAAAACGAAGGACGTTGAGTGAATTTTGAGGCCATTTGCCGTAATTTCGACAAGCTCGGGGTCATATCCGGCAAAAATCATCGACAAAGGATGCGCCAAAGCTATCGACACGACCGACATTATAAGGCCTGCGCCAAGCATTATCGTTGAGCCCTTTCTGAGAAGGCTGCCGAGCTCGTCGGTGTTCTTCGCACCGTAGTGGTATCCAATGATCGGCGCAGTGCCGACCGCAAAGCCGAGGAACATCGCGATAAAGATAAATGCGACGTACATAATGATGCCGTTTGCTGCAACGCCGTCCTCGCCGATAAGGCGCATAAGCTGGAAGTTGTAGATGATGGTAACGATAGACATCGAGATGTTGCTCATCAGCTCGGATGAGCCGTTCGCAACGGCGCGGATAAACGCCTTGCCGTAGAATGTAGTCCTCGTGAGGGAAAGCTGGCTTGAATTTTTGCTTGCGAAATATATGACGGGGATAACGCCACCGACCATCTGGCTCATCGAGGTCGCAAGTGCCGCGCCCTCAAGTCCGAGCGGAATTACGAGTATCAAGAGTGCATCGAGTACCATGTTGGTCACGCCGGCGCAAACCGTGATCGCAAGGCCGAGCTTGGGTCTTTCCGCGACTATCATAAAGCTTTGGAAAAGGTTTTGAAGCATAAAGAAGGGCATCGCTGCAAGCACGATCCTGCCGTAGCGTATGCAGGCATCGAGCATCGCACCCTCCGCGCCAAGCATCATCGAAAGCGGGCGGATAAAGACAATGCCGAGCAGTGACATTGATGCACCCACCGCGATGATCAGGTAAACGAAAAGGGAAAAATAGCGGTTGGCAAGCTTCTCGTCGCCCTCGCCAAGCGTCTTCGAAACGACGGCCGTACCGCCCGCGCCGATCATAAAACCGAACGCACCGATGATCATCAAGACCGGCATCAACAGGTTGATCGCCGCAAACTCGGTCTTGCCGACGAAGTTGGATACAAACAGTCCGTCAACTACGCCGTATATCGATGAAAACAGCATCATTATCACCGACGGCATCGCAAATCTGAATAGCCTGCCGTACGAAAAGCTGTTTGAAAGCTTGATCTCCACTTTCTTCTCCTTTCCTCAAAATAGGGCTGCCGTTGTTAAAAAGCGGCAACCCGTGTGATGTTTTTATACTTATCAGTCCTCGTCGTCTACTTCTTCGCTGCGTGCCGCATCATCAAGCTCGTCGTTGAAAATGCGCACGTTCTTCGAGTTGTAGAAGTCACTGCTGCCCGCCTCGCTGCGGAAGCTGTACTCATCGTCGTTGATGTCGTATATATGACCTGTGAGGTCGAGGGACGCCGCCGCACGGCAAAGCACCTCGAGAAATTCGTCGGTGTCAAGCTCTTCAAGCTCGATACCGAGGTCGTCTGAAAAGAACATTCTTACGTTCGCCGACTCGTCTGATTCTACAAACTCATCAGCGTAGCTTATGTGCTCGGGATGCACCTCAAAGAAATCATCACAACCGCCGCCAAGCAGGAACTTTTCCAAGCGCTTAATGTCGCTCTTTTTGCCTTCGATAGTGATGTCAAAATAGATCTCTTCGTATAAAGTCATATCAAGCTCCATTCTGTCAATGTTTGACGTGTTGAATTTTTTAATGCCTTTGTGTCTAGAGTATATCATATGCCGATAATTCTTGTCAATACTTAACTATTAAAATTATATGGCTTTGTTTTTAAGGGTGATAATGGTAAAAACGGTTTTCTTCATTATAATATATATCACACGCATACACGCACGTGCGTAAGGAGCGTCGTGGCTTGTGCCATTTTCACCTTTTGGCGATAATTTGGCGCGGGAAGTATGTGATTATTCTACAAAAATGCAAAAATCGCAAAAATTTTGAAAAAATAATTAAATTTGCTATTGACAAATACTAACATTTGATGTATAATAATTGAGCGCCTTTCAGGAGAGAGGCACATTTTGATCATTGAAAATTGAACAACATTGAAATTTTTCAAGCACTGAAAAGTGCGAAAGATCTCGTTAAAACACTTTGAATTGACAAAGTACAAACAAGTAATTAAGTAAGATAAGCTAGTAAAAATAGCTCTGAAAAAGG
>JAZRAF010000077.1:0-5606 GCA_045634425.1 Eubacteriales bacterium | reverse complement strand
CTTGATAAAAGGCATTTAAAAGGGTGAAAACAACAAAAAAACAGCCAAAATCTTGCGATTTTGACTGTTCTCTTGGAGGGGCCACCCGGAATCGGACCGGGGATAGAGGTGTTGCAGACCTTTGCCTTACCGCTTGGCTATGGCGCCGTATTCAGTTCGGAAACGGGGAAGTGAAAAACTTCCTCTTTTCCGTATGATATTCAGAATGCCTCCGTCTTGCTACTCCTGAGCTGGAGCATCGCTTTGGCGTTCTGAAAGAAAAATGGGCACGATAACTCGTGCCCATGAATGGAGCGGATTACGGGGCTCGAACCCGCCACCTCCACCTTGGCAAGGTGGCGCACTACCAAATGAGCTAAATCCGCGGAATGGTGCCTCCGGTCGGAATCGAACCAACGACACGGGGATTTTCAGTCCCCTGCTCTACCAACTGAGCTACAGAGGCATATCGGGATGGCGACTCGGATGGGGCTCGAACCCACGACCTCTAGCGTGACAGGCTAGCGCTCTAACCAACTGAGCTACCAAGCCATTCCCGATAAAAGACCTTTTCAGGTCATTTGGCCTTATTGCTAAAGCCTTGGTGGAAAGTACAGGGCTCGAACCTGTGACCCTCTGCTTGTAAGGCAGATGCTCTCCCAACTGAGCTAACCTTCCGACTGACGCTCAACTATTATATCAAAAGTTTTCGAGTTTGTCAAGTGTTTTTTAAAAATAATTGAAAAAATTTTCAAGCAGTAAAGAAAACGCCCCTTTGCCGCCGTTTGTTAAGCTCTGAAAAAGAGGGTATCTTTGGCGTGGCTGGGGCGTTTTTGTTATTTATCAAGCTTTGGGAGGTGCTTTTTGCACCAGCGGCGCTTGCCGCAGTCGGGGCAGAAAAGATAGCGCTTTTTGCCAGTGTGCGGAGCGTTGATGTACTGCGCGGTGGTGGGCACAATGTGCTTGCCGCAGGTGGGACAAACGAAGGAGCCGGCATCACTGTCGAGGGCGCAGGCGACGAAAACGCAGCCAAGCAAAGTGATGAAGCCTATCGAGATCAGAAGAATTCTGATCCAGGTGTCCATCTCGACAAAGGCGGCGGTAAAAATATGGGCGAAGCCCGCGAAGATACCAAGGAGCGCCACAACGTTTGAAAGCGCGTGATTTTTCCTCGCGCCCTGGTATTCCTTCATTATATTTACGATATTCTCCTCGGCGCGGTCACGGTAGCTTTCGTCCGCGAGGCGCTCGCCAGAGAGGAGCTCGTTTACGCTGATGCCGAGAATGGTGCAAAGGGGCATCATAAGGGCGACCTCGGGCAGGCCGTTGCCGCATTCCCATTTAGATACCGTCTTGTCGGCAACGCCAAGTTGCTCGGCCAGCTCGCGCTGCTTGAGTCCGCGCTCGAGGCGCAGCTCCCTTATAAAGTGACCTACCTTGATCTGATCCATAGGAGAAATCCTTTCTTTTACATTTTACAACAGTATTATATTATAAAGGAATGACAAAATCAACCCACGGGGCGTGGATTTTTTGTGAAATTGCGGATATTTTGCGCATTTCACTGCCAAAAACTTTACACGGGGTCGCACCTGTGCGGTTTTGAGCCGTTTTCGATAGCTTGCTCGCGCGGACTATAAAAGAGCGCACCGAGCGCCATGATCAAGGCAAGGATAACACCGTAAAAGAGTATGGGGAGAGCAAAGCGCCCCTCCGTGGCCGCCGTGCGGTAAGGCAGGATTCCGTGGGCATAGACTGCCGCAAACACCATAAAGGCGGCGGCCACCACGGCGAGTGAGGGCATCACCGCATTTTTAAAAACCGAGCGGCGGCCGTCCTTGATTATCAGGGCAACAAATATCGGTATATACATCGCATAGACGGTCACGATAGGCAGCTCGGACGAATCGAAGCTGAAAAGCCCAAAAATCGAGCCGCCCGGCGCAACATTTGCGCCGTAGTAGTAGAAAAACCACGCGACAGTCACCAAAAGGCCGACCACCCCCGAGTTCACAGGCATATTCGAGCCGTGCGAGACCTCACAAAAGAGCGGACCAGAGGGGCCGCGACCGCGGACGGCGATGGCATACATCGCACGGGTAGATGCGAGCATCAAGCCGTTTAGCGTGCCAAGACAGGAGACGACGATAAGCGCATTAAGCGCCGTGCCCCCTGCCCTGCCAAAGAGGTTGACGAATGCGCGAGTGACACCGAATTTGATCAATTCATCGGCGCTTGCGGCACCCGAAAGGCCGATAAAAAAGAGAACGTATACCAAAATTATTGCCAAAGTGCCGAAAATCAGGGCGCGCGGCAGGTTGCGCTTGGAGTTGCGGATCTCGGCATTTATCGATGTGGCGATGATCCATCCCTCGTAGGCAAATGCCGCCGACACCACCGCACCGAAAACACCGCCCGTCCCCGTAGCCACGGAAAATGGCGCGGCGGACGAGCCGCCACCGCGCACGAGTCCGAAAGCCGTGCCAACGAGAGCCATAACGACAAGCGGAACAAGCTTAACTGCGGTCGTGCCGACCTGCAAGCGCCCTGCGATGCGAGGCGAGAGGACGTTTATTGCATACGAAATCACCATATACAGCGCCGCAAGCGCTATACAAAGCCCGCCTGCGGAGTCGGTGCTGCCAAAAAGGACGAGGGTGTACCTCGCCGCACTCCACGCAACGACCGAAGCCATCGACGGATAGTAGACCGCAGCCAAAAACCAGCCCACGAAATAGGCGTATTTCTCGCCGACGAGGGTCTCGGAATAATCGATAACGCCCCCTGCGCGCTCATAGCGCGTTGCAAGCCCCGAGAAGGTATAGGCGCAGAGCATCATTACGACACCGCCGACAATCCAAGCGACCACACCGAGGGCGAAGCTGCCACCCGTGTTACGTAAAACGTCGACCGTCTTAAGAAAAACGCCCGATCCGATCACTATTCCCACAACCATACAGACCGCCATAAGAGGTCCGTATCGCCTATCAAGCTCGTTATCCACTTCCCTGCCACCCCCACTTTTTCCTTATTTTTCCCAAGGTGGAGAAAAATATTCCTGCGTATTGACAACTTCGCTTTTAAAATGTTAAAATATTTATGCTAAAATAAAAAGACACGGAGACGTAGTATTATGAAAAAGCTCTTAATTGTACTTTTAACGTGCGCGCTTATGCTCTGTCAGCTCACCGTATTTGCCTCGGCGGCAGACACCGCGACGGTAAACGCACAGATAGACAACGTTTACGGCGGCGCAAGCGGAATAGTATCAATGACCTTTGATGACGGATACTATGAAACTGCAGTTCTCTTGAACGAGCTGTTTGCAAAATACAACCTCAAGGGATCTCTAATGATCATCGGTAGCAATTCAAGCACCGATACAACGGGATATTATTTGACCTCAAGCACCGGCAATCAGCTCTTTGCCGGCGGCAGACTTGAGCCTCAGTCACACTCGATGAACCACATAAGGCTCTCAGACCTCCCCTCATCGACCGCGAGCACTACTTATTACACCGAGATCGCCCAGGCAAAGACCCTTATCGAGTCTATGTTTCCCGAGTATGACATTCTCTCGTTCGCTATTCCCCACGGTACGATGGACAACGCCGCCACCGATTATGCAAAGCAGTATTACTACGCTATGCGTACCAACGCCGCCGGCGTGCAGACCCTTGACCCCGGATTCACCAACTCATATGGCAGCTGGGCAGCAATGTACGCGCCTGCAACCTACCGCTTAAGAAATATGTACGGCAGCTTTACCGATGACGAGCAATGGGAGATGGTGAAGTCCGACATTGACAAGGCCGCTAACGGCTGGTACATTCCCTTGACTCACCGAGTTGGTGACGTTGCCGGAACCGATATGTCATACGCAGTAGCCAACAAAATGTTTGCATACATCGCATCCTTGCGCGACGAGGGCAAGGTTTGGGTTGCGACCTACTCCGAGGCCATCAAGTACGTAAGAGAAAGACAGAACACCACGCTGAGTGCAAAGAAGGTAGGCGGAAATATCTCCCTTACCGCGACCCTCGCGGACAAGACACAGGACGGGCTTAGCCTTGACGAGAGCGTTTTCAATCAGCCCCTCACCGTAAAGGTCGAGGTTGACGCTAACTGCAGCAAGGTGTATTACCTCGACGGATGCGTACAGAAGAGTGTCGACACCTTCGCCGAGGGCTCGAAGCGTTATGCAAGAGTTGAGATCGTTCCCAACGGCGAGGAGCTTATGCTCTACACCGAGGAGCAGAACGCCGAGACCCTTCCCCACGATTACAGAGACCCCACCTGCAGCGCTCCCGCAACCTGCAAGGTATGCGGCTTTACCACCGGTACTACCCTGACACACGATTTTGCAGATGCGACCTGCACCGAGCCTAAGACCTGCACGCTTTGTCAGGCTACCGAGGGCGAGGCGCTCGGCCACGATTACACCGATGCGACCTGTACCACACCCAAGACCTGTACCGTATGCGGCAAGACCTCGGGAAACACCGCAATACACGACTATATCCCCGCAACCTGTACCGAGCCTAAGACCTGCCGCGACTGCGGTGTCACGACGGGAAATCCGCTTGGACACAATAACGACAACTCGACCTGTCTAGCCACCGAATGCACACGCTGTAATCAGATAGTTTCATCCACCAAGTCACACTCCTTTACTGCGGCAACCTGCACCGAGCCTAAGACCTGCACCTCCTGCGGCACCACCGAGGGCGAGGCACGCGGCCACGCGGTGAACACCAACACCTGCGCGAAGATACTCTGCCTGACCTGCAAGACTCTCGTTCAGGGTGACAAGGAGCACACCTTTGCCGATGCGACCTGCACCAAGGCCAAGACCTGCACCTCTTGCGGCGCAACCGAGGGCCAGCCTCTCGGGCACACGCCCGAAATCGAGAGCACGGGTGCAACGGACTCACACAAGTCGACCTGCTCCGTTTGTCTTGCCGTAATCAACGAAACCGAGCCGCATAAGGATGCTGACTCTGACGGACTTTGCGACGGCTGTAACGCCGAGATGCCCAAGGACGAAGCACCCAAGGGAAACAACCCGACCGTTATAATCGTCGGCGGCGTTGCCATCGCGGCAGGCGCTGCGGCATTCGTTATCATTCGCAAAAAGAAGGCTAAATAATACAAATAACACGCAAAAGCAGTGCATTCGGCATCGACACCCCGCAGGGTGAGCATCGCGCTGAGCGCTCTGCTTTTTTTGCGTGGCCGCGCCGCCGGCGTTTGCCGCCCCACGCCGTCCGGACTTTCATTGTATCTTGTTAGATTTTTTATTTCAAAATCATCTTGACAAACGCCCGAAAGTTGTGTATAATATCAACCGTACCCTACGGAAGCATAGCTCAGTTGGTTAGAGTACTTGCTTGACATGCAAGGGGTCACTGGTTCGAGTCCAGTTGTCTCCACCAAAACGCAAAAGGAGCACCTTGAGGTAGCTCCTTTTGCGCTTTTGAAGGAGGCACAAGAGGGACCGGCCCACAGAATGTGAATTTGGTTCGCATACCAAACGATACAATCGAAAAGCTTGCTTTTCAGTGGTGAGTACAGGTATATTGATGCATCGCACCAAAACCCAGTTGTCTCCATCAAAAAAAGAGGTC
>JAZRAF010000076.1:0-1100 GCA_045634425.1 Eubacteriales bacterium | reverse complement strand
ACGACATGGCTACGATCCGTCTTGTCCTTGTTGCAAAATCGTCTACAGAGAGTGCCCGTGTGGTGAGAGGGTACGCCGATGGCATCAAGGGTACCACTTGCACGTAAAATTGCATACCAAACGAGTGAAACTTTCGGGTGGAACCGTGCGGATTTTTTGTAATCCACACCCCGATACGGCATATGCTGTATCGGGGTTATTTTTTATAAAAAAACATTTCTAATCATACAAGGAGAAACCGACATGAAAATCAATTTCGGCGCAAAAATTTGCGAATACGAAGCCCCTATTACGGTGTACGACGCTGCAAGAGAGGCAGAGCTGATCGACCGCAGCATTATCGCTGCCAAGGTTAACGGCGAGGTAGGCGCTCTGACGAATCTTGTGGAAGCAGATGCGGACGTTGAGCTGCTCAGCTTTGCACAAGAAGACGGCAAGCACGTATTCCGTCACACCGCATCTCACATTCTGGCGCAGGCTGTGAAAAGACTCTACCCCGAGACCAAGCTGACCATTGGTCCCGCAATCGATAACGGCTTTTACTATGACTTTGATTCCGAGGTTGCCTTCTCTCCCGATATCCTCAAAAAGATTGAGGACGAGATGAAGAAGATCGTCAAGGAAAACCACAAGATCGAGCGTTTTGAGCTGCCCCGCGAGCAGGCAATCGCGTACATGACCGAGAAGAACGAGCCTTACAAGGTGCAGCTGATCGAGGAGCTGCCCGAGGACGCTGTTATCAGCTTCTATACCCAGGGTGAATTTACGGATCTTTGCGCCGGTCCTCACCTGGATCATACCGGCAGAGTCCGTCACAACGGCTTTAAGCTGACCAAGTCCTGCGGCGCTTACTGGCGTGGCGACAGCAACCGCAAGATGCTGCAGCGTATTTACGGCATCGGCTTCCCCTCCAAGGACGAGCTGGATGCTTATCTGGAAGCTCAGGCAGAAGCTCTGAAGCGTGACCACAACAAGCTGGGTCGTGAACTGGAATTCTTCACCACCGTGGAAGAAATCGGCCAGGGTCTGCCCATCCTGCTGCCTAAGGGCGCTCGTGTCATCCAGACTCTCCAGCGCTGGATCGAGGACGAAGAGCAGAA
>JAZRAF010000075.1:0-1982 GCA_045634425.1 Eubacteriales bacterium | reverse complement strand
ACGCTCCATAACGTCATCCTGCGGAGTGGGACCACTAAACTCCACAGAACAATTTTCCTTCACCACCTGAAAAATTTGATACCAAGCGGTGTTGGCTTGCTTCATATATTCACGGCTCATCGTGACATAGGGCGAAGATGTGACCGTACCCGTTGGCTTTTTCGCAAGGAAGCCGAACTCGGATACCGCTTCTTCACACTGTATCCAACGTGCCACGGACATAGCGTATGCCTCGATTTGCTGTGTGGGGACGAGCTTGTCGCAATTACGCTCGTGAAGCCACTCCCATGTTTCTTTGAAAATATCCTCGGCGCAGGTGGTGCGACCATCCTTCTGCTTTGCCTTCAGATATTCTTTTACGGGAGGCATATCGCAACCTTCAAGGTTGGTAATGCCGTCACCGAAGTCAAGGACGGTCAGTTTTCTGCCGCCCGGATTGCCGTTGGCGATTTTTTCCGCGATACCTTTAGGTTTTCTGCCGGCACCGGGACGAGAACCGCCACGATTAGTTCCGTCTTTTGACATAGAATTCCTCCTGTTTGTTTGATTTTTTGGTTTTTTGTGTTTGATATCGCCGAAAATTAGCGTAACGGGCCGTGACCGCTTCGCATACCTTTTGGCACAGAGATGTATAGGCCCCTAGGCGGGGTCACGAAGATGCTGTGCGACGGATTGCCCATAAAGTATCTCTGTCGGTGATTCCTTTTCGCAAAAGCTCTTGGCTGAACTGATACAGCTCGTCCACGACCTTTCCGATCTCACTCTGCTTGACACCGCTAACGCGCTTGACCGTTATCTTTTCGGGTACATACCAAAGATAAACGGTAGCGGTTTTACGGTTACTCGTTGTGTGAGTCCCACTGATTTCAACGTCAAAGCTGTTACCGAAATCACGATAAATACAACGCTCAAGGTCGATGCAAAGAATGCGATAGTCGGGGCCAAGGCTTTTACAAAGGGCATTTTGCTTAACATCACATCTGCTCATATGGTTTTCCTCCTTTCTTGATTTTTGTCCTTTTTGTCACGCGTCCCATAAGCGTATAAATTACAACGCCTATCATCATAGGAATAATAACAGCAGTAATTTAACGATTATTATTTCTATATATTTTTGTGTTTTTACGCTATAGGGACAAAGGACAAAAAGGACATAATTCGTATTTCACGATGCGTTTTGATGGACGCATGGGTTAACGAGATAGATTTGTCCCATTGGTCTGCCTTTGACGAACTTGGCGTCATCACCTTTGGGGGCAATGTAGCCATATTCGGTGAGGTGGTTGAGGATCGGCTGAAGTTCCTCGGCTGTTTTGAAACTACGGCAGAGACGCATTATGTCACGGCGACTGAACTCTGCAAGACCGTTTTTGACGATTGCCGACAGTACATATTTGCTTTGCTTCATACGCTCGTCCACACCCATACGTGAGAATGCTGCCTTGGAATGCTCCGCAAAATATCTGCCGATCATAATGGCATTTTGCATAATGTCCTCGGAAACGATAAGCTCATCATTTACGGCAAGGAAATCGTAGCAACGCATAACCGAGGCTCGGCACAGAATGCCTGCGATTCGCAAAACACCGCCCACGAGCTTACCCGCCCAATCGGCAATGTCCGCATACTCGGTTTTGAGCTTGCCTTCCACCTCGTTAGAGAAGGCTTCAAGCAACGCCTCGGCTTCCGCAGAAAGCGTTATCATTTCCGGGGTTTCCGATTGCTCATCTTCCAAGAGATTTTTGATAAGCCGCTCATAAGCAGAACTCGCTTCTTGTGGAATGGGCAGGGTGTGGAATCGGCGTCTGCCTACAAGCGAGGTGGGCATACAGTAAAGGAATCTTGCCGTAAGACCTCTGCCTCGGAAAGTACCATTTTGCATAACCTCGGAAAGCACGTTCGGTTGTACCGTGAGTAGGATTGTCAGCGCAGGGTTCATAATGCTTTCGCTGTTTCTGCCAACACGATCAACACGAATGGAG
>JAZRAF010000074.1:0-5321 GCA_045634425.1 Eubacteriales bacterium | reverse complement strand
ACTCGGATACGTAGAGCTTCTCGAAAACGTACTGAAGGTTAAGCTCGCAGCCCCAACCCCAGCCCTTTGCAAAAGGCATGGAGATAGCGTTACCGTTGTTAACCTGAGTGAACTGATATGCGTCGGTGGGATCAACTACGTGACCGCAAAGAACACCGGGGAAAGAGTTACATGCAAGCATTGCGCCCTCACCGGTACCGCAGCCAGTAATTACAAGATCGCAAGCGCCGGAGTTAAGAAGAGTTGCAGCGAGGATACCGATCTGAACGTAGGTGAGCTGCTCCTTGTCCTCTGCAGAGTACATACCGTAGTTATGTACCTCGTGACCGAGGGGCTCTACAACCTTTTTAAGAGTATCGCAGATAAGGGCATTCTTTGCTGCCTGGCTGTTTTCGTTTATAAGTGCTATTTTCATAGTGTTTTTTGCTCCTTAATGGTTGAAATGTTATATTTTTATGGGGATTTCGATTACGGAGTGAGTCTGTTAGGACCTCTGAAGAGGAACTGAACTTCCTTGATGGAGAGGTTAAGGAAGAGCATAGTAAGTCTGTCGATACCAAGACCGAAGCCGCCGTGAGGGGGGCAACCGTACTTGAAGAACTCGAGGTAGAACTTAACGTCCTCTTCAAGTCCCTTCTCTGCTGGCCGGGGCTTAAGCTGCTCGTATCTGTGCTCACGCTGTGCACCGGTGGTGATCTCAACGCCGCGCCAGATAAGGTCGTAGCCGCAGGGGATGCCGCGCTCGTCTCTCATATGATAGAACGCTCTTTCCTTTGCGTCGTAGTCGGTAACGAAGAGGAACTCGTGATCGAACATATCCTTAGCGAGCTGACGGCACATACGCTCAGCCTCGGTGGTAAGGTCGCCCTTAAGCTCATCGGGAACGGTGTAGCCGTAGCGTGCCTCAAGCTCAGCATAAACGTCAGCGAGCTTCATTCTGGGGAAAGGAAGCTTGGGAACGATTACCTCGTCAAAGCCAAGCGCCTTGATCTCCTCGCCGTGTGCTGCTGCGATCTTCTCAAATGCATAAGCGAGGATCTCTTCCTCGATCTTCATAACGTCCTCAAAGCTCTCGATGTAGGAGAACTCAAGGTCGAAGCCGGAGAACTCGGTTGCGTGCTTGTTGGTGTAGGACTTCTCTGCTCTGAATACGGGGCCGGTCTCGAATATGCGCTCAAGGCCTGCTGCCATAGCCATCTGCTTATAGAACTGAGGCGACTGTGCGAGGTATGCGGTGGTATCGAAATACTTTACCGCGAAAACGTCGGAGCCCGACTCACTCGCTGCTGCGATAAGCTTGGGGGTGTGGATCTCAACGAAGTTACGGTCGATGAGGAACACACGCATAGCTGCGGTGAGGGTGGTCTGAAGCTGGATCATAAGGCGGTTCTGATCACGGCGAAGGTCTATCCAACGGTAGTCCATCTTTACGTCGATATCAGAGTCGTCCTTGATGGGCATTGCCTCAGCGATAGACTCGATCTTCATAGTGCTGGGGTACATTTCCTTACCGCCGAGCTTTACGTACTCGCTTGCAACTACCTCGCCCTCGAAGGTCACAACAGACTGAGGGGTGAGAATATCAAGCATTTCGGTGAATTCGGGGTGCTTTTCCTTTTCTATCGTAACCTGAAGCTTGCCGGTGATGTCCTTAACTACGATGAATGCCATAGTCTTCTTGTTGCGGAAGTTTTCAACGAAGCCGGAGACCTTGCAAATGCCGGGGGTCACGTCCTTTATATAGGTTCTTTCCATTTTAGGTGTCCCTTTCTTTTATTAAATTCTCAGTATATTATAAACTATCGCGCGTGAAAAGTCAATAGAAAATTAACCGATAGTCTTTAAGAAATCGGCGGCGGCATCGACCCAGCCCTGTGCAAGGGGCTGAATGAAGTCGGGATTTTCATTCCAGGTCTTTTCGGTTGCGAGGGAGATACCGTGCGGTCCGTAGGGGAATATCTGAAGCGATACGGGCACGCCTGCCTTTATATACGCCTCGGCAAGACGGAGGGAGTTAAGCACGGGAACTGCCTGATCGGCGGCGGTGTGCCAGATGAATGCAGGGGGAGTATCGGGGGTTACGTTAGTGTCGATCGAATAGAAGTTTGCCTCCTCGGGAGTAAGGTCGGAAAGCTGCTTGCCCGTGAGGTTGTAGAAGGAGCCGCCGTGGGTTGGGCAAAAGCTGCTTACAACGGGGTAGCAATAGATAGAGCCCGAGGGGCGTGTCGCGTTTTCGGGGAGTCCGAGGAGCTTTTCAGCCTCACGGTGCTTGGTGGAAATAAGGCCGACGAGGTGGCCGCCCGCGGAGAAGCCGACGGTGTAGACGCGATTGGGATCGATCGAATATTTAGCCGCATTTTTCCTTATGTAATCCATTGACAGGGCGGCGTCGATAAGGTGCTCGGGATACTTATACTCAGGGCCTACGCGGTATTTGAGGACGAAGCAATTCATACCGTGCTTCATAAACGCATCACCGATATCCCAGCCCTCGCGGTCGTAGCAGACGTGGGCGTAGCCACCGCCGGGAATAATGAGCATCGCAGGGCGCGGAGTGTCCGAGGGCTCGAACATCGCTTCAAGCCAAGCGGCGGAGTCGGCGGGGTTGATCGAAATTCTTTCTCTTATCATTGCGGTTTCTCCTTAAAAAAGCTTTTCACCCTATTATACTCCTATTATTTTAAAAAAGCAATAGGGAGTATGCATTCCCTATTGCCAAAAGATCAAATATTATCCCTGCCAAGGTAAAGGTCGCGGCGCTCCTCGGGGCTTAAGGCATCGATGTCGACACCGTTACGCATTGCGGTCCAGGCGCGGTTTGGCACGGGGGGATTAAATGCGGGAAGCTCGATGCCGGGGGTGTTGATGCCGGGGATAGACACGTTGTCGCCCGTGGGGCGGCCGTTAGGGATCTCTACGCGGTTTTCGGTGGTTTGCTTTTTATCCTTCATTTTTTCTCTCCTTTTAAAAGGTTGATGCTGGGATTATCTTTTTCTTTTTTCGGGAGAATATACGAAAAAGATTGAAAAGACGAGAAAAATGTGATACAATCAAAGAAAACGAAAAAGAGGAGGTGGGTGTGACGCTTTACCGCAACTTAAGCTCGTATCTCAGAGAAAGATACGGCAAAAGGCTTGACAAGATATGTATCGACGGCGGCTTTACTTGTCCTAACCGTGACGGCAGATGCGGCGTTGGCGGCTGTATTTTTTGCGGCGAGCGCGGCGCAGGTGAGCACATAGATCCCACCGCTTCGATAAGCGAGCAGGTACGAAATAGGCTCAAAAAATCGAATACGGGTGACGTTTTTGTTGCCTATTTCCAAAATTTCACCAACACGTACGCCCCAATCGAGGTGCTGCGCGAGAGGTATGACGCCGCCCTTATAGACGACAGAATAAAGGTGCTTGCGATAGGCACGCGCCCCGACTGTATTGACGAGGACGTGTGTGCGCTTCTTGCCGAGTATGCACGTGAGCGCGAGGTGTGGGTGGAGCTTGGACTTCAGACGGCGAGCGATGTGACCGCCGAGATAATAAACCGAGGCTATAAGACCGAGGTTTTCGTGCGTGCGATGGAGCTGCTTGAAAAATACGGACTTAAGACGGTCGTGCACATAATGATGGGTCTGCCGGGCGAGAGCGTTGAGGATATGAAGCACACCGCCGACTTCGTGGCACGCTTCCCTGTTTTTGGACTGAAAATACACTCGATATACGTTATGAAGGGCACGGAGCTTGAGCATTTATACCTTGAAAAACGTTACACGCCCCCTACCTTCGACGAATATTGCGAGGCGGCGGCGTATGCAGTGGCAAGAATGCCCGAGGACGTTGTCATACATCGCTTGACAGGTGACTGTCCCAAGGGAATGCTTGTCGCACCCGAGTGGAATTCGGACAAAACTATCGTTATCGACAGGCTTATGGAAAAGATGCAATCGCTTGGATACAGGCAAGGCACACTTGCCGAAAAATAAAAAAAGAGAGAACACGAGGTTCTCTCTTTTTTTGCTTTATGCGTGGACGGAGTAGGAGGTAACGCCGCTGATGGTCTCACCGTCTACCTGAAGAGCGGTGGGGCGGTCAAACTCGACCTTGATCTCGTGTCCTTTATGTACCTTTATAAACTTATGCTTAACGTGCTTGCCCTCGAAGATTCCGGGGAATGCCATAAGGGTTCTGATCCTGCAAGTGCCGTGCCAAACGACGGTGGTAACGGAGTGATCTTCGCCGAGTCTATCCTGATCGGGGGCGATCTTCATACCGCCGCCCATACGGCAGCCGTTCATAGTGGGAGCGATCCAAACCTTCTTATAGCGGTACTCTACGCCGTCAACGGTTACGACTGCGTTTGCGGGCTTGAATGCCCAAAGCACGCCCTTGATAGCGATGGCGGTATAGTTGATAGGCTTATTAGAGTCACTTTCTCTGATCTTGTCACCCATCTCGCAGCAATAGCCCTCGATGCCGTAGCCGACACCGTTTAAGAAGCGGTAGCTTTTGCCGTTTACCTCAACGACGGGGAGGTTGGTTATATACTTACGGACAGAAAAAGGAACGTTGGGGTCGGCTCCCTCGATATCGTTGAGGAAGTCGTTGCCGGTGCCTGCCGCATAGTAGAGAATTTCGTTATTTATTTCGATGCCCTCGGTGTCGTTTACAAAGCGGTTCAAGGTTCCGTCACCGCCCGAGATGACGAGGACGTCATCCTCCTCAAGCTTTTCGAGAAAGGTGCGGTAATCGGATATTTGGGTCATATCGCAATACTCGGCATTCTCGGTATACTGCGCCTTGAGCTTTTCGATCTTCTGAGCACAGGTCTTGTTGCCTGCGAGGGGATTGTACAAAACGTAATACTTCATAGATAACCTCCTTTAGCCGAGCGTTTTTCGCATTCGTCGGCACAAGTGTTTGTTCACAAGGAGTATTCTATCACCTTTTGTCGAAAGTTTCAACTAAATATGCGAATTGTTAACAACTCGTTAATAATTGCTCGGAAGTTAAGTGACTTTTTCGGGTATTTTGTCAACTAACGCGAGCGTGCGGTACGCATTTTTATCGAGGTACTTCCCTGCTTTTTCGCTCAAAAGGCGAATTTTGTGCCAAATTGCTATTGAATAGATGACCGAGAGGTGATATAATTGGGTTAAAGTATTTTTTGAGGTTACATAAGAAAAGGGGCAGAGGACATACCCCTGCACCTTTTTATTGGGTTTTGATTACTTGAAGTACTTGACCATAGACTTGAACATCTTGATGTCGTAGTCACCGTAGACGTTCTTGTAAAGGCCGTTTGCGATACGCTCGGAGTGACCCATC
>JAZRAF010000073.1:0-1244 GCA_045634425.1 Eubacteriales bacterium | reverse complement strand
TAGAGGATCTGAGAGGAGGGAACGGGAGCGGGAGTGCCGTTCTTAACTGCATCGAGGAAGGTACGGATCTTGAGATCGAAGAGGCCTTCCTTCATCTTGATGATCGGGATCTCGGTCTCAACCTGCTGACCGCAAACCTCGTGATAGATCTTCATAGGTCCGCCAACCGAGCCGTTCCAGCACTCGGTGGAGGGGATGCGGAGACCGCCCTTGGTACCGAGGATGATGGTGTCACCGGGGGTGTCCATGTTCATTGCCCAAGCAATACGGAAGTCGAGGATGATGCCGCCCTCGAGACGAACGAATGCTGCTGCGAAATCGTCAACGCCGAAGAGATCTGCATATTCAGCTCTCTTGTCAGCGCGGTAGCCCGAGTAAGTGGGGCACTTGCCGAAGAAATTGGACTTGTAACCCGAAACGGTGAGGGGCTTGGGATAACCGATCGCGTTGAGAACCATATCGAGGGAGTAGCATCCGATATCGCCGAGTGCGCCGAGACCTGCGGTCTTGTCCTCGATGAAGGTGGTTCCGAAGGGGGTGGGAATTCCGCGACGGCGTCCGCCACCGGTCTGGATGTAGTAGATCTCGCCGAGCTCGCCAGACTGACAGATCTTCTTGATCATCTGCATATTAGCGTCAAGTCTGGGCTGGAAGCCGATGGAGAGAACCTTGCCGCTTTCCTTTTCAGCCTTCATAACCTCAACAGCCTCGTCGAGGGTGACGGTGAAGGGCTTCTCGAGGAGCACGTTTACGCCCTTCTTGAGTGCGTAGATAGCGGGCTCTGCGTGCTGACGGTTGTAGGTGCAGATAGAAACTGCATCGAGAGCGAGGCTTTCGTCGTCGAGCATTTCCTTGTGGGATGCATAATCGGACTTTGCGCCCTCAATGCCGTGCTTTTCGAAGAACTTTGCAGCCTTGCCGGGGATGAGGTCTGCGCCTGCAACGATCTCAACGTCGGGCTGGTTCTTGTAAGCGTTCATGTGAGCGTCAGCGATCCATCCGCATCCGATGATACCGATGCGAAGCTTCTTCGCGGTGTCAACCTTGGTCTCAACCTGAGCCTCAAAGCTGTTAAGACCTGCCATAGATTTGTCTGCCATTGTTTTTTCCTCCAAAATGTGTATTTGGTAAAATATTTGTTTTTTAAAAATGGTTTTTGTTTGTGTGGGGTTTGTGAGCGATTAAAGTATAACTCACAAGAAAAATAAGATCAATGAAATAACCGTCAAAGCAGTGAAAAATAC
>JAZRAF010000072.1:0-7600 GCA_045634425.1 Eubacteriales bacterium | reverse complement strand
CGACTTGAGGGATAACCAAAATTTAAAGCCCCTGACGCAAACGTCGGGTCCTTTCTTTTACAACCCCTCCGTCACGGCGTACCCGTCCCACCTCCCCTTGCACAGGGGAGGCTTTGTAGGGACAGGCGTCCGCGACTGTCCGAGATACTGCTCCGCTTGCGCTACGCCCGGGATGACTCGGACGGGATTTCCTTTTTGTTGCTATATCCCAAAAACGCACGAATAGCACCTGAAAAATATGTAAAAAATAAAATTTGCATTTTTTGTCATTTTGTGCTACAATAGTATAGTTAAGAAAAAATATTAAAAATACAGAGGACAAATGAATGAAGCGTACCGATCTTAGAAATATCGCGATTATCGCTCACGTTGACCACGGAAAGACTACACTCGTTGACGAAATGCTTCGTCAGGGCGGTATCTACCGCGAAAATCAGGAAACCACCGAAAGAGTAATGGACTCTAACGACCTCGAGCGTGAAAGAGGCATTACCATTCTTGCAAAGAATACCGCAATTCACTATAAGGACGTAAAGATCAACGTTGTTGATACCCCCGGCCACGCTGACTTCGGCGGCGAGGTTGGGCGCATACTTAAGATGGTAAACGGCGTTATCCTTCTCGTCGATGCGGCAGAGGGCCCTATGCCCCAGACTCGCTTCGTGCTTGAAAGAGCGCTTGCGATGGACCACCGCGTTATCGTCGTTGTAAATAAGATCGACCGCCCCGACGCTCGCCTTGACGAGATCGGTGACGAGGTGCTTGAGCTTCTTCTTGAGCTTAACGCAACCAACGAGCAGCTCGACTCTCCTATGCTCTTCTGCTCGGGTAGAGCAGGCACCGCATCTTTCGATCCTCATACCCCCGGCACCGACCTCAAGCCTTTGCTTGATACCATTATCGAATATATGCCCGCACCCGAGGGCGAGGAAGAGGAGCCCCTTCAGCTTCTCGTTTCCGCAATCGACTACAACGAGTTCGTTGGTAGAATCGGTATCGGCCGTATCGAGCGCGGTATGATCAAGCAGGGTCAGGGCGTTTCTATTTGTAACTACCACACCCCCGATGCAAAGACCAGACCCGCAAAGATCGTTTCGATCTATCAGTTTGACGGTCTGAAGAGAGTTCCCGTAACCGAGGCAAAGGTTGGCGACATCGTCTGCTTCTCGGGCTGTGAGGATATCTCCATCGGTGACACCGTTTGCTCCCCCGCAATGATCGAGCCGCTCGAGTTCGTCAAGGTCGGCGAGCCCACTATGGAAATGACCTTCTCGGTAAACGACTCTCCCTTCGCAGGCAAGGAGGGTAAGTTCGTTACCTCCCGTCACCTTCGCGCGCGCCTTTACAGAGAGCTCCTTAAGGACGTATCTCTGCGCGTTACCGACGGCGACACCACCGACAGCTTCCGCGTTGCCGGCAGAGGTGAGATGCACCTCTCCATTCTCGTTGAGAATATGCGCCGTGAGGGCTACGAGCTTTGCTGCTCCAACCCCCGTGTGCTTTACAAGGAGATCGACGGCGTTAAGTGCGAGCCCATCGAGGACGTTATCGTTGACGTGCCCGAGATGTACGTCGGCGCAGTAATGGAAAAGCTCGGTGCAAGAAAGGGTACTCTCGTTGATATGCAGCTTCACGGCTCACGCCAGAAGCTCTTCTACTCCATTCCCACCCGTTGCCTGTTCGGTTACAGAAGCGAGCTTCTTACCGACACTCGCGGAGAGGGACTTATCTCCACTATCTTCGCAGGCTATGAGGAATTCCGTGGCGAGATCAAGACTCGCTTCACCTCCTCCCTCGTTGCGAGCGAAACGGGTACCTCTACCACCTACGGTCTTTACCAGTCGCAGGACCGCGGACCTCTCTTTATCGGCCCCGCTACCCCTGTTTACGAGGGTATGATCGTTGGTGAAAACCCCAAGCCCGACGACATCGAGGTCAACGTATGCCGTGAGAAGCACCTCACCGCTATCCGCTCCTCCGGTGCGGACGAAAAGCTCACCCTCATCACTCCCCGTCAGCTCTCCCTTGAGGAAGCGATCGAGTTCATCACCGATGACGAGCTTATCGAGGTAACTCCCAAGAGCATCAGACTCCGTAAGGTAGTGCTTGACACTCCTCAGCGTAAGCGTCTCGCCGCGCAGAAGAGAGCCGCACTCAAGGAGCAGGGAAAGTAATATAACTAAATAGTTGACATAGTTAAAGGACGAAGAGATCCACACCTCTTCGTCCTTTTGTTGTGTAACGAAAAAGGGCTCCCTCCGGGAGGGAGCTGGCGCCGTAGGCGACTGAGGGAGAGTGCGAAACATTACAAACTCTTGGCAATTAGACGGGCAAAAGGTTAAAATGTCGCGGGCTCCTTCCACCGCAAGCGGTCCCCCTCCCTCCCGGAGGGAGGCTATTTACACAACCCATTTGAGAGCGGAGGGGGAACAATTGCGCACCGTTGTTTATCGGTTTTTTATCTGCTTAAGCGGCTTTTTATGTAATCGACGTCCTTCATCATAGTTTCGCTCGTGGTGTTTGCCTTTGCGCAAAGCGCACTGTAAACGTCCATCTTCTTGCTCAAATCGCCGAGCAGAGCGTTGCTATTTTGCTGTGCGGATCTGATAGAATCCATTTGGCTTGACAGCGACTCCAGCTGGCTCGACATCATTGAGAAGCCTCTCATCATAGTCGAGTTCAACTCGCCGAATCCGGCGCGAATCGTGCTTGCGATATGACCCATAGCCTTCATCAGCATATCGTGGCGCTTCATCTCATCAAGAAGTATGAGCGACTCCTTTAAGGTGTCGGCACGACCCGTCTCAAACAGGTATATAATGTAATCAAGATTCTGCCAATCGCTCACGCTCAAAAAGCTGCCGTACTCCTTGACTACTACGTCGTACATACCGTTAGCATAGGTGATGATAGGAGCGTTGGATTCTTGAAGTGAGTTTATACGATTCTGCAAAGCAACGGTTTCGTTTTTGTGTTCTACGGGAAGGCGTTGAAGCTTTTCTTTAAGCTGTTCCTGTTTTAACAGCCAATCCTTGAGTTCTTTTATCTTGCTAGGCAGGGTATATTCAAAGTAAAATTCATAATCTTTTTTTGTATGTATTGTTATATACCCGAGTGAATTACAACCAAAAAAAACCGAAAGGGCTATTCCAACTAGTAACGCGAATACAATCAAACCGAGCTGCGCTCTAGCCCATCCTGTTGTAAGAGCAAATATAATGCCGACTATGCTTCCGATACAAAGCGCGATGCTAAGAATAAATAAGATTAAGAAGAGCGTATCGACAAAATCAAGATAATTTCCAAGACGACCTCCAAGACGATTTCGCTCCCATAACCAATGCCTCCTATGCGCTTTTGGGTCTTTTGCGTTATTTTTGTTGAAGAGTTCCACCTTACAACTCGCCAAGGATGTTGTTTTGCTTTTGAACTCTTCTGTATTTTTATCAATTTCCTGTTCCAAACATTCCTGTTCTTCAACGTAAGCGTTATGTTTGGAATCGATTTTTTCTTTTGCTTTGCTGATTTCGTTTTCTCTGCGCTCTATTTCATCCTTCTGAACAGACACTGCAGAAAGACCGGCTCTGATGTTATACAGCTTTTGAAGTATTTCGGCCTTGTTTTCCATTTTTCCTCCTGATGATGCACGGCAAGGGTGCTTTGTATTTTTCGGCGAAAAACAAAAAGTGCGGCAACCGAAGTTACCGCACCGAAAAACGCCAACTCCAATTGTCGCCAAACAAAACTTAAGAAGTACAGAAGAAAACTCCTTGTTACCACCAAAGCGGAATTTGCGTTTTTACCAAATTCTAAAATGGCAGTAAACAAGAAAAGGGTATAAAACCCCCTATAAAAAATAGCGAGCTCTCTCATTATACTTCAATATTAAGTTTTGTTTGGCACATCTATTTTAGCATATCTTTTTCCTTTTGTAAATATAATTTCTGAAAAATAAAGCAAATTGGTCCAAAGACAAGCACGGAGCTTCTCCTTTAAGGCTCCCTTGTGCAAAGGGAGCTGTCAACAAAGTTGACTGAGGGATTGTTTCGTCCTTGTTCCAAGGTCCTCAAGTCACGACTTTTCTATTATCAGCGACTTGCATCTGAGCGCCACGGGCAGGGCAAGCATTACGAGCGCCACGAAGATCAAAACGCGTGAGATAACCGCTCCGCGAAGCAGGTAAAGTAGCACCGACACCACCCCGACAAAGGTTAAGACGGCAAGGTGGCTTTTAGGGCTGACGACCGAATTACGTGACACGCCCCCCACCGTAACGGCACTTATGGCGAATAAAGTCAAGGCTGATGCGAGCTGAACGAGGGATGCGGCAACAAAGCCGTACCTCGCCGTCAAGGTCAGCCCGAGCAGCAGGTTTACCCCTGCCGTTATTATCGATGCGCCGCTTATGAGGTGCGATTTTTTGTAGTAAAGGAGCACCGCGTTTATAATAGCGGTCAAAAAGCCGACCAGCACCGAAAGGCTCAAAGGGTATATCGCCACAAGCGCGCCTCCGTACTCGCGCGGTGCTAAAAACGCAAGCCCCTCGGGCGAGAAGCAAAGACCGCAAAGGGTCATAAGCGAGAAAAGCGCAAAGGCAGGCTCGACCACCGAGGATATTTTGTCCCCCTCACCGCCTGCAAGCTTGCGGTTGACCCACGGGGAAAGCGCCGAGTTTATCCCCACGGTTATAAGTGAAAACACAAACCCCATCGAAAAGACGACGGAGTATTTCGCAAGCGCCTCCTCGCCGAAATGCCGCCCCACTATTATCTTGCCCGATTGGGCGATCACCGCCGTGGCGGCAAAGTGCGGCAAAAGTGGCAGATCAAGCCGCAAAATAAAGCCCCATATCTCCCGTGAAAAGAGCTTTTTGCCACGCACGAAAATCAAAACGCCCAGCGGCAGCGCAACGAGTGCTGTGACCGCCAAAGGGGCGACAATTCGCGCCAAGGCCCGTACCCGTGTGAAGTTAATTAACGTAAAGGCAAGGGCAGGGGATAGCACCGAAAGGGCGGTATTTATCACCGATGCGGCCTTATATTCGTACAAATAGCGGCATTTTGCCACATAGAGGCCGACGACCTCGTTTAAAAAGACCTGCACCGCAAGAAAAAGCAGTATATACCGTGAAAGACCCGTCACCCTTGCGAAAAAATCACCGAAAAGCAAAAGCAGGATTATCACACTCACAAAGAGGGAGCATACTATACCAAGAGTAGAGCTTATAAACTCGTCCTCCCGCCCTCGGTATTTTGATAGGCCGCGATAGATGATATTCCCCGAAAGCTCGAGGGTGATGATGATCGTAAACAGGCTCATAAAGCTGACGTACAACGGATAAAGGCCGTACTCCTCGGGCGTAAGGGCACGGGTGAATATAGGGGTGAAAATAAAGCTCGCCCCCCTCTCTATAACGCCGCAGGCAGTGTACCACACCGATGCGCGCGCAGGCAGGGTGAGCCGCCCGCCCCTTTTGATACTTACCGACAAAATGCAAGCCTCGCACAAAAATCCTTCATTTTGCGTTATTTTGCCCCAAAACGCAAATATTATTTGCGAAAAAATAGCCCAATAATATTGCAATTTGGAAAAACCTGTGCTAAAATTAAACTAACTTTTAAATAAATAATGAGGTGACCTAAAATGTTCAAGTTAAATTATTTAAACGAGCTCATGGAAAGAGTTGAAAAGCGCAACCCCAACGAGCCCGAGTTTCACCAGACTGTAAAAGAGGTTCTCGAATCTATCGAGCCCGTTCTCGAGCAGCGCCCCGACTACATCAAGAGCGGTGTTGTTGAGCGTATGGTAGAGCCTGAAAGAATTATAAAGTTCAGAGTTCCGTGGGTTGACGATAACGGCAACGTTCAGGTAAACCGCGGCTTCAGAATTCAGTTCAACAGTGCTATCGGTCCTTACAAGGGCGGTCTTCGCTTCCACCCCTCTGTAAACGAGAGCATCATCAAGTTCCTTGGCTTTGAGCAGACCTTCAAGAACTCCCTCACCGGTCTTCCTATGGGCGGCGGTAAGGGTGGCTCCGACTTCGACCCCAAGGGCAAGAGCGACAGAGAGGTTATGAGCTTCTGCCAGAGCTTTATGACCGAGCTTGTTAAGTACATAGGCCCCGATACCGACGTTCCCGCAGGTGACATCGGCGTTGGCGCACGTGAGGTTGGTTACCTCTTCGGTCAGTACAAGAGAATCCAGAACCAGTTTACCGGCGTTCTTACCGGTAAGGGTCGTCCCTACGGCGGCTCTCTCATCCGTCCCGAGGCTACCGGCTTTGGCGCGGTTTACTACACCGTTGAGATGCTTAAGTCCTTCGGCGAGAGCATCGAGGGCAAGACCTTCGCTATCTCCGGCTTCGGTAACGTTGCTTGGGGTACCGTACAGAAGATCACCGAGCTTGGCGGTAAGGTAGTTACCATCTCCGGTCCTGACGGATATATTTACGATGCTGACGGCATCAACACCAAGGAAAAGATCGATTACCTCCTCGAGATGCGTGCATCCTGCCGCAACAGAGTTGAGGACTACGCTGACAAGTTCGGCGTTCCCTTCTTCAAGGGCGAGAAGCCTTGGGGCGTTAAGGTTGACGTTATTATGCCCTGCGCAACTCAGAACGAGGTTGACGTTGCAGAGGCAGAGAAGATCGTTGCAAACGGCGTTAAGTACTACGTCGAGGTTTCCAATATGCCCACCACCAACGAGGCTGTTGCATACCTTATGAAGAGCGGCGTTGTAGTTGCTCCCTCTAAGGCAGTTAACGCAGGCGGCGTTGCGGTTTCCGGTCTTGAAATGTCCCAGAACTCTATGCGTTACAGCTGGAGCGCTGAGGAGGTTGACGCTAAGCTTCACGACATTATGAAGAACATCTACGACAGCTCCGTTGCCGCAGCAAAGGCTTACGGTATGGAGGGCAACCTTGTTGCCGGCGCAAACATCGCGGGATTTATTAAGGTCGCTGACGCAATGCTCGCTCAAGGAGTAGTTTAATTTTCGGTAACAACCGCCGTTTTCTGCCAAGCTCGCAATAGGCTTCTATTGCTTCGGGCAGAAGAACGACGCTTCTTCCTCGAAAATCGAGATTTCGGTAACAATTGCCGTTTTTCGACAAGCTCGACGTAGGTCACTACGCCTTCGGCTGAAAGAACGACGCTTCTTCCTCAAAAATCGAGATTTCGGTAACAACCGCCGTTTAAGGCACAAACCACGATCCAAAAGACTGATTTATAAAAATACGGCATACCTCCTTCGAGGTATGCCGTATTTTGCTTTTATGTACAGTAACGTTGTGCTCGATAAATTGGAATTTGTTTATTTCTTATTCAAAACGCTTACCGGTCTAATGAAGTTCAATTCTTCAATCACAACCTGATCAATCAAAACGTCGCCATACTGAAAGGTATGGCGCGTTGGCATCTTTCCACCCTCACATTCCTCAACTTGAAAGATGTTTTTATATACGCCTACGATCTTTGCAGGCGATTTTTCCACGGTGATCTTCGGACGAGTTCGGCTTACGCTGATATGTATGTTCGGATGGGTTTTGTAAAGTCTTTCGATACCGTTTTTTATCTGTTCTATGTAATCCATTTTCTTC
>JAZRAF010000071.1:0-25148 GCA_045634425.1 Eubacteriales bacterium | reverse complement strand
ATCACCGCCCTCAACGTACACTCTCGCACCGTCGGGTGTAGAGCTTTCGCCGTTAAGTTTGACCGATACGATCTTGATAGCCTTCTGATCCTCAGCAAGCTTATTAGCAGTTACCGTTTTGAGGTAAACGCCGGTCTTTTTGAATATCTGGGTTCTGACCGCATTGATCGCCTTGATGGCGTACGAGTCGCCCGAATTTATTGCGAATACGTACTCCGAAAGGGGATTGCCGTCGATCGTTACCGTCATATCAAACTCGGTCTGCTTGACGGTCTTGACGTGCGCTGCGCTCATCGTTACGTCAGTTATAGATAGGGTATTGTCGTCAATGCCGAATACCGTGTCCTCCAAATACGCAAATGCGTCCTTGTACGCGCTTACCGAGCCCGCAAGCACGAGGATATTGCCGTCCACGATCTGTACCGACCAGCCGTCATATCCGTAAGCGTGCGGGTCTGCGTTTTTCTCGGTGTACTTGTCACCTCGGGTCGCCACAGGGCCGACGATTATCTCGGTGCCCACAGCCGCCGTCTGCTCAAATACGGACTTTACACCGCCGTTTATACAGTCGTTAAGCGTGTTTACAAAGTTGGAAAGCGTTCTGCCGAGCTCCTCGGTCGTTTCGTGCGTCGACACAATGCGAAAAAGTGCCTCGCCGTCCTTTACAAGCTCGACCGCAGCGCTCTCTCCGCCATCGCCCTCGGTATTGTCCTCGGGCTCCGGTGCCTCCTCGCCACACGCAAAAAGCGCAAAGCAAAGTATCAGCGAAAGGAGTAATACGAATAGTTTTTTCATTCTGTTTATTCCTTTAAACGTTGTGTTTAGTTCTCGAGAAGCTTGGACTTAAGCCATCTTCCTCTTAAGTATCTGATAAGATAAAGCGTAGATCTGAGTATCCAGTCAAGGAACATCGCTACCCAAACGCCCATAATTCCCATTCCAAGTCCGGGCAGGGTAATGGTGTTGAACAGCGTTACCGACTCGAGCGCAAGGAAGTATGCAAGCGCAACGCGCAGGCACCACATCGAGATCATCGAAACGTAAAGGGTGAACTTTACGTCGCTCGCCGCTCTAAAGGTCGTAGGAAGCAGGAATCCAAGCGGATATATCGCCGCCGCCATAATAGAGTGATAAAGCACGAGCTTGATCGTCAGCTCAACCGCATCCTCAGATACGCCGTACGCCGACATCAAGGGTCTTATGAATATAAGCGTGAACGCAATTACCAGCCACATCATACCGTACTCAGCCATCATAAGCTTGAATGAGTAGTGCTTAGCCTGGTCAATGCGCTTTGCACCGATACAACGGCCTACAACGGGTATCATAACGACCGAGAAGGCCGTGTTTACCGCGTATTGGAAGTTCGCAAGGTTAAGTGCCATCGAGTTTGCCGCGATTACCGCAGTTGCAAAGGTGGAGATAAGCGACTGTGTAAGAAGTCTGCCGAACTGGAAAAGGGTATTTTCAATTCCGTTAGGCACGCCTATCTGCAATATGCCCTTGATGACCTTAAGGCTGGGCTTGTAGTGGAACAGGTTTTCTATATGTACGGGGTATTTCTTGTTAAGAACCAAGGTAAGAAGTATTGCCGCACCTATGATTCTTGCAATAAGCGTGGAGAGCGCCGCGCCCTGTGCACCCATATCAAGCCAGATGATAAATATCGAGTTGCATCCGATGAGAATACCGTTTATTGAGAGGGATGTCAAAAGGGGAATTATCGAATTACCCGATGAGCGGAAGCAAGCGCCCGCCGCCTCGGAAATAGCGAGAAATGGGAATGAAAGGCAAACGAGGAAGAAATAGTCGTTTGCGTGCTTAAGCACCTCGGGCTCAGCATCGCCGAAAAGTGCATTCAAAAGCGGAACGCGGAAGATAAGCACCGTCGCCATTACGACCGTCGCCACTATCGTCGTCGCGTACAGAAGCTGCTTTGCCGCCTCGCTTATGTCCTTTGTGTTGCTCGTTCCTAATCGCTGTGCGACTATTACCGAGCCGCCCGTTACGAGCGCTGTGAAAAATACTATCAAAACGTTGTCAAGCGTAACCACAAGCGATACGCCCGCAACCGCCGCATCTCCCGCATTCGATACCATCATCGTGTTGATCATACCGACCGTCATAGCAAGTATCTGCTGGAAGAACACGGGGATTATGATCTTCAAAAGATCACGTCTTGAAAAAAGCAATTCGCTTTTGTCGATCTTGCTTCGCCCCTTAAAAAGTGACATCATTACCTCCAAAAGACTAGCGTCTTTAAGTTGTTGTATAATTTTGTTAGCGTAGTGTCCTTATGGGCGCTGCGTTATATTTTCATATCGCATCCAAGTATCTTAGGTGCATTCACGCTATGGCGCTTAACGCCCACGATCCAGCCGTGAATACCGCGGTAATCGCGCTCACCGACGGACTCAACGTCCTCGCTTGCATCAAATCCAACGGCACTAACCACAGCGCCGCCCTCGGATGCACCGGTGATCATCACCGCACTTGCCATAGGCTTTCCTGCCTCGGCTCTCATCGAGATGTCCTCGCCCTTGATATTGAAGGTAAGCTTAAATCTTACGTCCGATTTTTTGGGCACGCTTGTCGTGGTGATGCTCATATAGCCCTCTGCAACCACCTCTGCGCCGTCCTCGCACTCGACAAGGTCGACCTTGTCAAAGTACTGACAGGGGCGGTAGGTAACGCCGCATTCGTCGGTATATTCGGGCAGCATAAAGGGCTGCTCCGACTCGGGTGAGGGCTCGATCACCTTGGCTGAAGTCGGGAAGGGGTAATATGCATTTTTCCTGCCCCAGTAATTGCCGAGTCCGACAAAGGGAAGCGACACAAGCTTGTCGCCGCGTCTGAGCATTACAGTCTTTTTAACGTCGTCAGGACGGTCGATAAACTTTATCTCCTTGATCTGCCAGGTTTTGGGTGAGGGAAGCGTGCACTTCGGCTCAATATCGGCAACCCCCGCGCGCTCAAAATTCTTAAGTGCCATATAAAGGTGGTTTGCCATATCAACGTTGGTCTCAAGTATTCTGTCAATAGGTCTGTAATCGTTGTACGCGCGGCCGCCCCACCAAACGTCAAAGCAGCCCTTTTCGGCATTGTACCAGAAGCTAAGCACGTTCTCGTACGATCTTATGCAGTACGCAATAGCAAGGTCGCGCTCCTCCTCGCGGATAAGACCTGCCGCAAACGCCGCAGAGAGTATCTCGGGCGCGGTGGAATCACCGTGGCAGGCAACGCTACGGCCGTAGGTAAGACCGTTGCCCGGCTCGTTTGCCATAAACATCATTATCTCTGCCGCCACACGCAGATTGTCCTTTACCGTATCGGGTATAGAAAGTCCGACCGCCGATGCCGTGTCCGCAAACTCCGAGGACAAAACGAATGCGTATCTGTCAAATCTTCCGTAGGGGATCTCATCGTCCATCCAGCCGTCAACCGACTTATCCTCAAGTATCGCAACGAGCTTGTTTTTTATCTTCTCGGCATAGCCGCCGCTTTCCCAGCCGAACTTCTCGCGGTATCCCGCACACGCCATAGCAACCTGAAAATAGTTGGTCGCCATATTCTTAAGCTCGATAGTCTCCTTGTCAAAGAAATCCTCGTAGTTTGTTCTATCCTTGACAAGCGCTATGTATTCGGGATCGATGCGCTCAAGCAGTCGGTTTTCGTAAAGCTCGTTAAACGCACGCAGTATTGCGATCTTGCCCCAGGTCTTGCACACGTTCGACGCCGCGATCTTGATAAAGTAATGTATTCTCTTAAGCACCTCGTCGCATCTCTCGTCGCCCACCTTAACGTAGTGAACGTACAGCGTTGCTGCCGCATTTACCATTGCGCCGTGCGTGAATTTGATATCGTCGTCAAGCACGCGGATGCCGTGCCACACGGTGTCCTCGCCGCCCTTATATACCATATCCGTAACTCTTTCAAGGAACGGATAAACAAATTTCTCAATAGTACCTCTTAAGGTTGCCATAGCCTTACCTTTTTATCTTTTTTATAAATATTAACATAAAAGGCACTCTAAGTCAACACAAAACTGCTCAAATGACATAAAAAAACACTATTTTGGTAAAATTATAAAATAAATTTAAAAAACTTCGATTTGTTCATACTTTTGACACATTTGTCTGCTATAATAGCGTTCCGCGCCTAGGCGTGGAAAAATTGCGAATATAATGTGGCAAAAAATACCCGATTAAATAATATGTATACAAAAGGGAACGCCGCCGTTGGTGTGCGCTCCGTTTTTTGCGGAAAAGGGAAGGTAAATTTATCATGGTTTTCCAGAACACTAAAGTTATTCATAAGACCTTTGGCGAGGGCATTATCACAAATCACGAGGGCAACTACATCAACGTCAGCTTCGGCGGCGCAGTAAAGAGGTTCGTATACCCCGATGCATTCGATAAGTTCCTCACCGTAGATGATGAGAGCATGCTTGCCGCTATCAAGGTTGACATCGACGCATCCAAGCGCGCAAAGCAGATCATCATCGATAGAAAGAATGAGGAGAACTACCGCGCTATGACCCGCGGCATCGTTATCCCCGGCAAAGAGGCAAACGCAGAGAACGAGAACGAGGAAGACGAGTTCCGCTCCAAGGAAAACGAGGAGTTCTGATATAAAGCGCCAGACACCGTGTCTGGCGCTTTTGCTTTTCTTATTAAATATCTTGACTTGTCCCGTCCGTTGTGTTAAAATGATATGTAAACGATTTTAAAGGAGAATGTAATGGCACCCGAAATAAAAGGCTATATTCTGGCCGTGGTCTACGTTGTCGTGGTCCTTGCGGCGGCGCTCCTCTTACATAAGCTTGGCTTGCCTAAAAAGTTCACGCGCAAGCTCGTCCATATACTCGTCGGCTTTGAGTGGGTCATTCTTTCTCACTTTATGGGCCCGACGATACATTTCCTCATCGTCTGCGTGGTTTTCACCGCGGGACTTTTGGCATCTCACCTCTTAAAGCTGATGCCCGCTATGTCCTCGGATGAGGAAAACGCACCCGGCACCGTCTATTACGGCGTTGCTATGACGGTGATGTCCCTTATCTGTCTTTTCGTACCCGAGATGCTCATCCCCTTCGGCATCGGCGTTTTCTGCACCTCGTTCGGTGACGGATTTGCAGGCGTTGCAGGTCAGCTTGTAAGGAAGCACAACCCCAAGGTTTACAGAAACAAATCCCTCGTCGGCACTCTTACAAACCTCATCGTGTCCACCGCCACCGCCCTCGTTATTGCAAGCGTGTACGACTATGAGCTGACTGTCTGGCACTGCATCTTTATCGGCATCTTCTCCGCAGGCCTCGAGCTTGTCGGTGCGTGGGGTCTTGACAATATTTTGATCACCCTTGGCGTGGCGTTCTTCTCATACTCCCTTATAGCGTTTGACGCCACCGCGATGTATATCGTTCCCATTCTCGTAACCCCTCTTCTTATCGTCGGCGTTATCGGTAAGCGTGCGCTCACCGGCTGGGGTCTTGTCGGCGCACTCGTGCTCGACCTTGTCGTTTCGGTCGCATTCGGCAACCTCGGATTCGTCGTGCTCCTGTCCTTCTTCGTAGGCTCGCTTATCGTCGATAAAATCAAAAAAAGACGCAAAAAAACGGATACGATCACTAAAAAAGAGGGCACACGCGATCTCGTACAGGTCGTTGCAAACGGTCTTGTACCCCTCGTTATGGCGCTGCTCTTCGTCCTCACCTTAGAGCCCGCATTCCTCGTCGGCTACGTTGCCGCACTCGCTGAGGCATTCGCCGATACCGTGGCTTCAGGCCTCGGTGTGTACTCCAAAACCACCTTCGATCCCTTCAAGATGAAAAGATGCGAGTGCGGCATCAGCGGCGGTATGTCCGTCATCGGCACGCTCTCCTCATTCATCGCCTCTATAATAATCGCAATTATCCCGTTTGCATTCGGTGTCTACGGTATGAATTTCTGGCCTGTCACCATCGCCGCTCTTTGCGCATTCTTAGGCGTCATTTTCGACTCCTTCCTCGGCTCGGTATTCCAGATCAAATATACCTGCTCCGTCTGCGGCGCACTTACCGAAAAGGAGCGCCACTGCGACCGTCCCACCGCACGCCACTCGGGCTTTGCATTCTTTGACAACGACGTTGTCAATCTCTTGTCCGGCGTATTCGCCGCCGCCCTCGCAGCAGCCCTCACCGCAATATTTATGTAAAACCAAAGCCGGAGAACGCATCGTTCTCCGGCCTTTTTTTATTTCTCGTTTGCTTTAATGTACTCGTTAAGCGCGGTGAGAATAACTCCCGTGCCGTGGTCGTCGTTGTCGACAGCACCGAGATTTACGTAGTACTCGGCGTTCTTTGAGTTGCTCGATCCCATACAAACGTCATAAACGTTTCCGATGGAGGAGATCTTCTTGTCAAGCAGTCCAAGATAAGCCTTGTCAGCGTATTTCTTATACTCGGCGCCGATCCAGCCGTTGTTTATACCGCGGCAAAGACCAAGTAAGAACATTCCCGTGCAGGACGTCTCCTGATAAGAGTAGGGAAGATTAAGCACCTGGTGCCAGAGTCCGTCCGCATCCTGAAGCTTCACGATACCCTCGGTAAACTCGAGGTAGAATTTCATCAGCTCGTCATATCCCTCGGTGCCCTGCGGCAGATTTTCAAGCGCATCGGTCAGGGAAACGTACACCCAGCCGTTGCCACGACCCCACGGAACGAGGTTCGGCTCGTTAGTGTCAAGGAAGAAGATGTGCGACATTATCTTTTGATCTGCCATCCAAAGTCTGCTCTTGAAGCCAAGTAGCTGTCTTACGACCTCGTCGGCGAAATTCTTATCACCCTTAAGTGCCGCATAGCGCACAAGGAAGGGGCAGCTCATAAACAGGTCGTCCGCCCACATATCTCTTTCTCTGTGATAGGTTCCGTCCTCAAATCGGGGGATATTATTCATCGCCGCATCGGCAAGAATTTCGATAAGCTTAAGCACGTCCGCGCGGGGCGCGATCTTGTAAAGCTCGCACAGGTTTCTACCCATCGAGCCGATGGCGTCAAGGTTGTCAAGCTTCGTCGCAAGCTCAAGGAATGACGTCTGTCCAAACTGAGTTGCATCATACTGTACGTAGTCAAAATACTCGGCAAGGGTAGTGGTGCTGTCGATAAAGTAGTTAAGATACTCCTCGTCGCCCGTCGCCGTATAAGCCTTGTAAAGACCGTGCGTGCCGACCATAAGCGCATAGAACCACTGACCGAAAAATCTGGTCGCAAGGCTCGGGCGCAGATACTCGTTTTTGTCAGCGAGCTTCCAGTATACGGCGCCCTCCTCGGTGGTAAACGGCTTCGCAAAATCAATGCCGCACTCAGGGCCGACGGGGGTGTCAATATCACACTCGTTACCGAATGCTCCGACGGTTATCCACTCGTCAGACTCGGGTCTGTTTGAGGTGATTATAGCAGGCTTCAAGCCCTTTGCCGAATATGCAAATCTCCACTTGTCACCGCGCTCGATCTTCACAAGAACTGTGTCGCCCTTTTTGAGCGAAATATTCTCGATAATTTCACACGCCTCCCCATTAACGGTGACTTTTGCTCTGCCGTAAGGGGTGATGGAAAGGGTAGTATCCTCGGTCGCATTCGTCAGTGCAAATGCAAACTTTCCTTTACAATTTGCGTATATTTCGCCAAAATCTATAACGCTTTTAGCCTTGGGTGCTCTCGGGTAAATATACTCGCCGTCAAACTCCTCACCGCTCTTGTAAATGCGGGAGATCGCAACGCCGTCCTCGTCCTTATACTCGGCCAACGGGCACTTAACTCGCACGTTCAAAAGGTAGAATTTCGCCCACATAACGTAGTGTCTGACCGAGGGCATAAACCTAAATTCAAACGCCTCATCCGAGTGGCATCTTACCTCAAATACAACGGGGTTGTCACCCTTTTTGAAATTCACAAGCGGCTGGTTAAGCCCGGTGTTTCCCTCGGCGTCGTATACCGTCTCGCCGTTGAGAGTCACCTTAGCATCGCCCCAGAAGTTGATCCTCGCTACCGAATCGTCGCAGGAGTCAAGCACCGCGCCGATATACACCACGTCGCCCGCTTTTGCCTCAGGGTGCAGCTTCTTTATGTCAACGACTCTCGCTCCCGCGGTGGGCAGGTCGCGATACAGCTCGCTCTTGTGACAGGGGCGGTATTTCACCTCACCCCTCGGACGGGTCTTTATCATATTGTCCGCAATGATCTTAACGGCCTCCTTAGGCTCGGTCGTTACGGTGTAAAGCGATCTTTCAAACTTGCTCATTTCTTCACCTCGTGTGAAATTGATTATTCTTCCACCATTATAACACACGCACACAAAGAATTCAAGTACCGCCGCACTTTTTCTTCTCCCGATTTCGCACCTGTCACACCTCAAAAACATCTGTCTTTGTATCGCGGACTAACCCGAAAAATAGTCCGTAATATTTTTACACTTTTTCAAAAATTCTATTGCAAAACGCATCTTATTGTGCTATACTACGGGTGTAACGGCGCATCACGCGCCCCCGTTTTGAAACTTAACACGTAAGGAGAGCTTATAAATGTTAATGGATGCTATCATCAAGCCCGAGCGCGCCCCGGGACTTGAGCTTGTCAGAAAGGAAGTGCCTAAGATCGAGTTCGGCGAGGCACTCGTAAAGATCCACTATACCGCCATCTGCGGCACCGACGTTCATATCTACGACTGGAACGACTGGGCACAGAAGACCATAAATCCCCCCATGACCATAGGTCATGAGTTCGTCGGCGAGATCGTTGAGATCAAGGGATTCACCGACAATTTCAAGGTCGGTGACATCGTCAGTGCCGAGGGCCACGTCGTCTGCGGAAAGTGCCGTAACTGCCGCGCCGGCAGAAAGCACCTCTGCCCTAATACGCAGGGCATCGGCGTAAACCGCGACGGTATCTTTGCCGAGTACGCACGCATTCCGATCAGCAATCTCTGGCTCTGCGATACCGAGTCCATTCCCGAAAAGCTCTATTCCATATTCGACCCCCTCGGCAACGCTACCCACACCGCGCTTAAGTACGGCATGGTGGGTGAGGACGTCCTCATCACAGGCGCAGGTCCTATTGGTATTATGGCCGCTGCGATCTGCCGCCACGTAGGTGCTAAGAACGTAGTTCTTACCGACATCAGCGACTACCGCCTCGAGCTTGCTAAAAAGGTCTGCCCCGACATCACCACCGTCAACACGATGAACAAGCGTCTGCGCGACGTTCAGTCCGAGATCAATATGGTCGAGGGCTTCGACATCGGCCTTGAAATGAGCGGCAGCGCAATTGCATTCAACGAAATGATCGACAATATGATCATGGGCGGTAAGATCGCAATGCTCGGCGTGCAGGGCAACAACACCACCATCGATTGGAACAAGGTGATCTTCAATATGCTCACCATCAAGGGTATCTACGGCCGCGAGGTGTTCGAAACCTGGCACAAAATGACCGCAATGCTCAAGTCCGGCCTTGATATCAGCAAGATCGTTACCGCCGAGATCGATTACAAGGACTTCAACATCGGCTTCGAAATGATGCACAGCGGCAAGTCGGGTAAGGTCATAATGAATTGGAATAAGTGAGGATACAGAAATGATCAACAGAGAATATTATCAAAACATACTTGACGAAATCAAGGGCGCGGGCCTTTGGAAAGAGGAAAGAATCATCACCACCCCCCAGTCCGCATCCATAGATACCACAAAGGCAGACGGCGTGCTTAACTTCTGCGCCAACAACTACCTCGGCCTTGCAAACAACGAGGAGCTAAAAAAGACCGCCGCGGAAAGCTATGAGAAGTACGGCTACGGAATGTCCAGCGTCCGCTTCATCTGCGGCACTCAGACCGTGCATAAGGAGCTCGAGGCTGCGATCTCCAAATTCCTTTCCACCGAGGATACCATCCTTTACAGCAGCTGCTTCGATGCAAACGGTGGTCTCTTTGAGACCATCACCACAAAAGAGGATGCAATAATCTCCGACGAGCTCAACCACGCCAGCATTATCGACGGTGTCAGACTCGCCAAGGCAACCAAGTACCGCTATAAGAACAACGATATGCAGGACCTCGAGGCTAAGCTTATTGAGGCTGATGCCGCAGGCGCAAAGAACAAGGTCATCGTAACCGACGGCGTATTCTCGATGGACGGCATTATCGCAAACCTTCAGGGCATCTGCGACCTCGCAGAGAAGTACGGCGCCCTCGTCGTGGTTGACGATAGCCACGCAACCGGCTTCGTCGGTGCGACCGGCCGCGGCACCGCAGAGTATTGCGGCGTGCAGGGCAGAGTAGATATAATCACCGGCACCTTCGGTAAGGCGCTCGGCGGCGCAAGCGGCGGCTTCACAAGCGGACGCCGTGAGATCATCGACCTCCTCCGTCAGAGAAGCAGACCCTACCTTTTCTCCAACACCGTTGCCCCCGCTATCTGCGCAACCACCCTTAAGGTAATCGAAATGCTCACCGCAGATAACTCCCTCGTTAAGAAGGTTATGGACAACGCCGCATACTTCCGCTCCGAAATGGAAAAGCGCGGCTTCGACCTCGCAGGCAAGGATCACGCCATCGTCCCCGTAATGCTTTACGATGCCGTCCTCAGCCAGAAGGTCGCTGCAAGAATGCTTGAGAAGGGCATCTACGTTACCGGATTCTTCTATCCCGTAGTACCTCAGGGCAAGGCGCGTATCCGCACCCAGATGTCCGCCGCACACACCAAGGAAGATATCGATAAGTGTGTAAAAGCGTTCGCAGAGTGCAAGGAAGAGTTCGGCTTCTAATTTTTACAAAAAACGTCAAAAACTACCATAAAACGGCGTGGAAACCCACGCCGTTCTTTGTTTTTTACCATCAAGGAACACCAAAACTTAAACTTCCCGTATGACGAAATTGTAAACATTGCTCCCAAAAAGTGATTTTTTATTAATTTTCGTTGACAAAAGTCCACTTTTGTGCTATTATTGTGGGTAATTAGTTATTTTAGCGCGCGTTATAGCGTGCGTACGTTATTTAATAGAAGAGAGAGGTGATTAGATGAGCACGAAAAATAGACCGAATCCCCGCAATTTCTTTATTGTGTGGGCGATATTCGGCATATGCGTCGTACTGCTATCATTTCATATGACCGCCGGCCCCTACGCCAAGTACATATCGCAATCCACAGGCTCCGACGGAGCAAGGGTAGCTAAATTTGACGTGGCATCCGAAGAGAAAGACGGCGTTCCCTTGAGCATAGATCTCGATTTCTTTGATCCTCAAAAGCAGGCCGATTCTTTCGGGTTTACGGTTACCTCCTCCAGCGAGGTTGCATTGAAATACGACGTCGTTCTTATCCTCCCTGAAAAAATGGCAGAGCTTGTGTCTGACGGTATCCTGATCGCCAAAATGGACGGCAGCATCTCCGGCACGCTCAATGCGGCAAGTAAGACCCTCACGTTCACGGGCGGCTCATTTGATCCCGCCTCGGCAGAGCTTTATTCCCACGAGATCACCATTGAGATCAGCCCCGACACTATGCCGCCGCTTTCTTTGAATATTACAGAACCCGTAACGCTCCGCATTCACGCCGAGCAGATCGACTAAGGAGGCAAATATGAAAAGATTAAAATTCCTCCCTGCGAATCTCAAGGCAAAATTGCCGCTGATCCTGATATTGGTCAGCATCGTTATCTCCTCCGCAACCGGCGCGATATATGCAAAGTACGTCAAGAACGTTGATAAGGACGTTGTCACAAGTGTCGTGAGTAACGGTGAGGTTGAGATAGAGATAGTTAAAAATAGCGAGGGCGATTATACCATTCGCCACACGTCAAACAGTAAGATACCGGCATATATCCGCTTCACCGTTATAGCAAATTGGAAAAGCACGACCGATGATGCGATCTGGTATCTTAGTCCCGAAAGCGTAACGGTCAACGCCCCCTGTGCCCAGCTCGTGGACGGTTATTACTATTGCGTTGCCGACGCCAAGGCGGAGATAGCTTTGGGCACGACCCTTGACGGCATCACGGTCACTTCGACCGAGTCCGCACCCGCAGGATATGAATTCAACGTTCAGATCCTCGCCGAGGCGATCCAGTGTATGCCCGCAGGTGTTGTTGAAGATGCTTGGGGCGTTACCTATAACGGTACCGCTTGGACCAACTAACCCTATAAACCTTACGTACTGCGGAACGTCTCGTTCTCGCAGTATGCCGCATTATCCCTGAGAGGAGGCTTCTATGCCTATAACAAAGAAAAAGCTTATCGCACTGCTTTTAGCAGTGATTACGATAATACATATATGCGTTCCCGCTTTGCCCGTAATTGCACAGCAAACGCAAAGCGAGGGTGAGGGCACGTCACTCATCGGCTCTATGGTGCGCTTTAATACCAAGGACTCGCTCGTGTATCTGTACAAGAGCGTTGCTTCGAGCGGCCCTTCGTCCGATGCGACTCGTATCTCACCAAGCGCACTGCCTGATACCTACGTGATACTTGATGTCTATACGGTGTCCTATGGCACACAGTTTTATAAGATCGGCACCGTTGACGGCTCGTCTCACGATATTCTGGATACCTATCCCTGGGTCAAGGCGCTCTTGATGGAGATCGTTCCCGATCTCGAGCCCGACCTTATCAAGGGTCAGGTCGATCTGACCGACGGTAGCGACAAGCTCGGCGAGCTTACGGTAAAACCCGGCGAGAAGGAATACGTCTTTACCGACCTTGGCGAACAGATAAGCACCAATGCCACGTATCGTTGGCAGCTGCTCGTCGATAAAGCGGATAGCCGCTGGGCAGATATTATAGACTATTGCTATCCCTACGCCGTCGTCACCGAGGCACTGATCTTGAACGCACGCGACGAAAGCGGAATTGCCACTATGCGTTGCATCGTTACCGATGGCGATAAAAAGTACGTAAGTAACAATATCAAGGTTTCACTTGAAAAGCCCAAAGCGCTCTTGAGTGAAGCGGTCGCATCAAGTGAGATCGGCGCTAACGCACGCTTGGCGCGCAATTTCCTTGATAGCAGCTCAAAGGCCGCCCTCAACGCCTTCCACATCGTTATCGAATACGTATATTTGCACGAGAACGCCGTAGACCCTTTATTGAATGGCTCTACTGCCGCAAATACTCTCACTATTACGCTTCCTCCCGGAGCGGCGTTTAATACCCCCATCACCAGCCCGCCCCTCGCAGGATACAAGCCGTATATCGAATGGCAGTCGGGCGCTTCTGAGGAAGGGCTCATCACCTACGGTGGCAAGCAGCTTATCCCCGCTGATAAGGTCGCGTTCAACGAGCAGAAAGAAGCCGTTACCGTTACGGTATACTACGTTCCGCAGATAGTAAGCTATAGGGTAAAATACCTTAAGCAAAACCTGCAGAATGACGAATACGTCGAGTGGAAGACCGAATTTAAGACCGGAATAGCCGACACCGCAATCGCAGGTGACCTTGCAGTCAGCGAGATCGGCTTCTCCCCCCTCTATTACGAAAAGAGCACTCCTATCACCAACGACGGTGATACAGTCGTCGAGATCTACTACGATAGAATATACTATCTCGTGGAGTACGAGATCGGCAAGGAAGCCTATGGCGTAACCCCTAACTACGTGCGCTACGGCACCTCTCTTATGCTCGGCAACCCCACAAATCCCGGTTACAGCTTCAACGGCTGGAAGCTTACCTCCGTAAAGGATACCAAAGACGGTCCGGAGCTTTTGACCGCCGCAAACCTCACCACCACCTACCAAAACTATAACGTTACAGCGGCAAATTCCCTGATCACCGTTGCGCACAACCTTGTCTATACGGCGCAGTGGACTGTTGGCAGAACGTCGTACACTGTCGTTTATTGGCTCGAGGATCCCGAATACGACGATGCAACCGGAGACCCTGATAAAAAATACGAGATCTGGGGTATGGAAACAAGGACCGGTGTAAACGCGGGAACTGTTGTTGACGGCCCTGCCGCAGGCTCTGTTCCTAACTCGTTAAGATTGATAAACAACGCCGTCGTTAAGGCGGAAGGAAACAGAACGATGAACGTTAATCTGTTGAATTATCTGGATTTCGTTTCATCAGACCAGGACGTTACCGTCGCGGGAGACGGCTCAACGGTCGTCAATGTTTATTACGACAGAAAAGAGTACACTCTCAAATTCTATTATGCCAGAAAGAATAGAGATCAGTGGTCGGTATGCGGAAGAACCAACGTCTTTGGTAACGAAGCCCCGAACAATAATAATATAAGAAACGATGAATTAGCGTTGCTCAACAACATCGGCGGAGACTTTTATGACGTTACAAGTCAGCCTACGTTCCAAGATGACTACAGCAGCAAATACACGTTTGGCTCTGAGCGTTATAACGACACCGAAAACGTATATTATTATATTTCCTTCAAGGCGAAGTATGGCGCAGATATAAGCGATCTCTATCCGTGTGACATATTCAACCCTGTTGCTAATACCGGAAGAACCTCATTCTCCAAGAGTAACCTTGCGGTGATGAGTGCTTGGACGGGTGAATATAACGTAGCGTTCTCATACGTTGGCGGAAACCAAACAATGAAGGGTAGATTTCAAATACTCGATTATCGAATGCTTTGGCACCCCTCTGCCGCAGGATGGAACACTAATCAGAATAATAACACGGTCGCATATCTTTGCTTCTGGGAAAACGCCGGTGCACAAAGCTGGAACATTCCCGAGCTTTACCGATACAAAATATGGATTCCGGTTCTGACAGGGCAGGACCTGACCGGCAAAACAACTATGGTTCGTAATGGCACCACATACTATTTGTTCGATGTCTACGACACCTGCGATAACTCTACCGTGGATGAACAGACGCAGCCCACACTTAAGGGATTCACCGCGAACAGCTATACCAGTATCGGAAACATTTACGCAGGCGGCTTTAATCGAAATCAGCTTTCCACTGCTGAATATCAGGAAATTACCGCCAATGCGATGAAGGACCTTTACAATGAAGCGTTTGTCATTAACTATTTCTATACGCGAAATACTTATAAGTTAATGTTCTTCGACTCGTATCACGACGTTGTAGAGGAGGACGTACCGTATCAGGCAGATCTTAATGCGTATAAGGGGCAATTGCCCGAGTATCCCAGCACCGTAGAGAAAAATGCCATAGCTTTTGCAGGCGACGGCAACGGCACGGGCTGGTATCTTGACAAGGGCTTTACAATGGAGTTCGACTTCGATCAGCTGATGGGAGTTAACAACATTCAGCTTTACGCCAAGTGGGAGCCTACCTTGTGGGATGTTGAGGTCTATCTCGACGTTGAGCAAACGATACCGCTCTACAATGCCACGCTTCCTTTCGGCTCAAAGATCCCCGAGCCGGATTATAAGAAAGAGCAGGCAGCGCGCCCCTCGTACAAAGACCTCATTTGGGCAGGTTGGTATTATACCGATGCTATGGGTAACGAGGTCCGCTTCGACTTCAACACAATGGTACTAAAAACCAACTACGACGGAAGTGTTGACCCCGATACGGATGAGCAATACCCAAGCGCGATCTACGCAAAGTGGACCTCGGAGATCCCGATCGCCTACACCGTTTATTACGTTACCGAGGATGCAAACGGCGACTACGTGAACGTTGCCGATCCCACTGAGGGTGTTGCACTTGCGGGTATCAATAAATCCTTCATCGCAAAAGCGGGTGAAAATCTCTATCCCGAATACCGCGACTACATTCCTCTCAAGCGTTCCATTTCGCACAAGATGAGCGTAATCGCCGAGGAAAACGTGATCTATTTCGAGTATGTAACGACACACGATATCGAATATACCGTTAAGCACGTCTTCCAGAATAGTCAATTTACCGAGATTTTAGGCACCGATATGTTCGAATTGTCCTGGTCTTATACCATTACGACCAGTGCCGCGGACTTCTCGGGTAGATTTATGATCAGCTTCGATGCCGATCTTTATACTCACGTCTTAGCTCACCCCAACGGCTCGGAGCTTTGGGATATCATCGAGGACCTTTCTCCCGACGCATATAAGCAGGAGTTGATCCTTACGACCGATGAATCGAACGAGGTCGTCTTCTATTGGGAAGACCACGGCGAGGTCTTCATTTACCAGGTTATCCACTATTTCCAAAGGCTCGATTATAAGGACCTTCCTGCCGACGAGCAATACACGGCAGAGTATTATCAGGAGTTTGTCGGTGCGTATGCCGACCAAAACCGCGTAACCGTTCACGCCACCCCCGTTGAAAGACAGGGCTTCACGTTGAATAACTCCAAGAGCGTACTTTCAATGGTCCTCAACAAGTCTGACGACGGTATAAAGGAAAGAGTTCTTGAGGTCTATTACGACCGTGATACGATCAGTTACACCGTACAGCACATCTACGGCGGAAACGTTGATACCGTGAACAAAACCGCCCTGTACGAACAGGTCGTTACCGAAACGGCAAGGACGGATATCCTCGGTTACGTTATCGCAGATACCGATAAGGCAGAGCAGAGCGTATCCATCACCTACGACGGACAGATGATCAATTTCTATTACGTCGCACAGCAGGTAATATTCAACTACCAGGTAATAGGCAACCTTGGTGGATACATCTCCAACCCCCAGGAAACGGTGTCAATAGGCACGCCGGCTCTCGGTTCTGCGCCCGAAGCAATGGCAGGGTATATCTTCATCGGCTGGTATACCGATGAGGACGCTACGACCAAGGTCCTTGACTCTTGGGTCGACTCAAACGGCAAGCTGACCCCCGTCGCCTACGTTGCTGATGCAAACAAAATGATAACCTTCTACGCCAAGTTTGCACCCAACAGCCTGACGATCCGCAATAGCTTCACCTCCGATACGCAAAACCCCGATCCCGCATTGGATCTGATAGAGCAGGGCTTTATCTACAATATCAGGGGTATAGACGGAACGCCTACACAGGGCATCCATATTCGCGTGGCTGTCCTCTCGGGCGGCTCTCAAACGATCCTGGCGCTTCCCGTCGGCGATTACGTCGTTACCGTTGAAAGTGAGTGGTCGTGGCGATATACCACGGTCGACGAGGTCTACGTGACAATGGCAGATGGCACCAACAGTCAGGATGCCGCAATAAGCAGCGCAACGTGGACGTTGATCTTCACCGGCTCGGGCGAAATGCAGGTCACCTATGACCTTCCCGGTGCAGACGTTTCCGGCGGCGCAGATGGCGACGATTACTACTACGTAACCGATAACGCCGTCAGCGAAACAAACTGAATTTTATAGCTATCCCCGTGCGCTTCGTCGCACGGGGATTTTTTTGCGCTCTGTCAACGAGGGGCAACACCTGTTGGTATTACACCCGCAAAACCGTACAAAAAAGCAGAAGTGTAACTCTAAAAAAATATGAAATGTGCCACGAAATTGTTTTTTTGTTAAATTCAGCTTTTTTATTGACAAATGTACACTTTGGTGCTATGATAGACTATCATAGTATTATTATGCGCACTCTATGTGTGCGCACACGACATCATACGTTAAAAGAGGTGATAAAATGAGCACGAAAAAGCAACCGAGCCCACGCAATTTCTTTATTATCTGGGCTATTTTCGGTCTCTCCCTGGTACTATTGTCCTCGCACATAACCTCAGGGCCCTATGCAAAATATAGCTCACAATCCACAGGCAGCGACGGAGCTCGCGTTATTAAATTCGGCGATCTCACCGTCACCGAAACCGGCGATTTTACATCCGTTAGCGCAAACGAAAATCAACTTGTGTTCCTCCCCGGCGTTTCCCTTGAGAAAAACGTGCTCGTTACCTTCGCAGGCAGTGAAGCATCTACCATCGTCTTCATCACTGTTGAAACACCCGGTTGGACCTTAAGTAACAAAAGCTTCACCGACTCCAAGGGCCAGCTCTCCTGGAGCGTTGACGACGGTTGGACTTATCTCAGGACCGATGGCAACACCCACGTGTTCTATTACTCCCTCGACCCGAATGAGCCGATGGATAAAACCCCCTTTATCAAGGACGGCGAAATTCAGGTAAGCGAAAACGGCACCGTTGCGATGTATCGCGACTACCCCGAAACCTCGTTTACCATACAGGGCTACGTCGTCCAGGCAAACAAATTTGCCAACGCCTCTGAGGCTTGGGAATCCATCAGCAGCAAATCCTAAAACAAGAGAGCAACCGAAATGAAAAGAAAACTGTTTGCATTACTGATCTGCGTGCAGATCATTTTGTCGGCATTCGTGCCGATCTTTACAACCGTCGCGGCAAACGAGGGTGACGCAACGGGCGGCGCCTCACAGGGCACCACCCCAGACACCACCCCCACCTCCTCCGTGACCTCCATATTCCCCGACTCTAAGCTGACTTGGGTATCGTATAGAGATTACCTTCTCCAGCAGGCCACCAACGCTTGGAACACCCCCGAAATGTACGTCGGTTACGAGATCCAGTTCCTCAGCTGTTGGGACTCAACGCCCATCAGATCCGGCTTTGATCAGGACTCTGTCGAGAACTATGCTCTCTTCGCCTTTGGGGAAGAGCAGCTCCTTGCCGACAACGTGATAATCGTCGATCAGGTAAAGCTTGTTATCGATGGCTACCATTACGATGAGGAAACAAAGGACCTCTGGTACAAGGTCAAGGCGGCAGAGGGCAGCGAGCTTCCCGAGATTCTCGTCGAATGCCCCTATATACTCTACGTCAACTGTGACGATCTCGAGGGCGGCGGCTTTGACTATAATCCCCCCACGTTCAATATCGGTCCGCTTAAGGGCATATTCAGAAACAGCGGCACCGTCAATTTCAAAAAGCAGAACGTTGCGGCATCTGCTATGACCCAGGTCGCAATTTCCGACCTCCCTGAAATATTTGATATCACCCCCGCGTTTGATTACGGCACCTCTTACGGTGACATCGTCTGGGGCGATTACGACGTCGGCACCATCGCATCCGAGTATACCGACTATCACTACGTTTCCGTAGATGATATCATCATAATCCCCGCAGATGCTACCATAGCATACGACACCCTTATCAAAACCGAGGACACCTACGATTATTACGCCTGCCTTGGCGAGATTCCAAACGGAGTTCTCGAGCTTCTCTCCGATAAGCACAAGGATGCGCTCAATATCCATATAGCAAAGCTTGAGGCAGAGGAGAGCATAGTACGCGAAACCACCGTTATGCTGAACGGTGTTGAGGTGCCCATTCGCGCTGTCGGTAGAATTCCCGATGGCACGACTCTTTACGCTACACCCGTATCAAACGATACTGTTATCTCCGAGGGCTTTGATATAAAAGACCCCGCTGATATAATAACTGCGCTTGATATAAAGATCCTCTACGATGCTGATGGCACCGAATGGCAGCCTAAGGAAAACCGCAGGGTCGGTGTATCGATCGGTATGCCTGCGCTTGGCTATGCCGATGGCACTGTCTTTAGAGTGCAGCATAAGCACGGCGAAAGCTTTGAGGACTATTCTATTGCCGTAGTAATGGGCGGCTTCCTTACCGTTTACTCGGCAGGTTTCTCTACTTACGTTGTCAGTGCTGTATTGCAGACCAATACCAATGGCGCAACTGAGCTTAATCAAAACAGAGTGGTTGAGCTTGAGGTCGGCCAAGAGGTTGTCTATTACTGTAATAGTAATAGCAGTGGTACTTGGGATGTGTACGACCCCAACGGCGCTATTTACTATACTGTTCATACTCAGAGCAGCCCCGGCGGTAACGCGCTTCGTATTCCGTGGATAAAGATCGTTGCCTTGAAGGTCGATACTCAGGTTACTATTACTTATAGAACCACAAGCACAAACACTAACAACCACGAGAGCTACGATATTAACGTAGTCACTCCCAAGGCAAAGGCAAACGAGTACAACGGCAGAAAGCTTTATATCATTGATGAGGTTAACAACAGCGGTAACATTACCGCCGCCCTTGTTGATACAAATGGTAATGCGCTTAGCCTCGAGGGTGCGGCATTCTCCTGGTCGCGTGACGATGGATACTTTATCAATCCCGATACGTATAGCGACAATTATCGTAGTATAAATATCGCGCTTGACCACGGTGGCCTTGTTGAAGCGCGTAAGACCGCAGATAGATTCGTTCCGACTACCTACACCGTAACCGCGATCCTTGCTGACGGTACATCCATTCCGGCATCATACACAGTCTACTACCAGTCCGAGATAATAAACGCGGGCTTTGAGTTCCCCGCAAAGTCAACGTCATCGAACTACTTTTTCTTTGCGAACGGTTGGCCCGAGCTTTATTGGAAGACCACCGCTCCCGGTACGGGCGGCAATATAACCAAGGACGTTGAGTACGGCTACTACAAGCAGAGCAACGCTCAAACCACCTGGGGCCCCACCCAATCTGCAGATGATGCCGACGGCGGTGAGTGCTTCGCTGAGATAAACGCTGAGGAATTCGGTGCTCTTTATCAGGATATCATCACCGTGCCCGGTGAGGATATAGAGTGGAATTTCAGCCACGCTCCCCGACAGAATCCCAGTGCCCGTGAAACGTTGACCAACTCAATGTTCATCATTATCGGTGCCACCGAGTCCGCGCAAAAGCTTACTCAGGCACAGATCGAAGCACTTGGCACACAGGCAAAGACTGAGGCGGGAACGGGTAATACCGCTTTCCTGAACGGTCAGATTCCCGAAGCAGTTGAGTACACGAATACTACCACCAACGAAACCGCAACCTATTACGTTTGGTATCACGACGCAGGCACCGTTACCAACGGCAACAATCGCCCCGAGTATAATAAGGAGCACAACTACGGTTGGACTGCACTCGAGGGCTCTTACAGTGTTCCCGAAGGACAGTATAGAACCCGTTTGTTCTTCGTTACCGAGAAGAGAGCAGAAAGCTCACATCAGAATTACGGTAACCTTATCGACGCCGCAAAGGGCGGTCAGTATAAGAAATACCTTATAGAGTACTACGTGGGTACGGTTACTCACAACGAGGACCATTCTCACTCTCTGGTTACAGAACATATGACAGCCTACGATGAAGAGGGTCTTGCGCTGGTCTATGCTTCCGTGCCTCTCACCTCTCTTAATTACTTCGTCAACACAAGACACGCATACCTGCAACAGATACTCGTAAACGGTAACAACTACCCCTATAACATTAGCTACAAGGGTGACCAAGGATCTCTGTATATTCAGAAATATCCTTCTTCCGAGGATTTCAAAGAAGAGGTAGAGGACAACCCCAAGTATGCCGAATACGACGTCGTAATGCGCATATATCTGCGTGAGGTCGTTATCTCGGTAGAGACAGAGATTGAATTTCCTTCGACCTTGACCGCAGAACAGAAGCTCAGTATCATTCAGAACCAGGTTGCTGCAGACGGTGGATATAAGTCCTATGTAACCGTAATGAGTACCGATCCCGGCTATAGCTACAACGAGCAAGAGTACGTGCTTATAACGCACCGAGACCCTGTAGGTGAATACACAGGATTCTTCTCGGTTCACGAAATGCCGGAGATTAACCATACCTACCGAGCGGAGCAGACTGATATATCAGATATACCCGGTCTGTATGTTTTAAGAACCGAAATAACAGTAAAGATTTATGAGCGTGGTCTGCTTAGAGACACGATAGTCGGCAGTAACGGTGCAGTTGAATTTGAGCTTGCACCCAGCGACGGCGATTACAACGTATACGCGGACGTAATTATAAAGAACGTCTACGCCGAAAAGATGACCACCATTTACTATAAGGGTGTCGGCAACGGTAAGGTTGCATTTATCGGCTCCGGCAGCGACTTCCAGGATACCCCTACCGAGGAGCTTGCATACTACTCGGGTCAGGCAAAGGGCGCTGCGATCCACCCCGGTGCAGGCGCGATATTCGCTGGTTGGTATACCGATGAGGCGTGCACTACTCTCGTAACCGAAAAGGACGGTGTATGGGATGCAGACGACAACTTCAAGCCTAACGCCAATATCCTTAACGCCGATTCCGTAACCTTCTATGCAAAATTCCAGTCTGGTACGATTGAAATCCGCCGCACCAACGCCAACCCCGGTCAGGTGTTCGTCTATTACGTCGAATCCGCCGATGGCAAGGTCAAGCTTTACGTCCCCCTTGTGTGTGACGAAAACGGCAGTGGCGTTGCATACGTCCTTGAGGTTCCTCTGCAGGAATACACAGTCACCGAGCTCGAGGATTGGAGCTGGCGAAACCCGGGTAAAGAGATAGAACAAACCGGTAACGACGCCAACCAAAATATAGTGTTCACGTTCGACACTCCGGTATCTAAGGATAAATGGCTCAACGGCTATGACGATCCTAAAGAAAACGTGTATAACTAAGGGGGCGACGGAATATGGAAAACAAGACTAGATCCAACAAGCTCCTGACGGCGCTTGCCTTTGTTATCGTCCTTGTCATCGTCGTGACCTCTATCTCCGCAGTCGTTGCATATATGATCAAGAAGAGCGATGACGTTAAAAACACCTTCATCCCCGCAAAGATCGATTACAACGTTGTCGAGAACTTTGACAACGAGATCAAGACCTCCGTCAAGGTGCAAAGCACAAGTAACGTCGACACCTATATTCGTGTAAAGGTCATCACCTATTGGAAGGACAGTAAGGGCAACATCGTTGGCCGTACCAGTCCCGAGGTAGGCTTCGGTGCTGACAACAGCGGTGCGTGGAAATATAATACCCAATATTGGCTCTACGATGCAACAAATCAGACGTTCTATTATAAGACCCCCCTCGCACCTCACGCCACCACCGATGACATTCTGAATCTCGAGGACGCATTCACCGGCATAGAGCTTGAAAGCGTTACCGTGGGCGATACGGTTAAGTTCACCTACCACCCCGTAGTGACCTTCATCGTCGAAGGCATTCAGGCAAATCCGCAAAAAGCGGTAACCGAAAGCTGGGGCGTGACCCTCGATTCTAACGGCAACATCACAAACCCCTAAAAAGCGCACGAAAAGGGCATACCCCCACCCCGTGTAACGTAAAACAGGGTTAAAAACACCAAAAAACCACGAAAAAAGCCCTCGGCGATCACTCGCCGAGGGCTCTCTTTTTATCTTCGGCCTCCCTTAAGCCCCCTCGACTCCCGAAAGCTCCCCTTTAGGAAGGCTCGCCCTTCGGGAGAGCTCCCGCAGGAGCACCGCTCCGAGGGTGAGAGGGTAAAAAAAGCCCCCACCGCTCACACGGTGGAGGCTCTCTTTTTAGGCTCCCTTGTGCAAAGGGAGCTGTCACTTTAGTGACTGAGGGATTGTCTTACGCCACAGCACCAACGAGGTATCTTCTCTTGAGAAGCTCGTTTATCTGATTCATATCGGGGATGATAACAACCTCGCTAACGCCGGCATCAAGCGATGCAGTCGATGTGCCCTGAAGCACCTCGGGAACTACAAGATCTTCGCCATCGGTGGTAATGGTGACGTGTCCGTGCAGGTCGGTACGAGCTACCGTCATTCCGGCAGCCTTAAGATTGTTAAGCGCAACGGACGTAGGATGTCCGTAGGAGTTGCCGGTACCAACGCAGATAACCGCATACTTCGCGCCCGTTGCCGCAAGGAATGCCGCAGTGCTGGAGGTCTTGCTTCCGTGGTGTCCAACCTTAAGAACGTCACACGCAAGATCCGCGCCCTCGCTGACAAGCTTTGCTTCCATCTTCTGTCCGATATCGCCGGTAAAGAGGAATTTGAACTCGCCGTACTCAAGCATAACAACGATGGAAGAATCGTTGGAATTCGTAGCGCCCGTGCCGTTAGAAATAACGGTAAGCTTAAGATTCTGATAGGTAAATACAGTTCCAACCGCAGGGGTAACGTATTCAAGACCCTCTTTTGCAACGTCTGACTTAAGCGAGGTGATTCCCGAGCCGGACTTCTGATATCCCGTGCCCCAGAATGCCTCAACGTCAAAGTCATTAAGCACCTGAGGAAGTCCGCCGTAATGGTCGTTGTCAAGGTGCGTGTTGATCATAAGCTCAATGTCGTCAACGCCGATGCCCGAAAGATACTTACTGACTACAGTTCCTTTGTCGGGCTTGCCCGCGTCGATAAGAATATCGCAATCGCCAAGTCTAATCAAGATACAGTCACCCTGTCCGACGTCAACGTAAGTAACGATAAGTGAGGGAAGCTCTTCCTTTTCCTCTACCTTTTCCTGACAAACGGTGCAGGTCTTTATGCCGTTCTCGTCCGCCTCGGACCAGCTGTGTCCTGCCGCGCTGACGTAATCCGCATTATAAGTATCCTCGCACACCACGCAGATATGAACGGTATATCCGCGCTCCTCACACGTGGGCTCAACTACGCTGGTATTGTAGTTGTGGCCGGTCTTGTCAACCTTGGTCGGCTGGGTGAATACAGTCTTGCAGGCTGCACACTCTACGCCGCCGGTATGTCCGTCCTCGGTACAGGTGGGTGCAAGGTCAGCTATGGGCTGCTCGGTGTGTCCGGTCGCGGGTACGAGGAGAGAAACGTAACAATCGCCGCAATCTGCACACGTGTATTCGGTATAACCGGCACCCTCGCAGGTCGGCTCGATCACCGTAGGGATGTAATTGTGCTCCTCGCCGGGCGTATCATCTACACATCCGGTAAGCACGCCGGCAGTCAATACGATAAGAAAGATAAAAAGCGCTAAAACCTTTTTCATAAAGTCGACTCCTTTTATTTTCAACAACTGCTTTTATAATAACAGTTTTTTCGCCCTTTTGCAATAGAATTTGCAAAAATAAATACATTTCCCGCCATTTGTCCACAAAACCCCCAGCCTCCCTCCGGGAGGGAGGGGGACCGCTTGCGGTGGAAGGAGCCCGCGCCTGTCCCTCAAATACCCCCAACTCCAAAAAGCCACCCCTTAGCAAGGCTCCCCCTCGAGGGGGCGCTGTCGCCTGGCGCGACTGAGAGGGGAAACTCATACTAACTACACGAAAAAGGCTACCGCTTCCGCAACAGCCCTCTTTTTTAAAATATGTTGATTTTATAAATTAGCCGTTAGCCTTCATAGAGTTCTCGTAAGACTCTACCATCTTCTTCGTGAGTATAAGAATACTAATAAACCGCCATAGGTGCGCAGCAATTTTGGGTTAGAAAATTTTCGTTATGGCAAGGAAGGATTTGCAGAGCATACGAAAGT
>JAZRAF010000070.1:0-10359 GCA_045634425.1 Eubacteriales bacterium | reverse complement strand
CAAATAAAACAACCCCTTTAGGGGTAAGCCGGTGAAATCTGCGCGGTTGGCAGACTTTTCGATGAGCCTATAGGCTCACCGAGCCGGTGTTACGCCCTAAGGGGGCTGTGCAAGCCACCGGCACGGCCGGTGGTCATGACTATCTTATAAAATTGGTGCTGGGCTTATATTCATACTTTGGAGCAGGGATATCAGCCGCTTCCTTCATCTTTAAAAACCATGCCATATTGCGCGCAAGATTACGCATTGTGCGAAGTCCCTCGAGATCCTGCTCAACCTCCTCGGGTGTGTTTCCGTGGACCATATTCCAATATGTCGAGGTAATTATCGGCATTGCGGAAATACCGAAATACTTGTTGATCTGATCAAGCGCAGCAGTCGTGCCACCGCGGCGTGCAGATACTATCGCTGCGGCAGGCTTGGTTGCAAAATTGTTGTTGTGTCCGCATTTATCCGAATAGAATGCACGGTCCATAAATGCCGCAAGCGATCCCGCCGCCGATGCGTAATGCACGGGGGATCCGAATACAAAACCGTCAAAATCCTTTGCCTTCTCGACAAACTCGTTTACAAGATCGTCAATTCTGCATTTGTGAAGCTCTCTGCAAGCCATACATCCGCTACATCCTGCGATAGGCGCATTTCCAATATGGAATATCTCACTCTCAACGCCGCACTCGGCAAGGGTAGTAGCGATCTCCTTAAGTGCTCGGCAGGTACAGCCGTTTGCGTGAGGGCTGCCGTTTACAAGTAAAACCTTCATATATATCTCCTGTCATATTGCTTTTATATCAGTATAGCAAAATTAAGGAAAAAATTCAAGGGAAAAATAAAAAGAGCGCGAATTTTTCGCGCTCTTTACGGTTATTTAAAGAAATTAACCAAGCTTTGCGTAGTTTACCTTGATGCCGGGGCCCATGGTAGTAGCGATTACGCAGCTCTTGATGTACTGACCCTTAGCAGCAGCGGGCTTAGCCTTGATAACTGCACCAACGAGGGTGTTGAAGTTCTCAACGAGCTTCTCAGTACCGAAGGATGCCTTACCGATGGGGCAGTGGATGATGTTGGTCTTGTCAAGACGGTACTCGATCTTACCAGCCTTTGCCTCGGTAACAGCCTTAGCAACGTCGGGGGTAACGGTACCAGCCTTGGGGTTAGGCATAAGGCCCTTAGGACCAAGCACCTTACCAAGACGGCCTATAAGACCCATCATGTCAGGAGAAGCGATAACTACGTCGAACTCAAACCAGTTCTCGGTAGTGATCTTCTGAACCATATCCTCAGCGCCTACGTAATCAGCGCCTGCTGCAAGAGCAGCCTCAGCCTTGTCGCCACGTGCGAAAACAAGGGTTCTAACAGTCTTACCGGTGCCGTTAGGAAGAACGATTGCACCTCTAACCTGCTGGTCAGCGTGACGGGAGTCAACACCCAGACGGATGTGGATCTCTACGGTTTCGTCAAACTTTGCCTTAGCAGTCTGACATACAAGACCCATAGCCTCATCAACGTCGTAAAGCTTTGCCTTGTCGATGAGCTCTGCGCTTGCCTTATACTTCTTACTCATATTAGCCATTATCTTCGATCCTCCTATCACTCTTCAACAGTAACGCCCATGCTACGTGCGGTACCTGCGATCATACTCATAGCTGCCTCAACAGAAGCTGCGTTAAGGTCGGGAAGCTTGGTCTCCGCGATCTTGCGAAGCTGCTCCTTGGTGAGCTGAGCTACCTTAGTCTTGTTGGGGGTAGCAGAAGCGGTCTCGATGCCGCAAGCCTTCTTAATAAGAACTGCTGCAGGGGGAGTCTTGGTAATGAATGTGAAAGAACGGTCTGCGTAAACAGTGATAACAACGGGGATGATAAGACCGATGTCGTTCTTGGTTCTCTCGTTGAATTCCTTAGTAAAGTTAGGAATGGAAACACCGTACTGACCGAGTGCGGGACCTACAGGGGGCTGGGGAGTAGCCTTGCCGGCAGGAAGCTGCAATTTAATATAACCGGTAATTTTCTTTGCCATAATATTATACCTCCAAATGTGGTAATTTAATCGGGATAATTGTAATGAATTTTTATCCCTCCCACGAATGCTTCATGGCGAAGCGGACATATGCTATATTATTGTTCTATAAGACGAACATCCTGGGTTTCAACCATGATCGGGATATCACGTCTCTCAGTCGAGGCAAGCACAACAAGCTGCTTCTTATCCTCGCTGATCTCACGAAGTACGCCTGAGTAACCGGCAAATATACCGGCGACGACTTCAACCCTGTCACCAACCTTGAACTTAAGCTCGTCAGCCTTAACGTCAACGTTAAATACCTCAAGCTCTTCCTGTGAAAGGGGAGTAGGCTCAGATCCGGGGCCTACAAAACCGGTAACACCTGTGATGTTACGAACGACGTGCCAGCTCTCGTCTGTCATCGTCATCTTTACAAGGACGTAGCCGGGAAGGAGCTTAGTCTCAACCTCTTTAGTCTCACCCTTGTCGTTAGTGACAGTGGAGATCTCGGTGGGAACCTGCACATCATAAATAAGATGCTGGAGTCCACGGTTTTCAACTATCTTCTCGATGCTTACCTTAACCTTGTTTTCATAGCCTGTGTATGTGTGTGCAACATACCATCTGGGACCGAGGTTCTTCTCGTTAATGTTACTCATACCTACAAAGCCTCTTAGCCTATCAATCCGGCGATAGTGTTAATACCCAAGGAGCACAGGGTATCAATAACGGCAATTACGATCGCAACTGCAACAACAGTTACAAGAACGATCTTAGTGCTCTTAAGAAGCTCATCCTTAGAGGTCCAGGTTACTTTCTTCATTTCACCTACGACGTCCTTAAAGAACTTAGCAATCTTCTTACCAGCGCGTACGAAGATGTTGGGCTTCTTTTCGCCGTTTTCTTTTACCTTCTTTTCTTCTGCCATTTTTCTTTTCCTCTCGGTAAAATTATTTAGTTTCTTTGTGCAAAGTGTGTTTGCGGCAGAAACGGCAGAACTTTTTCATCTCAAGTCTGTCCGGATCGTTTTTCTTGTTTTTCTTTGTGTCATAATTTCTCTGCTTGCATTCAGTACATGCCAAAGTAATTTTGACTCTCATATCGGCACCTCCTAATAGAATTCGGGAAACCCCGTAAAAATACCTCCCTCAATGCCAGCGAGGGGTAGTGTGCGCGTCCCAGAAATGAGCACACAAAAAAAGCCCTCCGACAGAGGTACGGATATTATATCACGTTTTTCACCGTTTGTCAATAGTTTTTTAAAAAATATATTTATATTTATAAAATACTTGAAATGTGCGCGCGTATATGATAGAATTGATAGGAACTTGTTAAGAAATCTCAGCAAAAGGACTGATTTTATGAAGAATTTGAAGCTTATCCCCGAATGCAAGGACAATATCTGGGGCGGAACAAAGCTTAAGGATAAATACGGCAAAAAGTGCGATGGCGAGATCGTTGCGGAAACCTGGGAGCTCTCATATCACAAGGACGGCCCCTCACGCCTTGAGGACGGCTCACTTATCACGGAAGCGCTCACCCCCGACGAGATCGGCACAAACTGCCGCGACTTCTCGTTTTTCCCGACGCTTGTAAAGCTTATAGACGCGCGCCAGGACCTTTCGGTGCAGGTGCACCCCTCTGATGCGTACGCACTCAAGAACGAAAACAGCTTCGGCAAGACCGAGATGTGGTACATAGTTGAAGCCGACGAGGGCGCGGGCATTTATCTTGGATTTAAGAACACCGTAAACCCCGAGGAGTTTGAGGAAGCGATAAAGACCAACGCGCTTACCGATCTTCTCAATTTCTACGAGGTAAAGGCAGGGGAGTGCTACTTTATCCCCTCGGGCACGATACACGCTATCGGCGCAGGCTGCCTTATTTGCGAAATTCAGCAGAATTCAAACCTCACTTACCGTGTTTACGACTACGGCCGCAAGGACAAAAACGGCAAGGAGCGCGAGCTTCACGTAGAAAAGGCAAAGCTCGTTACAAATCTTAACGCATACACCGCAAAGCCGCTTGGCATCACCAACAAATACAGCGAGTGCCTCGGCCTTAGCAAATACTTCACCGTAACGAAGATCGACGTTGACGGCAGTATCAATATCGATATGGACAAGGCATCGTTCAAGGCGTTCACCTGCGTTGATGGCAAGGGAACGGTCGAGGGCGAGAATATCTGCCTTGGAGATACGCGACTTATCACCGCACACGACGGAAATATCAAGCTTGAAGGAAGGATGACGGTAATTATGACCGAGATCAGAAAGTATTACGTAGGTATAGACCTTGGAGGAACGTTTATAAAGGGAGGTATCGTTGACGATCTTGGCAACGTTATCTTGTCGGATAAGGTTCCTACAGAATCGGAGGGCGGCCAGGAGGTTGTCGCAACCAATATCGCTAATCTTGCAAACGCACTTATCGAAAAGGCGGGTCTTGCAAAGGACGACCTTATCGGTATAGGAATGGGCGTTCCCGGTATGATCGACAGCGAAAACGGCGTTGTTATCCTCTCCAACAACCTCAAGTGGTACAATTTCAACATCGCAAAAGCGGTTTCCGACCGCACCGGCCTTAAGGTCAAGATCGCAAACGATGCAAACGTTGCGACCCTTGCAGAGGTAAAGTTCGGCGCAGCTAAAAACAGACGTAACGTTATTATGCTTACTCTCGGCACCGGCGTTGGCGGCGGTATCGTAGCAAACGGTCAGCTTATCGAGGGCAACCTCTCGGTTGGTGCGGAGCTTGGCCACGCGGTAATCGCAAGAGGTGGAGAGCAGTGCACCTGCGGCAGACGCGGATGCCTTGAGGCTTACGCATCGGCAACTGCACTTATCCGCGACACCAAGCGCGCAATGCAGGCACACCCCGACAGCAAGATGTGGGAGATCGGATCACTCGATGCAGTAAGCGGAAAGACCGCATTCGATTACAAGGACACCGACGCTTACGCAAAAGAAGTCGTAGACAACTACATCGGCGCACTCGCAACCGGAATTGCAAACTTCGGCAATATCTTCAGACCAGAGGTAGTGCTTCTCGGCGGCGGCGTTTGTGCACAGGGTGACGTGCTTATCAAGCCCCTTCAGGAGCTCGTAAACAAGGAAGTTTTCGCACAGGACCTCGGCCCTGAGGTGAAGGTACTTATCGCAACTCTTGAGAACACCGCAGGCACCCTCGGTGCGGCATCTCTTTTGATGTAAATCACTATAAATACAAAATGCGACAGAGTTGATGAGTGTCAATTCTGCCGCATTTTTTGTTTGCGTTTTAAGTTTTAAAGCCTTCAAGCATCGACATGCGCTTGCTTGCGTAGCGGTATGCGTTCTCAAAGTCGAACAACTGCTTGTAGCACTGCTCAAGATCGGTGTAAATGCTGAACAGCACGAAGGAATTATAACCCTGTGCCGCCATTTTTTCGGATGCCTTAAGAAGCCTCGGAACTGCATCGGAATACTTTCTTTCACGTATCAGCTTCTTTGCTGCCGCGTGATATCTCATACTCTCATTCTTAAACTCATAGTCGTAATCCTGAACGAGGTATCTGTACATATCGTAATCAAAGGTGCTGTGAAGTCCCGCCGCATATTCGGCATCGTTGAACTCAAGCAGGGGCGCCTGAATATTCGAGGCTATCGACTTGTACATTTTAAGCACGGTCGAGATATGCAGGGTATCAAGGACTGTCAGGTGTATGCTTTCCTCGGCGCGTTCGAAATCCTTCATCGCCGACTGAAGCGCACCGCGCACGAGATTTTGCTTTCCGCGCTCAAAAAGCGAATTTGCAAGAAGATATGCAAGCTCGTTATCAAGACCTGACAGGGAATCGATCTTCTCGATGCAGTAGGAATAATCCTTTGAGGTATAGGCGGTGTATATTACCGACATTTTTTCCTTTTTCTCATAAAAGAGCAAGTCGTCATCCTCCGAAAGAAGATACGAAACGGGCAGGGAAAGCCGCTGTGCGAGGTATTTTATGGTGTCAAGCGAGGGATTTGCCGTGCCGGTTTCGATACGGCTTATCATATTTCTTGTCACCTTATCGCCGGCAAGCTGAGATTGCGTTATCTTCTTCGCCTGTCTGGCAAGCTTTATTTTTTCTCCTAAAAGCATTTGTTTTCTCCTTTAGTCGTCGCCAATGTCGTAAGGCAGCTTTGCCGTTATCTTTATATCGGAAAGGGGATTGTTGGTCATCGCATCCTCCATATTCCTGTCAACGACGTGGGTGTATATCTGCGTGGTGTTAAGCTGCTCGTGGCCGAGAATATCCTTAAGCACTCTTATATCGACCTTGCCCGACTGATACATCAGCGTTGCGGCGGTGTGACGGAGCTTATGCACCGAAAGTCCGCGTCCACCAAGGCCTGCAAGGTCAAGATACTTGTTTACCATCCACTGCACGGTCTTATTTGAGATGCGCTGCTGTCTTTTGCTCAAAAAGAACGCCTTATCCGAGGTAATTATGTGCTTAGGATCGAGTCTTACCTTCAAATAATCGATAACCGCGCGTCTTGCCGCGGCATTGAGGTATATCACACGCTCCTTATCGCCCTTACCGTGGACGACAACGCGGGTAATATCCGAGTCAAAGCTGTTGAGGTTGAGTCCGACAAGCTCGGAAAGACGCATTCCCGTGTTCAAAAACAGGGAAACGATGGCGAAATCGCGCACCATAGTCTTGGACGTGATGTCCGAGCGAACAGTTTCAAGAAAATGCACAGATTCCTCGACCGTCATATACTTCGGCAGGGTGTTGCTTTTCTTGGGTGCATCAATATCGATAGTGGGGTTAGAGTCAACTATGTGCTTTCTCGAGTAGGCGTACTTATAAAACGACTTAAGCGCGCAGAGCTTGCGCATTCTGGTTGTGGTGTTATTATTGCGCTGGAAGCCACTGTACATAAGGAATTCGATTATAAGCGGCGAGGTAACGGCACGCACGTCCTTTTCGGTGATCGAGGATATATCTATCTTCTCAAACTCGTCGAGGGAATAGTCCTTGCCGCTCGCACGCATAAGATAAAAACGGAAGAAGGTGCGAAGGTCCATAAGGTACTCGCACACGGTCTTTTCGCTGTTTCCCTTGATCATAGCGGTGTATGATGCGTACTCCTTAAGCACGGGAGGGAAGGTATTATATTCAGAGCTTTTAAAGGTCAAAACTGCCATTTTATCCCTCCTTGGGTGAATTTTATACTTCTATTATACAAAACTTTTGGCTTTATTAGTGGATAAAGTGTAAACATTTTCGTTTTTCACTTGCTTTTTTGCCGTTATATGATAAAATTATTGTATATTCATCACTGAAAGGGTATGTATGAACTTTTTTAAAGAAAACTCCTATGACATTGTGAAGCTATACCTGACACAGATAGCCATATCCGTTTTTGCCCTGATAATGTACACCTCTGCGGGATTCATTCAGGCAAATACGAAGCTTTCTGCAACGTTTCAGATAATAATTTCCGTCTTTTCGATACTTTTCTACTTCGTTCTGCTTTATACCGCAGCGTGGGATTGGGGCGCAAACGACAAGATCCGTGCAGACGGTGGAAGATGCGAGCTTGATAAGGCGCGCGGTCTCAAAATGATTGCTATTTCCAACATACCGAACTATATTTTAGTACTTGTGCCCGTGATCGGCTTTGGACTTTCTGCAGCAGGTGTAAATACCTTCCTTGCAAAGCTTGGCTCGATCTTCTTTGCAATCCTTCAGTTCACCGCATCTATGTTTCAGGGCGTTATAGTCAACGTATTCGATTTCCTTCGCGACGGCGCAGAGGGCGCAGCAAACGAAAGCTTCTACTTCGCACAGGCGTGCGGATACGCAGTTATGATCCTCGTAACCATCGCGGTAACTCACTTTGCATACACGCTTGGCTCAAAGGACAAGAAGCTCTTCGGCTTCATAAAGACTAACAAAAAATACGAATAATTCATAAAAGCCTTCAATACAGTTATCTTAGAACGGTATTGGAGGCTTTTGTTTTGAAGATAATTACACTGAATTTAAGGCGTACGGTTACGCTTGTGAGGCTTGGACTTCGCCTTGTCGCATTCCTGCTTGTTTTGACGGTATGCGTGCAGATATCGAGCGTGGCGTTTGAAATGGCAGACCTTCGCGCAGAGGAGGTTGCAAATATAGCAGAGAAGAACACGGTTATAATCGATGCAGGGCATGGTGGCGAGGATTGCGGTGCGATAGGCGTCAGCGGTGTTTATGAAAAGGACCTCAATCTTGAGGTTGCGATGCTTGTCGGAGAGATTCTTACAGAGCAAGGGTATACCGTGGTTTTCACACGCACCGAGGATAGGCTGCTATATACCGAGGCGGAGAACGTTAAGGGCATCAGAAAGATATCTGATCTCAAAAACAGATGTAAAATCGGGGCAGAATATAGCGATTCGATTTTTATAAGCATACATATGAACTCATACGGAGATGCGAGATACTCGGGCCTTCACGCCTATTACGCCCCGGGAAGCGACGAGTCAGAGAGGCTTGCACACACGATACAAAGCAAGGTGCGAGAGGACACCCAGCCAACGAATAACCGAGTCCCCAAGCCGGGCAAGAATATGTATTTGCTTGAAAACCTTGAGAACACCGCCGTGCTTATCGAGTGCGGTTTCTTAAGCAATATCGAGGAATGCGAAAAACTTTCTCAAAAAGAATATCAAAAGCAATTGTCTTTTTCGATAGTTTGTGGTATTATAGAATATATGAACACACTTGAATCCTAAATTCTAAGCAACGGAGTTTAAAAATGAAGGGAAATAAAACGATGTTCGTCTGCCGTGAGTGTGGCGCAACGAGCTTAAAATGGCTTGGCAAGTGCCCCGACTGTATGGCGTGGAACACATTTGATGAAATAGACGTAAGCCCCAAGAGCGCAAAGGTCAGCGAGAAGCTTGGCGAAAACAGAGCCGAGAAGTTCTCGGAGCTTAAGATGCCCGAGTACATACGCACACGCACGGGCATGAACGAGCTTGACAGAGTTCTCGGCGGCGGACTTGTTGACGGATCGGTCGTTCTTCTTTCGGGCGAGCCGGGTATAGGTAAATCGACTCTCCTTATGCAGATATGCGCCGAGCTCGGCAGATCGAGAAAGGTGCTTTACGTTTCGGGCGAGGAGTCTAAGGGACAGCTCAAAATGCGCGCCGAAAGACTTAATATAACCGGCGACACCCTTTATCTTCTTACCGAGACCGATACCGATTCGGTGCTTGCGGAGTGCGACAGACTAAAGCCCGACGTTATAATCATCGACTCGATACAGACGATGTCGTCCGAGAGATTCACGTCCGTGCAGGGAAGCATCACGCAGGTGCGCGAGAGCGCGATGTGCCTTATTGGCTATGCAAAGAAGAACAGCGCCGCAGTTTTCCTCGTCGGCCACGTTAATAAAGAGGGCGGAATTTCGGGTCCTAAGATCCTCGAGCATATGGTTGACGCCGTGCTTTATTTCGAAGGCGAGCGCACTAATTCTTACAGAATTATCCGTGCTATCAAAAACCGCTTTGGCTCGACAAACGAGATAGGCGTATTCGAGATGGGCGACACCGGCCTTTGCGAGATTCCCAATCCCAGCGAGGTCGTTATGGCAGAGCGCCCCGTAAACACGAGCGGCTCCTGTGCCGGCTGCGTAATGCAGGGAACAAGACCGATAATCTCCGAGATACAGGCACTCGTTACAAAAACCTCATATCCCACCGCAAAAAGAACGGCAGACGGCTTTGACCACAACAGAATGGCACTTCTTATCGCCGTGCTTGAAAAGCGTATGGGCCTTAAATTCTACGAGAATGACGTTTATCTCAACGTTGCGGGAGGAATACACCTTGATGAGCCCAGCGCCGACCTGTCTATCGCTATGGCGCTCATAAGCGGTATTACCGACAAGGTAATATCTGACGAGATCATCGCGTTCGGCGAAATCGGCCTTTCGGGTGAGGTGCGTGCGGTGTCACACATCGACTACCGCGTAAAGGAAGCGGTGCGCCTTGGATTTACTAAAATAATCCTTCCGAAAAAGAACATCTCGCAGAGCCTTAAGGTCTCCGACGGGGTAGAGCTTATCGGTGTGTCAAACATCTATCAGGTGCTTGCACATATGACCTCAAAAACTAAAACAATAGATATTTAATCTAAATAAGGGCTGATTTTGTTAATTTGTGACAAAATCAGCCCTTTAATTTCTACACGCTGTATGCACTTTCTTCAAACAAAAATCTTGAAATTGCGTATTAGTTTATAGTATAATTGAAGTAGGTTTTTTATACGGGGGACCGTATTTTAGCACCAATACCACTAAGGAGAAACTTTTTATGGAAAAGGTTTATACGAAA
>JAZRAF010000069.1:0-15480 GCA_045634425.1 Eubacteriales bacterium | reverse complement strand
GTTGCCTCAAAGTGCTTGGGGCCGGTTGCATCTGCAGTGATGAAGGGAAGGGAGATAGAGGTGCTCATAACGCCGGAAAGCTCGATCTTTGCCTTCTCAGCCGCATCCTTAAGACGCTGGTGAGCCATCTTGTCCTTGCGGAGGTCGATGCCGCCGTTCTCCTGTGCGAACTGTGCTGCCATCCAGTCAACGATTCTCTGGTCGAAGTCGTCACCGCCAAGACGGTTGTTACCCTTGGTTGCAAGAACCTCGAAAACGCCGTCGGAGATGTCAAGGATGGATACGTCGAAGGTACCGCCGCCAAGGTCGAATACCATGATCTTCTGAGATTCTTCCTTATCCATACCGTATGCAAGAGCTGCTGCGGTGGGCTCGTTGATGATTCTCTTTACCTCAAGGCCTGCGATCTTACCTGCATCCTTGGTTGCCTGACGCTGTGCGTCGGTGAAATATGCGGGAACGGTGATAACTGCCTCAGAAACGGTAGTGCCGAGATATGCCTCAGCGTCAGCCTTAAGCTTCTGAAGGATCATCGCGGAGATCTCCTGAGGAGTGTACTTCTTGCCGTCGATGTCTGCCTTGTAGTTGGTACCCATCTCTCTTTTGATAGAGATAACGGTCTTGTCGGGGTTGGTAACAGCCTGGCGCTTAGCAACCTGGCCAACAAGTCTTTCACCGGTCTTGGTGAATGCTACTACTGAGGGGGTGGTTCTTGCTCCCTCGGGGTTGGTGATAACGATAGGCTCGCCACCCTCAAATACTGCTACGCAGGAGTTGGTGGTACCGAGGTCAATTCCAATAATCTTTCCCATAATAATTTTTCTCCTTTTATATGAATATGTTTTTTATTTTTTAGTTTACCGTCTTTACCATAGCAAAGCGGATTATTTTGTTGCCTTTTTTGTAGCCCTTCTGATATACCTCAACGATCTCGCCTTCGCCCTTCGTTTCATCCTCATCGTGCATTACCGCGTTGTGAAGATTGGGGTCAAAGGTGTCGCCGATCTTGCCGACGGGCTCAACGCCAAGCTTTGCAAGCGTGCCCTCGATGGACTTCATTATCATTACGATACCGTCCTTAAGAGGTCCCTCGGCATCGATTGCCGCTGCTCTTTCAAGATTATCTATAATAGGAAGCAATTCGTTTACCGTGTCGGCCATTGCGCACTCGTAGGTCGCGTCCTTTTCCTCTCTTGAGCGGCGACGGAAGTTGTCGTACTCAGCAGCCATACGAAGGTACTTATCGTCCTTCTCCTTTATCTCGGCTTCAAGGGTGAAAATTCTCTCCTCAAGTGCCTTGCACTTTCCGGTCTTTTTCTCCTTTTTGGCCTCGTTTTCGTTACACGCCCCCTTACATGCTTCGGTTTCGGGGATGTTTTTGTTATCTTCCATTATAGTCCTCGCTATCTGTGTATTTATCGTTCAGAAGTCCCTGTGCGCCGCCGAAGTTGGAGTCGATCGCAGAGGCAAGCTGATTTATCATTCCTATAACCTTTGAGTAATTCATTCTCTTAGGTCCGATAACGCCGACCGCAAGTCGCTTGCCGCCGACGGTTACGTTCTTGAATATGAGGGTGGTGTCGCTCATCGCGCCGCCGTCGTCCTCGCGTCCGATGTAGACCGAAAGTCCGTCGTCGGTTTCTGCACCCGAGGTGATAACGTCGAGAAGTCTGTCCTTCTCTTCAAGCACGCCCATAAGGTCGCGCAGCTTTGAAACGTCGGAATACTCGGGGTAACGGAGAAGCTTGTTAACGCCGTCAAGTCTGATGTCCGCGGTGTCAAGCTCGCTCATCGTTTCGTAGATGATCTTCATCGTGGGATGCACCATCGCACCAACGGGACCCATAAGAGATTCAAGCTTTACGATGATGGGCATCGTGATGCCGTCGCTCGTGGTGTTGGGCAGATAGATGTTCAGCGCCTCGGTAAAGCGGCGAAGGTCATCCTCGGTGATGGGGAAGGGCAGGTGTATCGGCTTTGCCTTTACCGTATCGCCCTGGAAAAGCATTACGAGCAGGAAATCCTGGCTCGAGAGATACACGCTGTCAAACTTGCTTATTCTTATCTGTCCGACGCCGGTCTTAAATGCAATTCCCGTGTAGTCGGTGAAGGATGCCGCAAGCTTTGACGCCTCCTCAAGGATCTTATCCATCTCGGTAAGCTTGTATTTGAGCTTTTCGTTTATCTGGTCGATCTCGCTTTTGGTCGCGCTGTACTGTCTGACAAGGGTGTCAACGTAGAAGCGGTAGCCAAGCTCACTCGGAACTCTGCCCGCAGAGGTGTGGGGCTGCTTAAGGTAACCCATATCCTCAAGCTCTGCCATCTCGTTTCTTATCGTAGCGGGTGAGCAGGTGATCTCATCCGACTGCGCAAGATACTTTGAACCGACGGGCTCGCCGTTTGATATGTGGGCGTCGATGATCGCCTTTAATATTCTTCGCTTTCTTTCGGAAAGCTGTCGCTCGTCCATTCTTTTACCTCCGTTTTCTCAAATTTTAGCACTTAAGTGGTGAGAGTGCTAAATGGAGCACCTATAATATAATCTATTTTTGACCCCGTGTCAATAGTTTAGGAGTAAAAAAATATGAATTTTTCGTTAACAATTAGCCAACTCGACCTCCAAGTGCTAATTTTGGCACTTTTTGTGGGCTTTCGCGCGGAAAATAATATTTTCAAGGCTCTTGACTTTGACATATATTTAATATATAATATTATTTGTGCGAGTATTTGCTCGCGCACTTAATGGTTGTATTGTTATGACGATATAGGTTACATTGTAACAAAAGGAGGTGTAAAATGAATCCTATAGTTTCAGCAATTATCGGAGGCGCGGTAGGTATTGTTGCGGGCATCGTGGTTGGCTTTCTTGCAAGAAAGATCACCGCTGAGAAGAAGCTTGGCTCTGCTGAGGAGCAGGCAAGAAAGATTCTCGAGGATGCTATAAAGAATGCCGAAAGCGCTAAAAAGGAATCTATAATTTCTGCTAAAGAAGAAATATTCCAGATGAAGAAGGAGGCTGACTTCGACGTAAAGGAGCGTCGCAAGGAGGTTTCCAGACTTGAAAGAAGAGTAACACAGAAGGAAGAGACCCTCGACGCTAAGCTCGAGGCGCTCGAAAAGAAGGAAGCCCTGCTTACTGAAAAGCATCAGGCTGCCGACACACTTAAAGCACAGGTTCAGTCCACCCTTGACGCACAGATCAAGACTCTTGAGAGAGTTGCAGGTCTTACCAAGGAGGACGCGAAGGCAGAGCTCGTAGCAAAGCTCGACAGTGAGCTTGCACACGAGACCGCACTTAAGCTTTCCGAGTATGAGGAGAAGTTTAAGGACGAGGCTGAGGGCCGCGCTAAGGACATTCTTTCCCTTGCAATTCAGCGTTGCGCAGCGGATCACGTAAGCGAGGTTGCTATCTCGGTCGTACAGATCCCCAGCGACGAGATGAAGGGCCGTATCATCGGCCGTGAGGGCAGAAACATCAGAACTATTGAGAATCTTACCGGCGTTGAGCTTATCATTGACGATACTCCCGACGTTATCACCGTTTCCGGATTTGACCCCGTAAGACGTGAGACTGCGAGAATCGCACTTGAAAAGCTTGTCAGCGACGGTAGAATCCATCCCGCAAGAATTGAGGAGATGGTTGAAAAGGCACGCCGCGAGGTAGAGAACTCTATTAAGCAGGCGGGCGAAAAGGCAGTATTCGAGACCGGCGTTCACGGTCTTCATCCCGAGCTTATCAAGCTGCTCGGTCGCTTGAAGTACCGTACCTCGTTTGGTCAGAATGCACTTCGTCACTCTATCGAGGTATCCCTGCTTGCAGGTGTTATTGCCGATGAGATGGGCGTTGACGTAACTATGGCTAAGAGAGCCGGACTTCTCCACGATATCGGTAAGGCCGTTACCGCAGAGGCAGAGGGCTCGCATATTCAGCTCGGCGTTGAGATCGCGACCAAGTACCGCGAGAATAAGGACATCATCCACGCGATCGAGTCCCACCACAACGACGTCGATCCCCAGAGCGTGCTTGACTTCATCATCCAGGCAGCCGACGCACTCAGCGCGGCAAGACCCGGTGCACGCCGTGAGGACGTTGAGAACTACATCAAGAGACTCCAGAAGCTCGAGGAGGTCGCAGGTGACTTCGAGGGTGTTGAAAAGACCTTCGCTATCCAGGCGGGCCGTGAGGTGCGCATAATGGTTAAGCCCGAGATGATCAACGACGACAAGATGAAGATCCTCGCTCACGACATCGCAAAGAAGATCGAGAACGAGCTTGACTATCCCGGTCAGATCAAGGTCAGCGTTATCCGCGAGAGCCGTACCGTTGAGTACGCGAAGTAATTCGCCATACGCGCACCGTATAAATAAAAATGAGAGAAGACTCGTGCTTCTCTCGTTTTTTGTATAACGAAAACCCCGCCATAGTGGCGGGGTTCCATATAGGCTATGCCGATAAGCGGAAACCGAATAAAACGTAGGAGCAGAATGCTTTTGTGTCAAAGGCTCCCTTGTGTAAAGGGAGCTGGCAGCGAAGCTGACTGAGGGATTGTATTTCTTTGAATTTTCGCCTTTTTACAATCCCTCCGCCTCGCATTTGCCCGGCACCTCCCTTTACACAAGGGAGGCTTTGGTTTAGTCCCGCTCAAGCGGGTGTACGTAATAATTGTGCGGCTGGCAGGCCAATCTAAAACGCACCCCGTGCGTTGCCGGTAACGTTTAGGGTTTTACCCGAAAATGAAATACCCTCGGTTTGACCGGGGGATTTTTATTGTTGTAGGGGACGACGTCCTCGGCGTCCCGTGTCTTGAAAATGCGGGACGCCCGGGAGGTCGTCCCCTACATTTTTTGTTCTTGAATTTTCCGAAATGATGTGATATGCTATATATAAGAAATGATCTTTTGCGAGGTGCAGTATGGCTGTTAAAATCGGACTTAAATATATTGAAATATGGAAGGAATCGATGGAGGACGAGGTCCTCGAATACGAAAAGGAGCCTATCGAAAAGGGTAAGATCGTATTCTACGGTCCTTCAAACTTCACAAGATGGTCGGCTCGCTTCGGCAATAAGCCGCTTGCGGAGTCTATTCTCGGAAAGAGCGGCGCGAGGTGCGCCATCAACCGTGGCTTTGGCTCCAGCTGTGCCGAGCATCACCTTTATTATTATTCAAGAATGGTAAAGCCCCTCGAGCCTAAGGTGCTCGTTTATACCCCCATAAGCAACTTTGCACCCTTTGGCTACTCAGTTGAGGAGGCATGGGAGCTTGGACAGCGAGTTATCGCGTGGGCAGAGACCGATTTCCCCGGTATTCAGATATACACCAGCGGTCACAACGTGCATAAGCCCGCGGATAATTCGTGCAAGGTTGAGGAGATCAAGCGTATAAACGCAACGATCAAGGCGTTCTGCGACCTTAAGGAAAACAGACACTTCTTCTCCCCCTATAACAACCCCGAGCTTGCTAACCGCAAGGATATCTACGTTGAGGACGGCGAGCACTTCAACCAGGAGGGCTATGATATCTACGCTGAATTCTTTAAGGAGATCCTTAAGGACGAGCTTGCGAAATATTGATAAAAGAAAAAGAGAGAAACCTCGCGTTTCTCTCTTTTTCGTTGTAGGGGACGACCTCCCGGGCGTCCCGCATTTTTCAAGACACACGGGTCGCCGAGGACGTCGACCCCTACGGAGGGGAAACCTCATTTCTCTTTGTTAAACATCTCGCTCGGAGATTTGCCGTAGATCTTGTTGAAATAGCGGTAGAAGGTCGTCAATGAGTCGAAGCCGCATTCGTACGCAAGCTCGGTGATCGAGCGCTTGTCCTTGGCCTTTGAGAGGGAGATAAAGTTGCGCAGGCGAACGAGGTTGATGTAGTTGTTTAAGTTCTCGCCGATGTAGGTGTTGAAAAGACGGGAGAAGTAGTATTTGTTGTATCCGAACTCGTGAGCTATCGTGTCGAGCGTTAGGGGCTTTGCGTAGTTTTCGTCGATGTACGCAAGCACGTTTACAAGGAAATTCATACTGCTGTTTTGTTCGAGCTTTACTGTTGGATAGTGGTCAAGCAGTGTGCCGATAAGCACGTTGAGGTAACCTTTTTTGACAAGCGTGCTCGCAGTTTTGCGACCGTCGTATATAGTTTCAACTATAGGGCGCAGATATTTGCGGTTAAATTCCTTGTCTGCCATAAGGGGCGGGAGCGTGCCCTGCGAGAGTGCCGACTCAAAGTCGCTCTCGTAATTGTGCGGCACGATAAGGAATATCTTCTCATAATCCTCAAGCGGCGCAAACGAGTGGTGATAATAGTTGTGCACAAAGATTATATCGTCGGGTGTGGCGGTGAATTCCTCGTTTCCCACCCTGCATTTCATCTCGCCCGAAAGTAGGTAAAGCAGCTCAATACTGCGGTGAAAGTGTAATCCACAGTCGGTGTTTATACCGCGGGAAAGAAACAGATCGTCACTTTTATCGTGAAAATATTCATAATACACGTTGTTCATATTTCACAACCCCCACTCGCCCAAAATGCTTGATGTCAATATTTGATAAACATTTATATATAAATGAAACGAATTTATCAATATCTGGTGTTATTATAACATTGAAGACATATAATGTCAATACGTTTCTTAGTAAAGGAGCAAAAAAATGAAGATCAGTGTAGTCAGCAGCGTTCTCGGCGGTATGTCGCTTGACGAGAGCCTTGCTTATCTTAAGGGAATTGGCGTAGAACAGTTTGAGCTTGGCGTTGGCGGTTACCCCGGCACTAAGCACGCAGATGCAAAGCTGCTTATCAAGGACGAGGCGGCAAGAGAAGAGCTTAAAAAGACCTTTGAAAAATACGGTATGGAAATATCCGCACTTGCGGTGCACGGCAACTCCGTTCATCCCGACCCCAAGGCTGCGGCATCCTTTGAGGAGGACTTCCGCGCGGCTTGCATTCTTGCAGGTCAGCTTGGCGTTGAGAAAATAATCACCTTCTCCGGCTGTCCCGGCTCGGATAGCAGTGCAAAGCAGCCCTCTTGGGTCACCTGCGCTTGGCCGCCCGAGTATCTCGACGTGCTCGACTATCAGTGGAACGAGGTGCTTATCCCCTATTGGAAGGAAGCGGTTAAGTTTGCCGAGGCACAGGGCGTTAAGAAGATTTGCCTTGAGATGCACCCCGGCTTCTGCGTTTACAACCCCGAAACGCTTCACAAGCTCCGCGATGCGGTTGGCCCGATGATCGGCGCAAACCTCGATCCCTCTCACCTTATCTGGCAGGGAATGGACATCGTTGACGTTATTTATGAGCTTGGCGATGCGATCTACTACTTCCACGCAAAGGACACCGAGATGAACGCGCACAACGTTCGCAAGAACGGCGTTCTCGACACCAAGCACTACGGCGAGCTTACCAAGCGCAGCTGGGTGTTCAGAACTATGGGCTACGGCTCTGATGAGCTTACCTGGAAGAAGGTAATCAGCGCGCTTCGTATCGTTGGTTACGACGGCACCGTTTCTATCGAGCACGAGGATAGCCTTATGAGCCCCAAGGAGGGTCTTGAAAAGGCAGTTGAATTTGTTAAGGGCATCGTTATTAAGGGCGGCCCTGCGGAAATGTGGTGGGCATAATGAATAGATTCGGAATACAGCTTTACTCGGTAAAGGATGAAATAAAGGAATACGGTCTTGATACCGTACTTGCAGAAATTAAGGCGGCGGGCTACGACTGCGTTGAGTTTGCGGGCTTCTACGGCCTCACTCCCGCCGAGATGAAAGAGATGCTCGAAAAGCACGGTCTTAAGGGTGTGTCGGCACATATGCCCGCAAGCGCGGTTGCCGAGAATCTTCCCTACATCGATGCACTCGGAATTGAGCGCATTTACGTTGCCGGGATAGGCGCGGATGCACTCTTCGGTGACAAGCACGCGGCAGCCGTTGAGGAGATCAAAGCGGCAAAGGCGCTTCTTGATGAGCGCGGAGTTATGTTTGGTTACCACAACCACGCGCACGAATACGCAGACGGCAAGGACGGCGTTTATACCCTCATCAGCGAGGTTGAGGGCTACACCGCACAGCTCGACCTCTTCTGGGCTAAGGTTGGCGGCTATGCGCCCACCGATCTTATGAAGAAATACGGCGACAAGCTTTCCTGCCTTCACATCAAGGATCTTGATAAGAATTGGAAGCCCGGCGAGTCGGCAGATGCCTACCCGTGTGCGATTATCGGCGAGGGACAGGCCGATTGCGAGGGCTCTATGAAGCTCGCGCTCGATATGGGAATCCACCTCTTTATCCTTGAGGTAGAGGGCTTCCCCTGCGATTGGCGTGAATATCTCAAGAAAAGCTGCGACAATATGAAGAAATTTGCGCAATAAGTGGATAGTGAAGGTGTGATATGAAAAAGATAATTGTTAGTATTTTGATGTTTTGCTTGCTTTGCACAACTTTGAGTTCGTGTGTAGTTGCGCCGGGTAAAATAAGCTCGATTAAGGTTGATGATCTTACAACGTATCAAACTCTTTATTTGTATTCTTTTAAAGATGCTCCGGTGGATAATTTGATCGGAGCAACCGGAGGAGCGTTAACCACTACCGGATATGTATATTCAAATTCGAAACTTGAGCCGGGTGATACTATAGAAGTTTGGCAGCAATTTAAATTTGGTGAGAGCTCATACAAGTATAGTTACGGAACGACTGCTATTGTTGACAAAAAGATTGACGAGTTTAGAGTCAAGGTATCTGCCAAAAACGGCACGTATGTAATAACCTATTACACGCTTGAGGACTCTTTCAGTTTAAGAGAATCAACTGTGCGCGAAAAGCACGAACTCAAGGATACCGTAAAAAACAAAATTCAGATTTCGCAGGATAGGGTTATTATCGTATTTGAAGCGAAGTGATTTTCAAACCAAAAAGGACGAGGATTTTTCCTCGTCCTTTTCTTGTTTCTATTTCTTTTCCCCGTCCGTCTCGGACTTATATTTTTTGATCTGCTTTACGAAGCTATATATCAGCCAAAGCAGGCAAACTATGCCTACGGTTACGCCCACGGGATTGGTGCGCACGAAGAATATTGCCACCGCCGCGGCGAGGATAAAGACACAAAAAATCACAGACGTTATTAAAAAATCCGTCCTTTTGCGCTGTTTTACCTGTTCGGGGGATAGACTTTTGTTATCCATATTACTTGTAAGCCTCGATCATATTCGCGGTGACGGTGACGGTGATGCTCATCTCCTGTCCGCCGCGGATAAATTTGATAACAACGGTCGAGCCCTCACGTGCATCAAGCATACTGTCCACAACGTGGTGGCGCAGGGTGACGTTGTTCTCGTTGCCGTCAATGGTGATCGATTTAAGCACGTCGCCGATCTGAAGCTTGCCCTTAACGGCGCTTCCCGTAACCTCGCTGACGGTAACGCTCTCCGACTTGTAGATCTTGCCGGTCTCGGTGTCGTAGACGACGGTGGGCTTCTCAGAGGATATCGTAATGCCAAGCAGGCATCTGTAAACACAGGTCTTGCTAGTGCCGTCACAGTAGTCGATTATGTTGTTTGCGATGCTCTTTGCAACGTTTGAGGGGATCGCGTAGCCAATGTTGTCGACCGAGTCGCTCGCGCTCTTGGCGTTAACGATGCCGATAACCTCGCCCTTGTCGTTGAAAAGTCCGCCGCCCGAGTTGCCGGGGTTTACCGCCGCATCGGTTCTGATAACGCGCAGGGTGATCTCGGTCTTTTCGTCCGCGCCGAGCATTGCAAGATACTCACTTTCAACGTTGACGTAGCCAACGGTTGCCGAAATTCCGCTGCCCTGTGCGTTTCCTATTGCAATAACGGTGTCAAGCACCGCCACCTTGTCCGAGTCTGCGAAGGTTGCCGCGGTTGCGATGCTCTCCATAAGCACGGCACTGCCGGTGATCTTAAGGATCGCAATATCGTAAGAAAGGGAGCCGCCAACGTAGGTTGCCGCCATTCCGTACTCCTCGTAGCCCTCCTGGCCGTAAAGGTAGACCTTGATGCTCGAGCTTACGCCGTAGGTCGCATCGTAAACCACGTGATGGTTGGTGATCACGTAAGCCACGCCCTTGTTCTTGTCAAGCTTGTATATAACGCCCGATCCGCTCGACTGAGAGGCCGACGAGCCCGACGAGCCGCCAAAGATACCGCCCGAGCCCGAGCCTGCAAAGCTTGATACTACGCTCACCGCGGACAAAAGCGCCTTGTTTGCCGCCATTACCGCCTGAGGGGCGCCGCCCTGTATAGTTACGTTATAGCTGTCACCGCCGTTGACGTTTACCGTCGTATCGTCGGGAAACTCGTTGGTCTCCGTGTCCACGTCGTCATCGTCGAAAAACAGGCTGATCGGCAGACAGGACGAGGTGCAAAGCACGCACGCCACCACCAAAAGACAGCATATAAGAGATGTAATTATCTTCTTCATCGAAATGCTCCTATCCGTTGCCATAGGGCAACTGAATATAAATATTTATAAGTATTATAATATTATTTTGTTAATCAGGTGTTAATAAAGGGTAGAAAAGTGTAAAAATTTTTGGATTTTCTTTTCTTTAAACCTATTTTAGGTTATTTTGACGGGTTTGTAAAAAAATATGATATACTCGGTGTATCTGGTTTAATGGAAAGTAGCGTTTTTTATAAGTTAAACCGAAATTTTTGAAGGAGGTACAGCGATGCGCGCGTGGGAACCTGTTGAGATTTCTGTAAATAGAATAGACGTTGATGACATCATTACGACCTCTTTCGGTTCGCTTGATACCCCCGGCGTTGGCGGCGGTGACCTCATCAGCGGCTCTGGCAGCCAGAGTGTAACAGAGGGCGTCAAGGACTAATTAAGATATAAAAGAGCTAAGCTTGAAATCATATACAAATGAAAAGAGAGAACAAATCGGCAAAACCGAAATGCTCTCTCTTTTTCTGTCTTTTTTACGCGCACAAAAGGGCCGTGGGTTATTGACAAGGCGCGTGCGCGTGTGTTAAAATATATTGATAATATAATTTAAGAGGTGACCTATTATGCTTAAGGTAGATAGAATATCGGTTATGAATATGGAGAACGCCATTCGCGGCGCGCGCAATCCGCTTAACAGCTGGGCGCGTATGGATAGCTATTATGACGAGGAGGGTAACTTTATCCTTGGTGAAAACGATCTTTCCCTTGCGACAAGACTTGCCAAGGCCGGCAGCGACCACAGAAAGTATCTTCGCCAGATATTCGTAAGCATGGATATAACCGCTCCTCTTTATTGGTGGAAGGAGTTTGACACATACAAGGTGGGTACCGTTGCAAACTCCACCTCAACTATGCATAAGATCCACGCAAAGGAATTCACCCGTGAGGATTTCTCCATCGAGTCCCTGACCGGTGATGCGGCTGCTGCTATGGATGCGCTTATCACCTGCCTTGAGTCCGAAAGACAGAAGTATCTTGAGACCAAGGACAAGGCGCACTGGATGAATATGATCCAGCTTCTTCCCACATCCTATAATCAGCTTCGCACCGTAACGCTGAATTACGAGGTGCTTATCGGCATATACTACGCTCGCCGCACTCATAAGCTCAGCGAGTGGCACGTGCTTTGCGACGAGATCGCAAAGCTTCCCTACGCAGAGAATCTTATCCTTATCAAGGAGTGATCTTTAAGTGAACAAGGTTAAAATTGCACTCGTATCGCCGAGCATCACGCTCTGTGATCCCGAATATAACGCAACCGTAATAGCTAAAGAGGCCACCGCCGCTGCTAAGGCGGGGGCAGGGATAATCGCCTTTCCCGAGCTTGCGCTCACGGGCGCTACGGCGGGTGACCTTTATTTTCAAGAGGCCTTGACCGATGCTGCCGACTCGGCGCTTGCGGAGCTTTGCGACGCTACTGCAGAGATCGAGGCGGTCTGCCTTGTCGGTCTGCCAATAAGACAGGGAAACACCCTTTACAACGCCGTTTGTGCAATATACGGCGGCGAGATAATCGGTGTGTCCGCCGCTTGCGGATACTCTCCCAAGGGCTGCTTCTCGCCCGCTCCCGACGGCCGTGTTGAGATAACCGTGGCAGGTCAGCGCACCACCCTCGGTGGCGACCTCGTTTACGGCGCTCCCGTTGGTGATGGCGAGACCCGTGTAAAGATTTTTGTTAAAATAGGTGATGACAAGGCGCCCATTCCCGACGGTGTAAACCTCGTTGTGAACGTTGCGGCATCTCCCGAATATATAACCCTCGGTGCGGCACGCCGTAAGGCGATTTCTGCGGCATCCCGTTCCCTTGGCGCGGCTTACGCTTACGTTGGTGCGGGCGAGGGCGAGAGCGGCACCGACGGCCTTTACGCAGGTGCAAGAGTGATTGCCGCAGGCGGCGAGATCGTGTCCGAGGCGGCGCTCTTTTCCACCGATGCGCTTATTGCCGAGGTTGCGCTTGATGCGGCCGTATCGGCGTCAAATATGCCCGAAGAAGCACCCCGTGTAACGAAAACGCCCTTTATTCCCGAGGATGAGGGCGAAAGAAGCGAGGCACTTTCTCTCGCACTCGAGATACAGGCGCGCGCTCTTTCACACAGAATCGAGCGCTCCTATTCAAAATGCGCGGTCCTTGGCGTTTCGGGCGGACTTGATTCCACCCTTGCGGTGCTCGTCGCCGCACGCGCTATGGATATACTTTCCCGTCCGAGAGAGGCGGTAATTGCGATCACGATGCCCTGCTTTGGCACTACCGAGCGCACCAAGAGTAATGCGCTTGCCCTTGCCGAGGAGCTTGGCTGCACCGCGAAAACGATTGACATCAAGGCGGCTGTAACACAGCACTTTAAGGATATTTCCCACCCCGAGGACAAGTACGACGTCGTCTACGAAAACTCGCAGGCAAGAGAGCGCACGCAGATACTTATGGATATCGCAAACGCCGAGGGCGGCCTCGTTGTCGGCACGGGTGACCTTTCCGAGCTTGCGCTTGGCTTTGCCACCTATAACGGCGACCATATGTCGATGTACTGCGTCAACGGCTCCGTGCCCAAGACCCTTATGCGTGCGATCATCGCACACGCCGCAGACAAGGCACTCGCAAGGGGCGAGGAAAGACTTTCGCGCGTGCTTTACGACGTTATAAACACCCCCGTCAGCCCTGAGCTTTTGCCGGCGGACGGTACTGAAAATAAGCAGCATACCGAAAAAATAGTCGGTCCTTACGAGCTTCACGATTTCTTCCTTTGGCACACTATAAAGAGCGGCGCGTCCCCTGCGCGCGTTCTTAAGCTTGCCTCCGAGGCATTCTCGGGCGAGTACACCGAGGACGAGATTCGCGGATATCTTGAGATATTCGTGCGCCGCTTCTACTCCCAGCAGTTCAAGCGCTCCTGTATGCCCGACGGACCTCTTGTAAGCCCGATCTCCCTTTCTCCGCGCGGTGCGTGGCAGATGCCCTCGGATATTTCAAGCGCGGTATGGCGCAAGAGCGTGTGGAGTGACAAGGAATGAGCAACATTTTCGACCTGTTTAAAAAAATAGAGCAAAAGGAAGACCCGACGCCCCTTACCTACATCGTCGCAGGACTTGGAAATCCCGGGGACGAGTACAAGCTTACAAGGCATAATATAGGCTTCCTTGCAATAGATTATATCGCCGAGAAGTGCGGCGTGCGTATTGACCGCGTGAAGTTTCACGCCCTTACCACAGAGGCACGCATTGGCGGCGTACGTGTGCTTTTAATGAAGCCCACGACCTTTATGAACAACTCCGGCGTTGCGATCGGCGAGGCGGCAGCCTTTTACAAGGTGCCCCCCGAAAACGTGATAGTTCTTCACGATGAGATCAGCTTCGCCCCCGGACTTTTCCGTATCAGACGCAAGGGAAGCGCAGGCGGTCACAACGGACTTAAGAGCATTATTGCTCAGCTTGGCTCGGATGCCTTTCCGCGTGTGAAGATCGGCGTTGGTCAGAAGCCCAGCCCCGATTACGACCTTGTAAACTGGGTGCTCGGAAAGTTCCCGAAGGCTGATCTTGATCTGATCGGCGCAAAATATCCCGATATCTACTCCTCGGTCGAGCTTATGGTAATGGGCAAGATCGACGAGGCGATGAATAAATACTCAAAGTAGGAAATCGATGAGAATTCCGTCCATCATCCGACAGGATGGCGAGTACAGGGCTTCGGTCCTGGCACTTGCCGAGCAGCTGTCGGCAAAGACTCCCCTGCCCATCGTGATCAACGGACTCTCCGGCGGCTCTGCCGATGCATATCTCGTTGAGGCGGTGACCGAGGCAAAAGAGCACAGCGGCGCACCCGCGGTCATCTTCGTTGGCAACGATGCGGAGCGCACGAGGGTTGCAGCCCTGCTTGGCGCTTGGGGACTTGATGCGCGTGAGTACAAGCCGCGCGATCTCGTATTTCATAACGTATCAGCCTCTTGCGACATAGATCGTGAGAGGCTTTCGGTGCTTCTCTCGGTAAGACACGGCGAGTGTGATGCCGTGGTCACCACCCCCTCTGCCGCACTCGGATATACAATGCCTCGCGCACTCCTTGACGAGCGCGGACTTATCCTGAGTGTAGGTATGGAAATCTCGCGTGACTCCCTTACTTCCCGTCTTTCAACCCTTGGCTTTGCAAGGGTCGATATGGTCGAGGCGGCAGGACAGTTCTCCGTGCGCGGTGACATCGTCGATATATGGTATCAGCCCGCCACACCCCCCACCCGTGTGGAGTTTTTCGGTGATGAAATCGACCGTATGTCCTTCTTTGACCACGAAACTCAGCGCTCCTCGGGCGTGTGCGAGAGCTTTATGCTCCTTCCTGCGCGTGAGGTGCTTATAGATAAGGAAGCATCGGCAAGGGTGCTTTCCGAGATCGCAAGACTCATCAAAAAAGCGGAAAAGCCCGAGATGTCCGAGAAGCTTGCAAGCGAGCGCGCGATGCTTGAGGCGGGTCTGCTTCTTGACTCGAGGGACAGATACCTCAGCATCATATATAAAGAGCGCGAATCCTTGCTTGATTACCTGCAAGACCTACCCCGTGTAGCGGCATTCGTGCTCGGTACTAACGAAAACAAGGAAAACATAAACACAAGACTCTCCTTCTTAAAGGACAGCACAAGAACGCTTGTTGAAGAGGGTCTTGTAAGCGAAAATGGCGCAAAATATTCGGGTACGTTGTCCGATTTTGAGGACTTTTTGGCAAAAAACGTGCCCATTCATATAAATGCCTTTGCGGGCGGTGTTGGAAATCTGCGCACCGCAGGCCTTTTTGGCTTCCGCACGAGGCGTGCAACTCCCTACGGCGGCAACCCCTCGCTTCTCTTTGAGGACGTGCTCGCATTCCGTAAGGGACTTTACCGCACCCTCATTCTGACCGAAAATAAGCAGGGCGCAGACTCGCTTATCTCCTCGCTTGCCGAGGCGGATATCGCCGCACAGCCGATCTATGACAAAGAGGATTTTGACCTTTCGACCTGTGAGGGCGGCCGGGTTTTGGTGGGGAAGTCGGGTCGTAGCCATGT
>JAZRAF010000068.1:0-4178 GCA_045634425.1 Eubacteriales bacterium | reverse complement strand
AGCTTCATCAAGCGCAACGCCGCAACGGACGAGATCATCTCGCTTATCAAGGCGCACGCCTCGATCTACGACTGCGCAAAGCTCAATGAGATCCTTGCCGACCCGACGGTTGACGGCAGCGGCGAGGGATATGAGTGTGCTCACGCTTGGTTTACAGGCGACAGAGCCGCACAGCACAGGGGCGGCTACGCTATCGGACTTGCCCTTTCCTCCGAGCGCGAGGCGATGTACGAGTGTATAAACAGTGCAAACAAGACGGGCTGGCACACCGGCGACGGCGCGACCTATCTTTACACCGCATATGACGGACATCAGTACGACGGTGACAACTTCATCACCAAAAATATTAACGTTGCCTACCGCTTCCCCGGCACGACCGAGGACTCACGCGAGAGGGTAGCGCGCTCGATCTCGAGTCAGTACGCCTGGTATCCCAGAAGTGCCTTCTCGGGCAGTATGAAGATCGACGATAAGTATATCGCCGCATCGATGAATTTCGTTTCACTCAACTACGAGGGACCCGACGTTCAGCCAGACGATTACGGCTACGGCGGAAGCCAGCCGATACAGATCAACGACCTTGTGGCGAAGAAGTCGTGGTTCTGCTTTGACGATGAGATCGTCTGCCTTGGCGCGGGCATTACCTCAACTATGGACTCTCCCGTGCGCACCACCGTTGAGCATAGAAGAATCGTTACCGACGAGCTTGGTATTTACGTTGACGGCGAGGGCAAATTACCTGCCGAATCCTTTGAAAAACGTTACACGGGTCTTAGGTGGGCGCTTATGGACGGCCACTGTGGCTACGTTTTCCCGAAGGGCGGGGAGATCTACCTGAACCGCTACACCTGCGAGAGTGCAAACAATCAGAATTTCTTCGAGGTTGGCATAAATCACGGTGCAAATCCCACCGATGCGACCTACGAATACCTGCTTATTCCTTACGCAGACAAGGGAAAGCTTGATACGTATGCGAAAAATCCCGACATTACCGTGATTTCCAACACCAAGAGCCTTCAGGCGGTGCGCGAGGAAACGATCGGCGTCAGCTGCTACGTGTTCCACGAGGCGGGCGAGTGCGAGGGAATAAGTGTTGATACACCCTGTATAGTTGCCGTAACGAAAAAGGGAAGTGAATACACCCTTGCCATAACCGACCCGACTCACAAGCGCGATAAAATCGTTCTTACCCTTAATAAGCGCATAAATCCCATATCGGCAAGCGATAAGATCCTCGTTGACAGGAAGGGTGAGAAAACGAATATCATCACAAACGTGTTTATGGCTCACGGCCGCAAATTTGAAATAAAGTACGAGGAAGTGTGAAATGTATAAGATCAATTTTACCGATGCGGAATACGAAAGATTTTTAGAGCTCTCTCGCGAGGGTGCGATAGCCACCTTCATTTATTCGCAAAACGTGCTCAAAAATGGGGAGATCTATCACTATGACGAGTCTGACCGCAATGTGCGCTCGATAGTAAAGAACGGCGTTATGATGGTACCCGTGTCGTTTTTTGAGAGGTTTTTGGGCAAAAAAGTGCTCTCCGAGCAGGAATATCTCCCATTGATAAATACGGCTCTTGAGCTTGGATTTAGCGCACGCGCGTTTTACTTTGACAGACTTGTCGTCATCGGCTCTGACGAGCAGCTTGACGAGATAGAAAAAAGCGAGAATCTTCAAGAGGCTGCCGCGTATGCCGTGTTCGGCAAGTACGATGCAAGCGCCTTTACCCACGAGGATTACGTTTATGCAAAGGATCAGTGGCGCCTTCGTCTGGTTGGCTCGCCCGAGATCAACGATGCGACCGACCCTCTGGTCGCGGAAAAAATATCGCTTATCAACGAGAGCTGCCGCACGTCCCTTGAGTCCATGAATCGCGAGAGTGACAGAGTCATCGTATGGGGCGCCGGCGCGCCTGTCGAGTCTGCCGCGCTCAGCCTTCAGTACTCGAGACTGTGGACGATAGCAAGAGCATACGGCACATACGGCAGTGCCTATTACAAGAGCGAGGAGATCTATAATCTTATCAGGGAAACTCTCGATTGGCTGCGCGACAATATGTACGGCAAAAAGGAGATCGAGGGTCGCGGCTGGCGCGATATGCGCGCCTACAACTGGTGGGATTGGCACGTCGGAGCATCCTATCCCCTCACCGATATTCTGCTCGTTATCGAGGACCGATTGACGATGAGTGAGAAGGAGGATTACCTCGAGTGCTACAAATACGCCACCACCATTATGCGTGTTGGTGATGCCAGCCCCTTTGCCTCCAGCCGACTCAAGGGCTGCACCAAAACGGCGCTTCTGCTTGAGGATGCGGCTTGGCTCGCAAGATCGCACGAGGATTGCGACACCCTTATGGGAATGGTCAAGGACGGCGTCGGCAACCACGAGGGCGATTACGTAAACTGGACTCACGGCCTTCCGCATAATATCACCTACGGTAGGGGTATTCTTGAACGCACGCTTTTCGTCTCTTCGGTGCTTGCATCCACACCTATGGATTTCTCGGGCCCGAAAAAGTATAATCAGTTCATGCTTGCGAAGTACTGCTTCGAGCCGGCAATATACAAGTCGCAGGGCTTTATGATGTTCGCAGGGCGCAGTACCACCGCAAGCGAGATGGCTATGGGATGCTCGATCATTTCCTGGATGCTCCCGATGATCGGTGTTTACGGCGAGAATGAGGATAATTATCTTAAAAGGATGATAAAGCGCAACCTCTCGACCCCCGAGGCTGTCGAGGCGGTAAAGCGCGAGTGCTCGATCTACGAGCTTAAAAAGCTCGATGGAATACTGAATGACGATTCCATATCGGGCGATTACGATTACGAATATGCGCACGCCTGGTACACGGGTGACAGAGCCGCCCAGCAAAGAAGCAATTACGCCGTGGGAATAGCGATGTCATCAAAGCGCGAGATATCCTACGAGTCGATAAACGGCTGTAATAAGACGGGCTGGCATCTTGGCGACGGCGCGGTATATCTGTACACCGATTATGACAGGCATCAGTACGACGGATCAAACTTCATTGCAAAAAACATCAACGTTGCCTACCGTATTCCCGGCACGACCGAGGACTCCCGTCAAAGGGTCATCCGCTCGATAGCAAGCGGTTGGAAGTCGTCAAAGAGCTTCGCCGGCAGTATGCAGATAGAGGATAAGTATATCCTGGCGGCGATGGACTTTGAGGCATATCATTTCGAGGGCGAGGACACCAAGCCTGACGATTCGGGTCACGGCGGAAGCCTTCCTCCGCACGAGAACGACCTTGTGGCAAAGAAGGCGTGGTTCTGCTTTGATGACGAGATAGTCTGCCTCGGCGCAGGCATCAACTCGACGATGAACTCGCCCGTGCGCACCACCGTCGAGCACCGAAGGATCGTTACCGACGAGCTCGGTATTTATATCGACGGTGTGGGAAGATTACCCGAGGAAAGCTATGAAAAATGCTACACGGGTGCCAAGTGGGCGCTTATGGACGGTCACTGCGGCTACGCATTCCCGTGCGGTGGCAGCCTTAGGGTACAGAGATACGTGTCGGAAAGCGCAGGTGAGCAGAGCTTCATTCTTCTTATGCTCGACCACGGTAAAGACCCGACCGATGCTGACTATTGCTACGTAATGTATCCTTATGCCGACAGGGAAAAGATGCTCGAATATACGGCGGCTCCCGATTTTAAGATCCTCTCGAATACCAAGGCTTGCCAGGCGGTAAGCGAGGAGCAGACGGGTCTTTGCTGCTACGTCTTTTACGAGCCGGGCGAGTGTGACGGCATTAAGGTTGACGCACCCTGTATCGTGAGTGTAACGAAGGATAAGCTTATGGTTTGCGACCCCACACAGGAGCTTGACAAGATAAGCCTGTCGTTTGGCGAGCGCAGCTTCGTTGCCGACGTCCTTGGCAAGCGCGGCGCAAGAGTGGATTTTAACATTTAAATAAAGTAAAAGACCGTGCGCCCCGAGGGGAAAACGCACGGTCTTTTTTACTGTCTTCTCCTGTGGGAGAAGGGGGACCGCAAGGCGGTGGATGAGGAGTCTTTTTTTATTTGCCCAATCTCTCGATTGCGGCGGCGATATTCTCGACTGCCGCACGGCAGACCGACTCGTCGGGATGCTCTGCCATAACACGCACCACCGGCTCCGTTCCGCTGGGCCTTAACAGGATACG
>JAZRAF010000067.1:0-37626 GCA_045634425.1 Eubacteriales bacterium | reverse complement strand
TTCTCCGCCCCGAAGGCGTATATACATACGTCGAGAGGAAGGAAGCGGCAATAGAATAAAAAACTCGATAAAAAACGGAGAAAACCGCGGGTTTTCAACCTTGATCAAATAGATTACGATAAAACAAAAAGTGAGGATGTTGGTATAACGTCCTCACTCGTTTTTTATTCGGTTGCGCCTAAAGGCGATCGAAAATGAGCGGGCTGGATTTAGAGCGGAAATTGTCGTTCTCCGCCCCGAAGGCGTATATACATACGTCGAGAGGAAGGAAACGGCAATAGAATAAAAAACTCGATAAAAACGGAGAAAACCACAGGTTTTCAACCTCGATCAAAAAGATTACGATAAAACAAAAAAGTGAGGATGTTGGTATAACGTCCTCACTCGTTTTTTATTCGGTTACGCCTAAAGGCTGTCCGCTCATAAAAAAATAGGCGGGGTGATTGAAGCCCCGCCCTTTTTATCATGCTAGTTAACGTACTGATTAAAATCAGAACGTGGGTATTACAGGAGTATCACCGTGAACGTTGTCAGGAACAATAACGTCGCTGGTGGTAATAACATCGGTAACATCCAATTTAACTATTTCGCATGTAGGCATTTCGTATTTCATCTTAATCCTCCATACAAAAACAAAGCACAGCATGATCGATTGCACCTTTATTATATCCTACACCTGTGATTTTGTCAAGTGTTTTTATTAAAAATCGGATAATTTTGTTTAAAATAACGGTGTTACTCGTACGTTACTTCTGTTTTTGAGCCTGTGGGTATTATATAGGTGTAATTTTTGGTGTTGTTTTTAATCGTAAGCTTTTTGGTAAAGGAGTAGGGGTTCTCGTTCTTTGCGCCGCCGTACGTTTCGTCGGAAATGTTGCTAAGCGCAATTCCTCCGGTAGCAAGCTGGATCGTATTTACGTTTGCCGAAACAACCTCAAATCCGTCAAGGGTTATCGTCTCGGGAGCGTAGCAGGCATATCCGAAATAGTGGTTATACCACTCGCCGCCGATGATCGAAAACGAGCCGGAGTTTCCGTTATACACTGCGGTTACGTCCTTGAAACTAAAGGTGCCCTCCCAGTTTGCGCCGTAGTCGCTACGAAGGCTGACAAGCTGTGCGGTGTTTCCGGTGTAAATGGTGGTGTTTTCAACTGTCAGTGCACCTGCACCGATAAGCGAAAGTATACCAACGCTTGAGTTGCGTATCGTCGCATTGTAAACGCCCATATGTGCGTCAAATCTGTTAAGGAAGCATCCGTCATACGTCAGATTCTTGCAGTAGTTTGAGGACATAACGCTCCAATATCCGTTTTCTCTTGAAAGCGATTTGCCGTCCTCAAGGAAGAAGTTGGTCTGGGTAACGTTAAGGAAAAGGGTGTTGTTGGAGTTGCTGGGGTTGATGTCGTAGCTACCCATGTTGTTGTAGTTCTTGCGTCCGGTAACTACACAGTCCTTTACAGTTACGTTGTTGGTGTAGGTGATAACGATAAATCCGTTGTAGGGAGCACCGCAGTCATCGCGCTCGCCGGTTACGAGGTGGTTTACGTTCTTAAGCACGGTGTTGGATCTATCGATTCTTATGTTTCTTGCGTAGTAGTAATATACGGGGCTGTTTCCGTTCCACTCAAAGGGAACCTGGTTTGCAACAGTGGTAAAGGTTGCGCCGCCACCGTCAATGGTGATGGCCTTGTCATCTGCCCTACGTACCTCGATTTTTGTGACCTCAGCGTAGTCAAACATAAAGGGAGTATCGGGATCGATGTTGCCGTTTTCATCAATGCAGATTATCTCGTGCTGTGCCTCGCCGCCCTCGTAGTGGCTTCCGTGTCTGATATAGCACTCGTGCTTTTCGTTGTAGACGACGATGATAGCGGCGTAACCAAGACCAAGGTCAAGCTTGGTAGTGGTCTCGCGGTCTATGCCGCCCGCCTGGTTGATCGCATCGATAATGTTTCCGATAGCGGTTCCGTCACCGGCCTTGTAGGTTTCAGCCTTGTAGTCTGACTTCACCTGGAAGATAGATCCGCCTCTTTCGGGATCGTCCTTTCCAACCTTAGAGTCATCAATGATAAAGCTTGCGCCGTTCCATTTTACGTTGGTACAAACGGGAATGCTCTTACCCTCGGTCGCGCCGATGTAGTACGTCTTGCCCTTGGTCGCGTTGACGGTGTATCCGTACTCGTTTGCATACTCGTGGCAGGCCTTGATGGCTGCAAAATCGTTGGTTTCGCCGTCGCCCACCGCGCCAAAGCGCTCGTAGTAGATATCACGCACGTTAACGGTCTTTACAGTGCCGACGGAGAAGGTAACGTTCTTCTTATTCTTAGGCATCATAACGGAGGTGATGACCTCCTCGGTCTTCTCGTTAAAGATGTCGGAGAACTCGCACTCAACGTGCATATTCGACTTCTCGTCAACGTAAACGGTAAGGCCGTCCGCAGTGGTGCGGCTATCGTCCTTGCCGATGTACTCGATGTAAATAGCCTTCTGACCCTCTGCAAGCTTGTTAAGTCTTACGATGTTAAGCCAGATGCCCGTGCCCTTGTAAAGGGACTCCTGGAATGCGGTTGCAACGTTCTTCTCGGTCTTGAGAATCTCGCTGTAAGTAATAACGTAGCCCTTAAGGTCGTTTGAGTCGATCTTTATGCTCTCGATATCGTAGCCGCCCTGTACGACCTCGTGATTTGTGTCGGAGGGGATAGACAGGCTGTTGATGCAGTCGTCATAATCGTCAAGCTTAAGGATGCTCTTTTTGAGATAGTCCATCGCCTTTCTGTAGCCGGTGTTGCCACCCGCGATAACGAAAAGCTTGCCGTCGATTGCCTTGATGGCAAATCCCTCGTAGCCGAGGTAGTGAATATCAACGTTGAACTTCTCGCCACGGCTGGTAACGGGGCCGATGATTATCTCTGTTCCGGGGTCAAGCTCCGCGCTGTCGTATGACATAACGACGTCCTTGTCCTCAACGTAGTACTTGTTAAACTCGTGGATAAGGTTATTTGCATGATCTCTTATATCGTTCGATGCGCTGGATGCCACAAGCACGCTGAAAAGGGCATCGCCATCCTTGATAAGCTCGATTGCAGGTGCGCCGTCTCCACCGCCTTCGCCACCCTCGCCGCCGGGCTCGAGTGTAGCTTCACAGCTGTCGCACTTGCCGTCCCTATTTGCATCGGTGTGCTCGGTGCACGCGCCGTCGCCACCGCAGGACAGAAGCGAGAAGATTATGGAAAGTGAAAGAAGCAGTAAAATCAGAGTTCGTTTCATTTTTATACCTTCGCTTTAAAATATTTACAATATATTTTACAATAAAACGGACCAAAAGTCAACAGATGCGCGCAGAAAAATATCTGCGCGCATCCGGAAAATTATTCCACGTTGATAAGTCGGCGTACCGCTCTGCTGCAAAGCATAGGCACCGCACATACAAGGCAGATAGCAAGATCCACCGATAAAAACGAGGCGTTGTAGGCAAACGAATAAAGGTACTTGCCCATTCCGTCGGGCGCCCACTGACCCCAGATAGCCACGCCCGTGATAAAGTGAGAGAAGAATCTCACGATAACCACCGCAACCATTCCGACGTACGCACCCGCAACGCGCTTCTTGAAGAGCTTCACGTTTTTGAAAATTCCCGCAAGTCCAAGTACGGTGAAGGGGAATATGTAGTCAAAGAGAATACATATTACCAGCGTCGCCCCCGTCTCGCAATAGGGAAATACGTCACCCTCGGTATAAGCCTGCAAAAGCTGGGTAAGAGAGTAGACAAATGCCGTTCCAAGACCGATCTTCGGACCGTACTTGATGGCGATAAGCATAATAGGCAGCATGCTTGCCACCGTAATAGAGCCACCAAGCGGCATCTTCCATAGCTTCGCACAGCTAAGTACAAATGCGAGAGCTACCATGATCGCGCACTCACACAGTGCGCGGATTTTTGTGTTCCTCATAAAAGGACCCCCTTTAGAAAAAAATACCGCACAGAACGACATCCGTGCGGCATGATTTCCAAAAGAAACGATCTTCCTACGACGGCATTATCCGTATCAGGTCAAAGGGTTCGGTGTTAACCATCTCAGCCATATAGGCACCCCTGATGTATATTCTGTTTTGCGGTTTAGTTAAGTATAGCACCGAGAGGGATGTTTGTCAACCCTTTTTTCGGAAAAACTATTTTTCGATCATAAGGAGCAGCGCACCGCGCTTTACCTCAATATATCCGACCTTTCCGATAAAGCGGTTTGATACCGCCAGCGGAAACTCGGGGGTAAGGGTCACGCCCTCGCATTCGTATTCAAGGCCGCGTATCGTAACGCCCACGGCTTCGCCGCCAAAGGCAAAGGCAGAGAAGTGCTTGCCGCACTCACCCGCAATCTCGATAGAGCCGTTTTTGAGAAGCAGGGTAGCACCCGTGTCACATAAAATAGATCCGCGGTGTCCTCTCTCGCTCATATATAAAAGTAAACAATAGTTTGCAAAAGTGTGGTCTTGACGGCCACCTGTCGCCCCGTGGATCTCAAAATCAGCATATCCGCGCTCGGCACCTGCAAGGTAGGCAAGCATCATATCGGTCTCGTCCTTTTTGACGGGATAGCGTATGATCTCGACACCCGTGGGCACCTCGGTTATCGAGTCAAGGTCGCCGATAAGCAGGTCACAGCGTATGCCCGCTTTCGTAAGCGAGTCATATCCGCCGTCCGCCGCAATAACGAGGTCGCTGTCGGTCGGTGTAAAGTGCGTGGTGAAATCCCCCGCACCAACGATGTAACAAATTCCCATAATCTTAGCCGAGGTCAAGCATAGTGTCAAGTGCCTTCATAACGCCAAGCTTGCCGTACTCGTAGGTAAGGCCGCCCTGCATAAATGCGGTGAAGGGCTCGCAAAGAGGTCCGTCGCAGGAAAGCTCGTTGGTCGCGCCGGTAACGAACGTGCCTGCCGCCATTATCTCGGGGTGAGGATAGCCGGGCATATCGCCGGGCTCGGGTACGCAGTAGGACTCAACGGGCGAGCCCATCTGAATGCCCTTACAGAACTTTATAAGCTTATCTGCCGAGTGCAGGTTAAGGGTCTGTACGATATCGGTTCTCTTTTCGTCATACTTGGGGTCGACGTCGCCATAGCCCGCAAGCTCGAGGAGTCTTGCCGCAAATACCATCGACTTAAGGGTGGATGCTACTGTCGCAGGCGCCATAAAGAAGGCCTTGTAGAAGGATGCAAGCTGGTTGAAGTTTGCACCGAGCGACTTTCCAACGCAGGGAGCGGTGAAGCGCTCTGCAATATCCTCGATGCACGCGCGAGTACCTACACAGTAAGCACCGCTGACTGCAAATCCCGCACCGAGATTCTTCATCATCGAGCCTACGAATACGTCTGCACCGACGTCGGTGGGCTCTCTGTCCTCGGTAAACTCGCCGTAGCAGTTATCGACCATAACGATGGTCTCGGGGCACGCCTCCTTGACCGCCTTTATCGCACGCTCAAGCTTGTCAATGGTAAGGCTCTTTCTTGCCGAATATCCGCGGCTTCTCTGAATTGCCGCTACACGGATATCCCCCTTTGCCACTCTTGCGCGTATAGCGTCAAGGTCAAAGTCGTTGTCAATAAGGTCGATCTCTTCGTACTTCACGCCGTACTTTATAAGCGAATTGCGGCTGTCTCCCGCAGTGCCGATAACACTTCTGAGGGTGTCGTAGGGCTCGCCGGAAATGTAGAGCAGGGTGTCGCCCGGCTTAAGCAGACCGCCAAGCGTTACTGCAAGCGCGTGTGTGCCCGACATAAGCTGAGGCCTTACGAGCGCATCCTCCGCGCCGAATACCTTTGCGTAGATCTCCTCGATCTTATCCCTGCCCGAGTCGGTGTAGCCGTAGCCGGTTATCTCGATGAAATCTGCGGTAGAAACACGGCACTCCTGAAATGCGGAAAGCACCTTTGCCGAGCAGATAAGGGCGTTTTCATCTATCTTTTTAAATACCTCGCGGCAGTCCTCCTCGGCCTGTGCCGCAAGCTTTGCGGTGTAGTCACTAACGTTGTATCCGTAATACATTTTTATATCCTTTCAAGTAGCGCGGGAATTTCCTTGAGGGTCGTTACCTCGTAGTCGGGTATGATTCCGCTTTCGTTTTTAATTCCGTGAAGATTAAACCAGCAGGTGCGAATTCCTGCATTTATTCCACCCTTGATATCAGAGGTCAGGCTGTCGCCGATAATGATAGTTTCATCGGGGTTGAAGCTCTCGATCCTTGCAAACGCGCGGTCGAAAAACTCCTTCATCGGCTTGTCAAATCCGAGTCTTTGCGAGATGAAAAGGTCCTTGAAATAGTGCTCGATATTTGCGCTCGCAATTCTGCGTGTCTGCACTATGTCAGTACCGTTTGATGCAAGGTAAAGGTCGTATTTTTCGTATAACGTGTCAAGAAGCTCTTGACCGCCGTCAAGAAAATAGTGCCCCGTGCCGAGCTTCCACTCGTATATCCTCTGCGCCTCATAGCAGTCGCCCACAACGCCAAGCTCACAAAAAAGCTGGGTAAATCTGCCGTGCAATACCTCAGGTCGGGTAAGCTCGCCAAGCTCCAAGCGCTTCCAGTGCGCGCGGTTTATCTCGCTGTATCTTTTAAGCACCGCCTCGGTCGGCTCTATTCCGATTTCACGCAGCGTTGCCGAAAGGGCGATATGCTCCGCCTTGTGGAAATCAAGTATAGTGTCGTCAAGGTCGAGTAATATGGTTTTAATCATTTATTTTACCGTCCGAAAAACAAATTACATTGTATTATATCATAAAAAGATATCTAAATCAATAGAAAAAGCCCGAAAATCGGGCTTTTTCACATTTTTATTATGAAAGCATCGCGCGGTCGTTTGCAAATTCGCTTCCGCTCGCCTTTGAGAACATCTCAAGCAGGTCCTCAACGGTCAGCTTTGCCTTTTCCTCGCCGCGCACGTCGATGATGACCTTTCCGTGGTGCATCATTATAAGACGGTTGCCGTGTGCGATCGCATCGCGCATATTGTGGGTGATCATAAGGGTGGTAAGCTTGTTTTCGTTAACGAGCTTGTCAGTGAGTGCAAGCACCTTTTCCGCCGTCTTGGGGTCGAGTGCCGCGGTGTGCTCGTCAAGCAGAAGTATCTTCGGCTTTTTAAGCGTTGCCATAAGCAGGGTAACCGCCTGTCTCTGGCCGCCCGAAAGCAGGCCAACCTTGGATGAAAGTCTGTCCTCAAGTCCTAACTCAAGGGTTGCAAGCAGCTGCTTGTACTCCTCGCGCTCCTTCTTCTTGATACCCCATACGAGCTTGCGCTTCGTGCCGCGGCGTGCCGCAATTGCAAGGTTTTCTGCAATCTCCATATCGGGTGCCGTACCCTTCATAGGGTCCTGGAAAACACGGCCGAGATAGCGCGCACGCTTGTATTCGGGAACTGCGGTGACGTCCTCACCGTTTATCTCAATAGTTCCGCTGTCGGGCTTCCACACGCCCGCAATAGCGTTAAGCATAGTGCTTTTGCCTGCGCCGTTACCGCCGATAACGGTTACGAAATCGCCCTCTTGCAATTCAAGGTTAAGTCCGTCAAGCGCGGTCTTTGCGTTTACCGTTCCGGGATGGAAGGTCTTATAAAGATTTGTTATCTTAAGCATTTTCGCCGCCCTCCGTCTTGTTTTCTTCGGTGTGCGCCTTAACCTTGGTGAAGTATCTTGCCTTCATATAGGGAACTGCAAGGAATACCGCAACGATAACTGCGGAAAGCATCTTGAGAAGGTCTGTGTCAAAGCCAAGGAATATAACGATGGTGTAAACTACGTAGTAAATAATGCTACCGCCAACAACGCCGATAAGCGAAACGACGAAGTTGGGCTTGATCTTAAGCGAGATGGAAAGACCGATAATGATAGCCGCAAGGCCGATAACGATCGCGCCACGGCCCATATTGATGTCTGCAAAGCCCTGATACTGTGCAAGCAGTGCACCCGAAAGTGCAACGATACCGTTCGAGATCGCAAGTCCAAGCACCTTGTTGAAGCTGGTGTTGATGCCCTGCGCCTTGCTCATCGCCTCGTTGTCACCGGTGGACTTGATGGTAAGACCGACCTCGGTGTAGAAGAACAGCCACAGCACGACGATGGTCGCCGCGCACGCAATCACGCCAACGATGATCGCACCGATATTGTTAGCAGAGGAAAGAAGCACGTCGTAATTTCTCGAGCTTACGGGCACGTTAGCCTTGCCGAGTATTTTAAGGTTGATCGACCAGAGCATAAGCTGGGTCAGAATTCCCGCCAAAATCGGGGGTATACCCATAGCCGTGTGAAATAAACCGCTCACCATACCTGCCACAGCGCCTGCTAAAAACGCCGCAAGAAGACAGAGATAAACGTTAACTCCTCTTGTCATAAGTGCAACGAGCACGCAAGCGCCCGTGCATATCGAGCCGTCGACGGTAAGGTCGGCAACGTCGAGTATTTTATAAGAAATGTAGAGGCCTATCGCCATAAGACCCCATATAAGTCCCTGTGCAACCGCACCGGGAAGTGCGTTTATGAATCCCATTTTTTCTCCTGAAAAAAACACTTTCAGGCGACACAGCTCGGTGTGCCGCCCGTGTGTTGAATTTTAGTTATCGGTGCCCTCGATCTTGGTGTAGCCCTTAGCCTCAAGAGCAGCGGTGTCGATGCCGAGTGCATCGCAGATCGCCTTGTTGTACTTCATAACGGGCTCTTCGTCGTATGCGATAGCCATAGTCTCGATGTCAGCCTGACCGAGAAGGATCTTTGCTGCCATCTCACCGGTCTTCTTACCGATGTTGTAGTAGCTGATGGAAAGAGATGCAAAGCCACAGCCACGGCAGGTGTTTTCCTCGCCTGCGAATACGGGAACGCTCTTGGGTGCGCATACGTTGTTGATGATCTCGGTGTTGGATGCAACTACGTTATCGGTGGGAACGTAGATAGCGTCAGAGTTGTTTGCCGCATTCTGTACGATGGTCTGAAGGTCGTTAGAGTCGGTGAACTTGTACTCGGTGCATACGATGCCCTTAGCGGAGAGGTACTCGTTGATCTTGTCGACCTGGTACTTGGAGTTGTTCTCGGAAGAGCAGTAGAGAAGACCTACCTTGTCGCCCGACTTAAGGCCGAGCACGTCAACCATCATATCAGCCTGAGTATCAAGGGGAGCAAGGTCGGAGGTGCCCGAAACGTTGCTGCCAACGGTGCCGTTGAAGCCTTCAAGCTCGAGTGCAACGCCGTACTCGGTGATAGAGGTACCGAGGATCGGAATGGTCTCGGTTGCGTTGTATGCGCTGAAGAGTGCCGCAGTAGCGTTAGCCATAATAAGGTCAACGTTCTCAGCAACGAAGGAGTTTACGATAGTGGAGCAGGTGGGTACGTCGCCCTGAGCGTTCTGGAACTTGAACTCAACGGTCTTACCCTCCTTTGCAAGCTCAGCCTCAAGTGCATCCTTGAAGCCCTGAGTTGCCGCATCAAGTGCCTCGTGGGGTGCAAGCTGGATAATACCTACGGTGTAAGCATCCTTATCGCCGCCACAGGACGAAAGTGCAAGGCACGCACCGCAAAGGGTCGCAAGTGCCAAAACGATAGCAATAATTTTTTTCATTGTTTTTTCCTCCGGGAAATATATATTATTTTTTAAAAACCAAACAAAAAATCCCCGTATCACAAAAAGGATACGGGGACGATTATAAATCGTGTTACCACTCCGGTTCATCTACGCCTCACGGCAGGTAGACCTCATCGCGCACAAATCTATGCGCTAGCAATATAACGGTTGCACCCGGTGACGCCTAATCTTAACTTCAGCGCACGGCTAACGAAATGAATTCAGAACGCGCCGAACACTGCCTCACACCACACGGCAGCTCTCTGGGGATCGAACTTGCGTACTTACTGGTTTTCGCTCAAACGCCTTTGGATATTAATGCAACCATTTTACCAAAAGGTTTCCGCTTTGTCAATACCCAAAATTATTTTTGTGAAAAAGCAACAACCGCTTGTGTGCAATTTGTTTATTCTGCTGCCTCGGTGGTTTCCTTTTTTCTCGGCTTCATAAAGAAGAAGCCTGCGCCCATAATGATTAAGAACACTACGAGGTAATAAAGGTTGGTAATTCCGTGGCGAAGTATCGACGCCGCGGTCATAACGAGCGCACCGATGATGGAGAGGGAAGGAAGCACGAAGCGCTTAACGGGGTGCATACCCTTTTCCTTTATCATAAATGCAACGAGTATCGGGATATAAAGGGGATAAACGGTAACGATCGGAATCTCGGAGGAGTCGAAAGCATACTGACCAAACCAGCCGAAGAACTGACCGCCGATGAAATAAACGAACCAAACTCCGCAAAGCATAAGACCGAGTGCCGCAGAGTTGTTAGGCATATTGGTCTTTCTGTCAACCTGTGCCAAAGTGTCGGGTGCGATGCCCTCGCCTCTTGCCGCGATCGAGTAGAACACGCGCGAGCAGCCGAGCATAAGACCGTTAAGAGTACCAAGGCAGGATACGATAACGAGGAAGTTGATAACCGTCGCGCCGCCCTTGCCGAAGAACATAAACGCCTCGCTCGTGCCCTTGCCCATAAGCGTGCCGGTATCAGCAAGACCGAGAACGCCTATGTAATAAAGAACGTAGGTGCACATAATAATGAATGCGCCGATAACGAGTGCGAGAGGGAGATTTTTCTTCGAGTCCTTGATCTCGGAGTTGATCGAGGTCGCAATTATCCAGCCCTCGTATGCAAATGCGGTGCAGCAAAGTGCCGCAACAAATCCGCTACCATCGCCGCCCGCACCGATTGCAGTGCCTGCCGCGCTAAAGAGGGAGAAGTTCTCGCCAAGAGTGCCGTTGAAAAGTCCGATAACGGTACCGACAAGTGCGATGAAGAAGATAACGATAAGCTTGATAACGGTGGTGGATATCTGTACCTTACCTGCAAGCTTGGGTGCTACGGTGTTGATGAAGTATGCAAGCACGAGGTAGAAAAGCGCAATAGTAATGCACTCAGGACCGAAAAGTGCCATCTGGTCGATAGACTTAACGCCGAATATCGCAACCACGGTGTATCTTGCGGATACCCACGCCAAAACCGAGGTCATAGCGGGATAATATATAAATGAGAGAAACCAACCGATCATAAATGCGTACTTGCTGCCGCAAGCCGCCTCGGCGTAGTCAACGACGCCGTTGACCTTCTCGTATTTTGTCGCCATAACCGCAAAGGTGGCAGACATAACCACCATTATGATACCGCCGATTATCCAGGCAAGAACGCCCTGTGCGGCATCGCCGTTAGTTTCCGTAAGCACGTCCTGTGCCTTGAAGAAAACTCCTGATCCGATAACGATTCCCACCACCATACATATCGCGGTGAAAAGACCGTACTTTTTCTTTAACTGTTCCATAAAAATTATCCTTTACATTACTATTTCGTATAGAGTGAGCAGCTCTTCCTCGATCTCGCACTTCCGTGTGTCGATCTCTGCGGCGCGCACGTAGTCGCTTGCCGCGCTTCCAAACAGCTCCTCATCAAGCTTTTCAAGCTCACACTCGAGCTCCTCGATGCGTGCTCTCGCACGCTCCACCTTTCGCTCCTGAGAGCGTCTTTCGGCATTCTGCTTTTTCTTCTGCTCGTAGTCTGCCTTTGAGTCGGTGGTCTTAACCACGGGTCTTGCCGCCTCGATATTCTGCTTGCGTATCTCGCGTAGGCGCAGATATTCCTCGAATGCGTCATCCCCGTCGTCCAGCGGATAATTAAGCATACCCGACTCGCGCGTCGGATCAAGCTCGATTATTCTCGTTGCTATCCTATTTATAAAGTATCTGTCGTGCGATACGGCAATTATCGTGCCGTCAAATGCAAGCAATGCGTGCTCAAGCGCCTCGCACGAGCCGATGTCAAGATGGTTTGTCGGCTCGTCCATAACGAGCAGGTTTACCTTTTTGAGTATCAGCTTCGCAAGGGTGAGCCTTGCACGCTCACCGCCCGACAGGGTGGAAATAGGCTTGTCAATATCCTCCGCACCAAACAGGAAAAGCGCAAGCGTCGAGCGCAATTCAAGGTTGGTCTTTTCGGGATACTCGTCCCTCATCTCCTCAAACACCGTTTTGGTAAGGGTAAGTCCGCGGTTTTCCTGATCGTAATATCCTATTTTAATATTATAACCAAGCGTCAGCTTGCCCGAGGTGGGAGTGAGCAGGGAATTGATGATCTTCATCAGGGTCGATTTACCTGAGCCGTTAGGGCCGAGGAACATCACGCGCTCGTACCTGCGAACGAGGAATGACAGGTTTTTTATAAGATCCTGACCGCCGTAGGAGAAGCTAAGCTCCTTTGCCTCGATAACGTCGCCCGCGCTCTCGGTCTCCGCATCAAAGCTTAAGCGGATGTCCTTGGGTGCCTTTGGCGCAAGCTCAACGAGCTCCATTCGCGCAAGCTGCTTTTCCTTTGATCGGATAGTCACAAAGTTGTGCTCGCGGTTACACCTGCGCTGGAAGTCTATATTCGCGCGGATCTTTGCGATCTCCTTTTGCTGCTCCTTGTATCTCTTTTCGAGCGAAGCCGCCTCAGCCTCCTGCTGATCCTTTGTCGCGGTGTAGTTTCCGTGATAAAGCCTTGCCTTTCCGTATTGCAGCTGCAGGGTCTTGTTCGTCGTCTTGTCAAGGAAGTAACGGTCGTGCGATATGATGATTACCGTCTTTTTATACGATGCGATAAAGCCCTCAAGCCAGGCAAGTGCATCAATATCGAGATGGTTGGTCGGCTCGTCAAGCATCAGTATATCCGGCTCGGTGGCAAGAAGCCTGCCAAGCGAGAGCCTTGTGTACTGTCCGCCCGAGAGCGTTCTTATCTTCTGATTTATAAGCTCCTCGTCAAACCCGAGGCGCAAAAGCATTCCGCGGCATCTCGACCTGAACTCAAGTCCGCCTCGCTCGGCAAAAACTCGGTTCTTTTCGATAAGCTGCTCCGACAGCTGCATCGTGCGCTCGTTGTCCTGCGCTGCCGATGCACCCGAGAGCGCCGCCTCAAGTGCCGCGATCTCACCCTCAAGCGTGATAAGGGTAGGGAAGGCGGTGTACATATACTCAAGGCAGGTAAGCTCAGGGGGCAGGGCGGTGAGGTCCGCATTCTGCTCAAGCGTGCCGATGGTGTGGCCCTTCTGTACGTAGACCGCGCCCGCATCGGGTGTATATATTCCGTTTATAATCTTAAATAAGGATGTTTTTCCTGCACCGTTAACGCCGATAACGCCGACTCTGTCGCCGTCGTTGACCGAGAAGGATACGTCCTTCAAAATAACGTCAGTGCCAAAGGAGAGTGTCACATCCGATACCGAAAGTGCGATCATACTTTTCTCCAAAATATTTTTACCTATATATTCTACCACAAATGAATGAATAAATCAACTCCCAATGCATAAATGAATAATTATGCGAATAAAATTCATAAAATTAGCCCTACTTGCGCCCGCGTATGCGAATTTTTTAAGAAAAACCGCCACAAATCACGTTTTTTGTGACGCCCTGTGAATATTTTTTCAAAAAATATGAATTTTTTTGCAAAAACCTATTGACAAACGCAAATGAAGTGTGTATAATGATTCACGTAAACAAAAACCGGCGGCGCAAAAGCCGCAAAACAGAAAGGCGATTAAAACAATGAAAAAGATCATCTCACTCATCCTTGCAGCCGCAACTCTTCTTTGCGCTGTATTTGCACTTGGCTCTTGCGGCCCTGACGAAAAAGGCAATCTCTCCGCAGCTTACGATAAGATCATCGAGGGTCTTAAGTTTGACGACTCCAACTGCGAGACCTTCACCGTAGCAATTTCTCCCGACTTCGCTCCTATGGAGTTCGTTGACCTTGCAAAGAGCGGCGACGACAAGTACGTAGGATTTGACGTAATCCTTGCAAAGTACCTTGCAAAGGAGCTTAACAAGAAGCTCGTTATTAAGCCTATGTCCTTTGATGCAGCTATGGCTGCTGCTCAGGCCGGTACCGTTGATGCGGCTATCTCCGGCTTCTCTTGGACTGCAGAGCGTGCGAAGAACTTCGAAATCACCGATTACTACGTAGCAGGTGAGAACGAGACCGAGCAGGTTCTTATCACCACTAAGGAAAACGCAGGCAAGTTCACCACCGTTGAGTCCCTCGCAGGCAAGAAGGTTGGTGCACAGGGCGGTTCTCTTCAGGAGCTCCTTGTTGCCGAGCAGCTTGGCTCCGTTATCGACGGTAACGCTCCTAAGCTTTACAGCGACCTTGGCCTTGCAGTAGAGGCACTTATCACAGGCAAGATCGATGCACTTGCAGTTGCACACGGAAACGGTGAGGCTTACATTTCTCAGAACGTTGATAAGCTCGACTGGGCAGGCTTCGACTTCGAAGTAGAAGAGAAGTATAAGAACAACGTTATCCTTCTTGAGAAGGGTGATACCGAGCTCCTTGCTGATATCAACACTGCACTTGCTAAGGCAATGGCTGCCGGCCTTTACGACACCTGGTACGAGGCTTGCCAGATCTACGCTGAGGTTAAGACCGCAGACCAGCTTGGTTATGACGACGAGGGTAACAAGATTACCGAGTAAAATAATTTTTGAACTGCCACGCGGCGCGTGGCAGTTCGCTTTGCGTTTAAAAGAATTTTTTGGAGGTTGAATTTTGTATTTAATTGATATGATTAAAAAGATGGGCGAAATTTTTTCCGAGTATTGGTACAATTTCCTCGTCGAGGGTGTTGGTACAACGCTCATTCTTTCGCTTATCACCGTTGGCTGCGGCGCGGTTCTTGGTGCGCTGCTTGCTATTTTGAAGATGTCCAAGATCAAGGTTGTCGGTTGGATCATTACCGCATTCGTTGAGGTGATCCGTGGCACGCCCCTTCTTTTGCAGCTCTATATAGGATATTTCCTTTTGCCCGAGCTTCTTCCGTTCTTGAACCTCAACGAATTCTGGAGCGTTGCTCTTGCACTTATTCTCAACAGTGCGGCATACGTTTCCGAGATCATCCGTTCGGGTATCGAGGCGGTCGATAAAGGACAGACCGAGGCGGCGAGAAGCCTTGGCCTTAACGGCACAACCACGATGATCCAGATCGTTCTTCCGCAGGCGATAAAGAATATTCTTCCCGCACTTTGTAACGAATTTATCACTATTATTAAGGAAACCTCGCTTGCTTCTACCTTCTTCGTTGGCGAGCTTATGACTATCTACGCTATGGTTAAGGGCATCACCTTTGCTCCCATTCCTACCCTTATGATAGTTGGTATAATCTACTTCGTACTTAACTTTATTCTTTCTAAGGCACTCAAATTGGTAGAAAGGAGACTCAAGGCTCATGCTTGATATTAAAGGCGTATATAAAAACTTCGGCAAGCTCGAGGTGTTGAAGGGCGTGTCCACCCAGATTGCAGAGGGCGAGGTCGTTTCGATCATCGGCGCATCCGGCTCGGGTAAATCCACTCTTCTTCGCTGTATGAACCTTCTCGAGTTTCCCACCTTCGGTGAGGTATGGATGGAGGGCAAGCTTCTTACCCCCGTTGATCCATATCTTCACCCCGAGGTAATTACCGCATCCAAGACCTTCAAGAAGCTCGTTGCTGAGGGAATGGATGAGGACGCTGCCATTGCAAAGATCAAGGCAGAGGACCTTCTTAATGAGAAATTCTCCGCCGCTGAGGGCAAGGAATATAAGGCGGCGATCAAAAAGATCTATGAGGAAAACCACATTGATATAAACCTCGCCCGTCAGAAGATGGGTATGGTGTTCCAGCAGTTCAACCTTTTCAATAACAAAACCGTTCTTGAAAACCTCACCCTCGCTCCCGTTAAGCTTAAGATCAAGAGCAAGGAAGAGGCAGAGGCTAAGGCTATGGAGCTTCTTAAGCGTATCGGCCTTGCAGACAAGGCAAACGTTTATCCCTCCACACTTTCGGGCGGTCAGAAGCAGAGAGTTGCGATCATTCGTGCGCTCGCTATGGACCCCGACGTTATCCTCTTTGACGAGCCTACCTCCGCTCTCGACCCCGAGATGATCGGAGAGGTTCTCGACCTTATGAAGAGCCTTGCAAACGAGGGTATGACGATGGTAATCGTTACCCACGAGATGGGCTTTGCGCGTGAGGTTTCCAACAGAGTTATCTTCGTTGACGAGGGCGTTATCGCCGAGGAGGGCGAGCCCGAGGAGATCTTCAAGAATCCCAAAAACGCAAGACTTAAGGAGTTCTTGAGCAAGGTGCTCTGATTCCTACAAAATAAATATGGCGGGGGCACGACCCCCGCCGTTTTACTAACAGCCATCGGAGAAAAAAGATGAAAGAGCTTAAGCAAATTGCGATAAATGCGATAGAAGAAAAGAGCGAGAAGTTCACCGCGCTCTCAGATAAGATATGGGAGTATGCAGAGCTCTCATTGCTCGAGTATAAATCGTGTGCAGAATATATAAAACTCCTTCGCGAGCTCGGCTTCGAGGTCGAGGAAAGGGTAGCGGGAATTGACACCGCTTTTCTTGGAAAAATTGGCACGGGTGCCCCCGTAATCGGAATTTTGGGCGAATTTGATGCGCTTTCCGGCCTCTCGCAAAAGGGCGGCTCGCTTGAAAAATGCGAGCTTGTCAAGGGCGGCACAGGTCACGGATGCGGCCACAATATGCTCGGCGCAGGTGCGCTTGCCGCCGCCTACGGTGTAAAGGAATATTTACAAAAGACGGGCAAGAGCGGCACCGTTATCTTCTTTGGCACTCCGGGTGAGGAGGGCGGCGCCGGCAAGGCGTTTATGGCTAAGGAAGGTATATGGCGATCGCTTGATGCGGCACTCACCTGGCACCCCTCCGACACGAACGAGGTCGTCGGCGGCACCTGCAATTCCTGCATTCAGGTGCTCTATAAATATCATGGCGTAGCCGCGCACGCGGCAGGCGATCCCGAGGACGGCAGAAGTGCGCTCGATGCGGTCGAGCTTATGAATATCGGCGTTCAGTACCTGCGTGAGCACACCAAGGACGATGCGCGTATCCACTATGCGATAATCGACGGCGGCGGCTTCTCTCCCAACGTCGTTCAGCCCACCGCCTCGGTCCTCTATATGACACGCTCGGTCAAGGTGAGCGATACCCTCGAGCTTCAAGCACGAGTTGATAAGATAGCCGACGGAGCTGCGCTTATGACCGAAACGAGCTATGAGCGCGTGTTTATCGACGGCTGCTCAAACACCGTTCCAAACCACACCCTTGAAAAGCTTCTTTACAAAAATATGTGTGAGGTCGGCGTGGCAACCTACACCGATGAGGAGGTCGCTTTCGCTACCGCGCTTAAGGATACCTACAAAACGCACGGACTTCCCACCATAGCGGCAAAGTACGACCCAAGGGCAAAAAAAGAGGTGGACGTACTCACAAATTCCGGTACAAAACCTCTCAACGATTTCGTTGCACCTTACTTTGAGGGTGACTATTTTGAGGCGGGCTCGACCGACGTCGGTGACGTTTCCTGGCAGACCCCCACCGCGCAGATAAACACCGTCTGCTTCACCTCGGGTGCGCCCGGCCACTCCTGGCAGAACGTTTCTGTCGGCAAGACCACAATAGCCCACAAGGGCCTTATCTCCGCCGGAAAGATCCTCGCCGCATCCGCAGTCGAGCTATTTGAAAGCCCCGAGATTTTGAAAGCGGCAAAAGAGGAATTCCTCGAAGCCGCAAAGGACGGCTATACCTGCCCGATACCCGAAAACGAAAAAGCTAAAGCGATTTCCATATAAATGAACACACCCAAGTCGCCGGACTTGGGTGTGCTTTGTTATTTAGTTACTGTACTGCCTTTTTGATCATCGAATTGATCTTTTCTCTGATCGCAAGCATAGTCTTTGCGCTCTTTGCGCAGGTTTCAAAGGTAAGCTCCTGTCCGAAGATCTCCTCGATAGCCGCCACGACCTCGTCGTGAGAGTAATACTTCTCGCAAAGCTTCATCGCCTTAATGTCGGTAAGACCCTGGTGGTGCGCGATAATTCTTATAGATTCAAGCGCCTCGCCGTTCGCTCCGGGATATACGGAGTACGCATCTCCGGCAGGGAACGAGCCGTCACAGTCGGTGATAAGGAAGGGGTTGATGGGTGTGTCGGAAAACTGGTTGTTGTAGAAGTTGTAGCCCCACTGCAAAAAGCCTTCAATATTATACTTATATATCTGCATACCGATCGAGCGCGTGCGCCAAAGGGGCATAGAGATATATCTGTTGGAAACGTTTACGGGCTGGCTCACACAGTAATAAGTCCAAAGTCCGGGAACCTTTGCCTCAAGGAAGGGGGTAATGTGGTTGTTTGAGCATACGGGTGTCTTTACCGCTCCCGTCTTCCAGAAGTCGAACTTAGAGAGTGCGTCAAACTGGAAATAGGGCTCGATAAGGTCGGCGATCATATCCTTTGCCGCCGTGTAATTTTCAAGGTGCTGAAGGCCGGGCTCGTCAGAAATGTGGAAGAAGAGTCGCTTATCGTCTCCTCTGTTCTTCATATGCGCGATAAACTCGGTAAGGAACTGACGGAGGAATGCTCTGTACTCATCACCCGTCGCAGGTGTCTCCCAACCGAATATACGCTTGTATTCGCCGTCCACCGTCGCCATGATCTTGGGCGCGTGCTCAACACCCCACTGTGTAAAGAGGTGCGATACCTCGAGATACTTTATGCCGCATCTGTTGCACATATCCACCCACTTGTCGAGCAGGGTGAAGTCAAAGGAGTATTCGCCCTTGTTTTTCGTTACTCCGATAAGCTGCGTGGTGCGGCGCTCGCCGCCTACCGTGGTGTCAAGCGGAGGGGTAAACACGGGGGTAAGAAGCAGGTTGATACCGTTCTTAGCCGCCACCCGTGCGAAGTTTTCGACTATTTTCCAATGCTTTTCAGACCATACGTCGGTTTCATAGTAGTTCGCAAGGCAGTCGCAGTGGAACCACTGTGTGAAGTATATCTCGTCCTTGGGGAGGGATGCGTCTATCACCTCGAGAGTGAAGGTGGTCTCATGCTCGCCTACGTGGCTGTTTCCCTTTACCTTAAAGGTCAAGGTGTGCTCGCCTGCAGAAAGATCCTCAGGGACGTTAATGTCTATCCAAATCGACTTGAGTGTGTTGTGAGAGTAGGGGAGCGCGCCCTCATAACGCAGGGGGATAAGCACGTCGGGGTAAAGACCGGGAGTTGTTCTGAGATAGTTGTCGTCCTGGCCGTACGGATTTGTCGGCATCGTTACGGGCACGCATCTTACCTCGCGCATATCGGCAAGGGGTGCAAGATCGCCCGAAAGCTCGATCTTGTGGCGTGCGGTATGAGCACCGTTAATTACGTTAGGCTCGTATGAGTAAATGAGCTGCACCGAAATTCTCTCTCCACGAAGCGCGGAAATCGTCTCAAGCGTTGCAAAATCCTCGATTTTCTGATCGGGGAAAACCTTTTCAAGTGATGAGATAAACTTTAAATTTAGCATAAAGCCTCCAAAATATAAATGTTGAAAAAGTATATTCTAATAATAATTTCTGTTTCAGCTTCCCGAGCGTAAAAGCTCAAGAGCACGGAGAAAGTTTTGGGGAAGCTCGCACTCTGCCTCTATCTTCTCACCCGTGCGCGGATGAATAAATGAAAGTCTCTTTGCGTGAAGCATCTGTCCATCAAAGAGGGCAGGGTGCAGCTTTTCAAACCTTGTTTTCGTGCTTGCATACACCTCGTCGCCAAGCAGAGGGTGACCAAGGTGGGACATATGCACTCTTATCTGGTGCGTTCTTCCGGTCTCAAGATAAAGCTTCAGGTAGCTTGCCTCGCCATACCTCTCAAGCACCTCGTAATGCGTTAGCGCATCCTTTGCGTGTGCATCGGGGGAGGTGAGCACCGCCATCCTTTTTCTGTCCACGGGATGGCGCCCGATAGGGGCATCGACCGTACCCGTGTCACTTTTAAAGCCGCCGCGCACTATTGCGTGATACTCTCGCACAACGCCGTGATGCTCAAGCTGCTCCGAAAGATTCTTGTGTGAGGGGTCGTTTTTCGCTACGACAAGAAGCCCCGATGTGTCCTTGTCTATCCTGTGTACAATGCCCGGGCGCATAACGCCGCCAATGCCCGAAAGGGAGTCACGGCAGTGATAAAGCAGGGCGTTTACAAGCGTGCCGGTGTAGTTTCCGGGGGCGGGGTGCACCACCATTCCCGAGGGCTTGTTGATGACGATAACGTCCTCGTCCTCATACACGATATCAAGGGGAATATCCTCTGCCACCGCCTCGTAAGGCTCGGGCTCGGGTATCTTGATTTCAACCGTGTCGCCTTCCTTTAAGGCGTATTTTTTTGACACGGGTGCCCCCGAAACGGTAATTTCACCCGATTCTATAAGCTTTACCGCACCGCTGCGTGAAAGCTCGGTCACCTCTGACACATACGCATCAAGGCGCACTCCTGCGTGCTCCTTGTCAACTGTAAAGGTCATCATTTCGTGTCATCCCTCTTAGCTTTTTCAAGCTTTGCTTCCGTAATGATATCAAGGACAAGGGCAAGCACGAGAAGTCCTGCGCCGATGCACACAAGCGAGTCGGCAATATTGAATACCGCAAAATCGATAAGCGCGAAATCGATGAAGTCAACGACGTAGCCAAGCGCAATTCGGTCGATCATATTTCCGATACCGCCCGAAACGATAAGCATAAGCGCGCTTGTGTAAAGCTTGCTCGTATTTCTTCCCGAATAAAGATAAATGGCAATAGCGATTATCGCTATCGTTGAAATGCTCATAAACACCCATCTGTGCTCTGCCAGCATTCCAAACGCCGCACCCCTGTTTTCAACGTAGGTAAGATGTAAAACACCTTCCCACAGCGGCACGCTTCCTATGGGTGCGAGCAGCTTGACCGCAAGAAGCTTTGAAAGCTGGTCAAGCACTATTCCGCCGATTATCACGGCAGTGAATACAATGTAATAAATTGGTTTGAGTTTCTTCACTTTTATCTCCTATCACAGCGCACTGTTGATCCACATCAGAATGATGTAGGTCAGTAAAAACGATATATCAAGCGGCGTGTTTTGAAACAGGTTAAGCTTGTAAAGTAAAAATCGTATCGGAATTATTATCGGCTCCGATATCATAAACACGAAGGCAAAGAACTTTGTGTCCTGTGCGTTAGGGATAAATGACATTATCGCCCTCGCCATCATTGCAAACAAAACCGCGCTTATCATCAGGTGCACGGTGGCTGAAAGAACGTATAGCATTCTTAGAAAAAATCCTCGTTTTTTGGTCTTTTGCTCAATAAACAAATGGGTCGCAGGACCAAGATCGTGAAGCACGTCATAGGTTTTCTGCGACCATTTGGCATAGCCGAAGGGTGTCGGGTTGAGTGCCTTTGGCTTTATCACTCGTGAACGTCGATGCCGTTGGGGGTGATTATGTAGGTGTTGGGGGCAACGTTCTTGATCTCGCCGTCCTTGGTGTAGGTAACGCCGTTCAAGAAGTCAAGCATTCTCACGGTGGTGGGTCTGTCAAGAAGCTCGAGGTTAAGCACGACGGTGCAGCCCTCGATAAGGTTGTCTGCAATCGCGCTTACGTCTGCGAAGGTTGCGGGGCGCATAACCTTAAGCTCGATGTTGCTTCCCTCGATGGATGCGGGTGCTGCTGTTGCTGCGGGTGCGGGTGCTGCAACGGGCGCGGGCTCCTCGATGGGCTCATCTCCCTTGAAATGTATATCGTCCTCCACGGGGGTTCTCTTCTTGTTAAGTCTGTCTGCCCAGTTCTCAAATAACATTTTTTATATCTCCTATCTGTTTTATTTTCTGAATAATCTGCGACCGACTCGCACAAGGGTCGAGCCCTCCTCTATCGCCACGCGATAGCTGTCGCTCATTCCCATTGACAGGGTGGCATCCGCGCCAAACCCGTATCGGTCGTTAAAGAGGTCGAAAAGCTTCTTCGTTTCTCTGAAATATCCGCGAAGCTCACACTCAGCACACTCTGCAGGGCCCATAGTCATAAGTCCCCTTACCTCAAGGTGCTCTCTTTTGAGGATCTCATAAAGAAGCGCCTCTGCCCCGTCGGGCATAACGCCGCTCTTGTTTTCCTCTTTTGCCGAGTTTATCTCGATAAGCACGGGCACGCGCCTTCCGATCGCTGCCGCCTGCTTTTCAATTTCGTCTGCAAGTCTTAATGAATCAAGCGAGTGGATAAGCGCCACGTCCTTGATTATAAGCTTCACCTTGTTGCGCTGAAGCGTGCCGATCTCGTGTAGGATCGGGGAGTACCCGAGCCCGCAGAGAATATCAGCCCTGCGGCGCAGCTCCTGCGGTCGGTTTTCACCGACATTCACAGCGCCCGCGCGCACAAGCTCGCATAGCTCCTCGTCGCTTCCGCTCTTGGTTACGGCAACGAGGGTAGGTGTCCTTACACCGCATTTACTTGCTATATCCTCGAGCTCATATCTGAGCTCGTCATAGTTTGCTTTGATGTATGGTAAGTCGGTCATATCCTCACCTTTCGTCGTTTATATTATTATACCATTTAAAATCGTCAAATTCAAGGGGTAAAAGCCAAGTTTGAGAAAATATTTTACCTATTTAGGCATTGATTTTGCACGCGCGATAGTGTATAATATATAATATACCGCTTTTTGGAGGTTCAAAGATGCACGAAAAAACGATAGGCACAGCGCTCCCCTCGGTGGCAGCACTGTCATATCTTGGCGATGCGAGGCACTCGCTTTACGTAAGGGAGATGCTCGTCAAGCGCGGAATATCAAAATCGGGCGAGCTAAATAAGCTCTCGCTCGGCTACGTTACCGCCGAGGCACAGGCAGGGATGTACAGAAAAATTGAGCCGCACCTTGCCGACGATGAGCGCGACGTTTTCAGACGCGCATCAAACTCCACGCATCTGAATCGCCCCAAGCACGCAAGCATAACCGATTACCGCTACGCCACAGGCTTTGAGGCGGTCATAGGAATGCTGCATTTTATAGGCGACGAGGCCCGCCTTAACGAGCTTCTTGATATTGCACACAGTGAAAGGACAGACGAAAATGATACAGAAAATTAAAGGCACGATGGATATACTCCCCTCCGAGACCCCCCTCTTCAGATACATTGAGGGCATAATGCGCGAGGAGGCAGAGAAGTACGGCTACGGCGAGATCCGCACCCCTACCTTTGAGAACACCGAGCTCTTCGTGCGCGGCGTTGGCGATACCACCGACGTTGTTCAGAAGGAGATGTACACCTTTGCGGACAGAGAGGAAAACCGCTCTATCTCCCTTCGTCCCGAGGGCACCGCATCGGTTGCCAGAGCGCTTATCGAAAACGGTAAGTACTCCGACCCTATGCCCCTCAAATATTATTACATAATATCCTGCTTCCGTCACGAGAAGCCCCAGGCCGGCAGAAGCCGCGAGTTCTTCCAGTTCGGTACCGAGATGTTCGGCTCGGACAACCCTGCCTCCGATGCAACCGCAATCGCACTTGCCGCATCGGTATTCCGCCGCCTCGGCCTTAAGAACGTGAAGCTCCACCTCAACTCCATCGGCTGTAAGGAGTGCCGTCCTACTTATAGACAGGCTCTCGTTGATTACTATAACTCTAAGCTCGACGTCATCTGCGATACCTGTAAGTCAAGACTTGAGAAGAACCCTCTTCGCCTTCTCGACTGTAAGAATCCCGACTGCGCCGCCCTTGCCAAGGCCGCACCCAAGACGGTTGACCACCTTTGCGAGAGCTGCTCGTCCAAGTTCGAGATGCTTAAGTCCGCGCTTGACGCTATGGGCATCGAATACGTCGTTGACTCCTCTATCGTAAGAGGTCTTGATTACTACACCGGCGCGGTGTTTGAGTTTATCGCCGAGGGTATCGGCGCTCAGTCCACCGTTTGCGGCGGCGGTAGATACGACGGACTCGTTGAATCCCTTGGCGGTCCTGCACTTTCGGGCATCGGATTCGGTATGGGTCTTACCCGTGTTATCCTCGCACTCCGCGAGGCAGGCCTTGATAATATCACCCCCGCAAAGCCCTCGCTCTATATTGCCGCTCTCGGTGAGCGCGCGCAGATCAAGGCGCTTGCAATCGCTGAAAGACTCCGTGCCGCAGGCTCGTTCGTAGAGTGCGACATCGTCGGCAGAAGCCTTAAGGCGCAGATGAAATATGCAAATAAGATAGGCGCAGGCTATACCCTCATCATCGGTGACTCCGAGGTAGATGCGGGCAAGGCACAGCTCCGTAATATGGAAAACGGCGAGCAGACCGAGGTCGAGCTCGACTCGTTCACTCTTTAATATGAGAAACAGATCTGATTTTCTTCCCGTAAATATGCGGGACGTTGAGGCGCGCAATTGGTCAGAGGTAGACTTTGTATTCGTCACGGGTGATGCTTACGTAGATCACCCGACCTTTGGCGTGTCTATAATTACGAGAGTCCTTGAGGCGGACGGCTTCCGCGTTGCGGTCCTTTCACAGCCCGATTACAAGACCTGTGAGGATTTCAAGCGCTTCGGTCGCCCTCGCCTCGGCTTTCTCGTTTCCTCGGGAAACATCGACTCCATGGTTGCGCACTATACCGTTTCCAAGAAGAAGCGCTCCTACGACTATTACAGCCCGGGCGGAAAAATGGGTCGCAGACCCGACCGTGCCGTGATCGTATATTGCAACAGAATTAGAGAGGCGTTTGGTGACGTTCCGATCATAATCGGCGGACTTGAGGCATCCCTGCGCCGCTTTGCGCATTACGATTATTGGGAGGACAGGGTGCGCCGCAGCGTGCTTGTCGACAGCCGCGCGGATATCCTTACCTACGGTATGGGCGAGAACATCGTTCGCCGCATTGCCGCCCTTCTTGATAAGGGCGTGCCCGTAAAGAAAATACGCGACGTGCGCGGATGCGTGTACCTCGGCAAGCCGGGGGATAAGATCTTCTACGACTATATCGAGGTCGGAAATTTCGATACTCTTAAAAACGATAAGGCGGCGTACGCTAAGGCGTTTGCTACACAGTATAAAAACACCGATTCGGTGCGCGGTAAGGCTATCGTCGAGTATTACGACGATAAAATGCTCGTACAGAATCCCCCCATGCCTCCCCTTGAGAGGGAGGAGCTTGACTACGTCTATTCGCTCCCGTATGCGCGTGATTACCATCCCGACTACGATGCGGACGGCGGCGTTCCCGCAATAACCGAGGTCAAGCATTCGATAACCCATAACCGCGGCTGCTTTGGCGCGTGCAATTTCTGTGCCATCGCATTCCACCAGGGCCGCGAGGTGCGCTCAAGAAGCGAGCGCAGCGTTATTGCCGAGGCAGAGAAGATCGCGGCACTCCCCGACTTCAAGGGCTATATAAACGACGTCGGCGGCCCCACCGCCAACTTCCGTTACCCCTCCTGCGATCAGCAGAAGGAATGCGGCGTTTGCCCTAACAAAAAGTGCCTTGCCCCCACCCCGTGTAAGAATTTGAAGGTCGATCATACCGAATACGCGCATATGCTCTCCGAAATCGAGAAGGTCAAGGGCGTAAAAAAGGTATTCGTGCGCTCGGGTATACGCTTTGATTACCTCATCGCAGATGACGACGATTCCTTCTTCCGCCAGCTCGTAACCCACCACGTATCGGGTCAGCTTAAGGTTGCGCCCGAGCACTGTGCAAACAACGCGCTCTCAATGATGGGCAAGCCCTCGGTCGAGGTATTTGAAAGATTTAAAAAGAAATATTTCGCCCTCTGTGAGGAGGCAAAGCTCGAGCAGTACCTCGTTCCGTATCTTATGTCCAGCCACCCCGGCTCGACTATGAAGGATGCGGTAGAGATGGCGCTCTGGCTTAAAAAGTGGGGCTACTCACCCGAGCAGGTGCAGGATTTCTATCCCACCCCCGGCACTATCTCCACCGTAATGTACTACACCGGCATTCACCCGATGACGGGCAAAAAGGTGTACGTAACCACCGATTACCACGAAAAGCAGCTCCAGCGTGCGCTTCTTCAGTTCTCAAGACCCGAAAACGCAAACCTCGTGCGCGAGGCGCTTCGTATGGTTGGCAGAGAGGACCTGATCGGCAACTCACCCGAGTGCCTCGTAAGACCCGCATTCGGTCAGACCGGCCGTGCTGAGGTCAAGGTGGACAAAAAGACGGGCAAGATCAAAAAGCCCACAGGCAAGGGCGGCTTCGGCGCGTCCACCGCATATAAAGGCTCCTCACGACCCTCGTCCTCAAAGGGCGGTTCAAGGGGCACTAAGGGCAAGTCTATGGTGCAAAATCGCCAAGGAAAGAGCACTTTTTCTACCACCGAGCAGAGAAAAACTACAAAAAGCAATAAAAACGCACGAAAAGGGCGCTGAAAATTCTGCAAAAGTGCCCAATTCGTAAATTATACGACCAAGAAAATGCGAAAAAATAAGGCAGTTTAAGCAAAAATTCAGACAGGCCAAAAGCTTCAAACAAAGATGAAAAAGGCCTAAAAAACGGAAAAAGGGAGATTTTGAGTTTTTCACCGTTATCTCCCTCTAAATTCAACAAAATGTGGAAAACCTCGGTTGCCCCACCGTTTTAGTCTTGAATTTTCTAGCAAAAATCTCTTTTTCGACAAAAAGTTCTCCACAATTTCAACAATTTAAAATGTGGAAAACGTCCTTTGTCATAAATTTCCAAAACGGATTTTGGCAAATTTCACTGCTTTTTAGTGTCGCATCGGTCAGGCGGATAACAAACAAAAAATACGAAACGCCGAAGTTGGCATTCGTACTTTAGACGAAAAACAAAAGCGAGAGAATACGGATACAAATGGAAGAGCTTAGAAACAGATATTTAACGGCCAAAAGAAGGCTGTTTGACAAGGTATACGGCGCACGCCTCAATTCAATGCAGTGTGCGGCGGTTTTTCAGGCCAACGGCCCTCTGCTCGTGCTTGCGGGCGCAGGCAGCGGAAAGACCACGGTGCTTGTAAACAGAATTGAATATCTTATCAAGTACGGCAACGCATATCATTCTACCGATATTGCCGACGAGCTTAACGAGGGCTCGGTTTCTGCGCTTGAGCACGCCTACGATATGGACGTTGAGGATATAGCCTACATACTCCCCGAATTCATATCCGAGCCCTGCGCGCCCTGGAATCTTCTCGCCATCACCTTCACCAATAAGGCGGCAAAGGAGATCAAGGACCGACTCCGTGTGACCTTTGACGATCCCGACACGGCCGACTCTATCTGGTCGGGCACATTCCACTCGATCTGCCTGCGCATACTTCGTAAGTACGGTGACAGACTTGGCTACAAGGACGGCTTCTCGATATACGACACCGACGATAAAAAGCGTATGGTGAGCATATGTATGAAGGAGCTTGGAATCGATGAAAAGCGCCTTGCTCCCAAGGCCGTTTGTAATGCGATCAGTATGGCAAAGGACTCTCTTGAGGGCCCCGATGACATCGATATAAAGGCAGACCCCCGAAGCCGTGACGTGGTGAAGATTTATAAGCTCTATCAGAAAAAGCTGATGGAGAACAACGCCGTCGACTTCGACGATATAATAATGAAGACAGTCGAGCTTCTTGAGGGGGACGCCGAGGTGCGCGAATACTATCAGCGCAAGTTCAGATACGTCCTTGTCGACGAGTATCAGGACACAAACTACGCGCAGTTCGTCCTCACAAAGCTCCTCTCCGATAAATACAGAAACATAATGGTCGTTGGTGACGATGACCAGAGCATATACCGCTTCCGCGGTGCGACCATCGAGAATATTCTTAACTTTGATAAGACCTATCCCGATGCCACCGTCGTAAAGCTTGAGCAAAACTACCGCTCCACCGAAACTATCCTCGATGCGGCAAACGCAGTTATAAGAAATAACGACGACCGCCACGATAAAAAGCTTTGGTCGGAAAAGGGCAGGGGAGAGATGATAACCCTGCGCGAGACCTACGACCAGAACGACGAGGGCAGATACATAATCGATAAGATAATGCACGCCGTGCGCGAGGGCGGACGCAGGTACTCCGATTTTGCCGTCCTTTACCGTGTAAACGAGCTTGCACGATCGCTCGAGACTACCTTTGCAAAAAGCGCGATGCCGTACAGAGTCCTTGGTGCAACGAGGTTCTACGACCGCAAGGAAATTAAGGATATCATCGCATATCTCTCCATTGTCAACTCCCCCCTTGACAGCCTGCGCCTTAAGCGCATAATCAACGAGCCAAAGCGTAAGATCGGTGCTGCAACCGTTGAAAGCGTTGAAGAAATCGCCTCAATGACGGGTCGCTCGATGTATGAGATAATGCAGAATGCGCGTGATTACGACGTCCTCTCAAAGAGTGCTGACAAGCTTATCGCATTCGTCGAGCTTATCGAGGGCATAAAGGCAAAAGCGACCCGCCCCTCCGAGCTTATCGAGTCGGTATTCCACGATACGGGATACTATGATATGCTCAAGGCCGAGGGCTTTGAGGGAGAGGGAAGAATAGACACCGTAAACGAATTTATCACCGCCGCAGTCGAGTATGAGAAGCGCGTTGCCGATGCAGGCGACGAGTGCACCCTTGCAGGATTCCTTGAGGAGATCTCGCTTGTCAGCGACGTTGACAAGTATGACGAGAATGCGGATGCTGTCGTCCTTATGACCATTCACGCGGCAAAGGGACTTGAATTCCCCGTCGTATTCCTCGCAGGAATGGAGGATGGAATCTTCCCCTCGGGACAGAATATGGGCGAGCCCGCTGAGATGAGCGAGGAGCGCCGCCTTATGTACGTCGCCGTCACAAGAGCAAAGGAAAAGCTCTATATCACTCATACAAAGTCGCGTATGATGTACGGCCGCACCGGCTTCAATCCTCTCTCGGTCTTCGTGCGTGACGAGATACCCCCTCACCTTCTCCACCACGACGCACCTAAAAAGGTGCCCCCGCGCAATACGGGATACAATCAGCCCTACCGTCCGCGAGTTGAGCGCTCCGCACAAAGCGAGCTTAACCGCCCCGTAGACATCTTCGCGCCTAAGCCTGCACCCAAGAAGGGCGCACAGGGCTTCGGTCTTGAAAGACTCGCCCCCGGCACACGCGTCAGCCACGCTATGTTTGGCGCAGGTGTGATCGTTTCCGCCAAGGATATGGGTGGCGATATACTCTATGAGGTAAGCTTCGACAACGGACAAACCAAGAAGCTTATGGCGACCTTTGCCAAGCTTCAAAAAATATAAAGGAATACACGAAAAAGGGGCTTATACCCCACCCGTGTAACGAAATTGATGATAAAAGTCTGCATTTTTGATCTTGATGGCACCCTTCTTAACACGCTTAAGACCATCACGCATTACGTAAACTCGACCCTTGGCGATATGGGACTTACCCCCATAAGCGAGGCTGAGTGCTGCTCCTTCATCGGTCACGGTGCGCACCACCTTATAAGGTGCTCCCTTGCCACGAAGGGCATCACCGACGACAAGACGGTTGCCGAAACGCTTAAGGCCTATAATGCAAAATACGATGCCGACACCCTCTATCTCACAAGACCCTATGACGGTATTGTCGATATGGTAAACACGCTTTTTGCATCGGGCATCAAGCTTGCCGTCCTCTCAAACAAGCCCGACGCCACTACCGTCGATATAGTCGAAAAATTCTTTCCCGCCCGCTTTGCGGTAGCACACGGCGGCAGGGCAGGAATACCCCTGAAGCCCGACCCCACCGCCCTTAATATGACGATTGCGGAGCTCGGCGCTTCGCCCTCTGAAATTATGTATATCGGTGACACGGGTGTGGACGTAACCACGGGTAAGAACGCAGGCGTATATAAAACCGTCGGTGTTTCGTGGGGATACCGACCCGTCAGCGAGCTTGTCGAGTGCGGCGCCGATATCGTCATCGATAACCCCGAGGATATAGTAAGCGAGGCACTTAAGATATGATAAAGCGTATTTTATCCCTGCTTCTTCTGCCGATCGTTTTAGTGTCGGTATTCTCCTGTGGCCGTGAAAACGTTTTCAAACACGCCGAGTTCAATCTTCCTCTCCCCAAGGACTTCTATGAGGTAGAGGCGGAGAATTCCGATATTCTTATGACAAACGGCGAGGTCACCGTTGCCGTTTCTCGCTATTCCTTTGAAAGCGAGGGGGTCCCTGGCTACCTCACGGCTGAAGCCTTTGCCGAATATTGCCTTGGCAAAAGCGGCATTGACACCGAGGTGTATACGTACGGCGATATACCGTATTTCACCTATTACGACACAGAGAGCGGTGCGCGACTTTACTGTATGGTCGCATATTTTAGCACACCGTATGCGTATTTTTCGGTCCTTTTTGCGACCCGCGCCGCAAATGAAGGTAAATGGCGTGAGGAATTCTTCACCATTGCCGACGGCGCGTATTATAATTGAATTTAACAGAAGGGAACAGACTGTTTATGAAAAAGGTATTGCTTCTTGTGTTTCTTTTGATCTCATCGCTCACACTTCTTTTGTCCTGCGGTGAGGATACCCCCGATACCGAAACCACGCACAGGGTAATGGTCGGTGTAAGCGAGGGCTTCTCCGTCACAAGCCAAAACCCCATTGATGTCAAAAAGGGCGAGAGTGCCGAGTTTGATATCGCCATCGAGTCGGGATACGTCTTCGTCTCCGTAAGCCACGGCACGTATGACGAGGCAACCGGCAAGCTTAAGATCGACAACGTGACCGCACGCACGTCTGTGCAGTTCACGGTCGAAAACCTTGGCTATGACACAAGTGTAAAATACGTCTATTCCTTCAAAGGCACCGATAAGGATACAACGACCCCCACGCCCAGCGCATCCGTGACCGCCGGCACTAAAATAACCGTAAGTGCAGGTGATACAAGCCGTATATTCGTTGGTTGGACCTTTGGCAAGAGCGCTAAGGCAGGCGGCGAGATAGTATCCCCAGAGCGTGAGTACACCTTCCGCATCTCTCCCGACGTTGTTGAAAACGGCGCCCTCGTCGTTTATGCCAACTACACCGATACCAACGTTTATTACTACGACCCCAACGGCGGCGAGCTCAACGTTTCCTCGCGCAATATGGCCGCAAATATATACTACGATGCAAGGGTAGACGGCAACCGCGTTAAGGTCACCTTGCTTGCAACCTATTACGACTTTGCCGAGTGCGCATCTCTTTTCTGGGATGACTCCACCTTTACCCGTGACGGCTACGTGCTAAAGGAATATAACACCAAGCCCGACGGCAGCGGCGAGGCGTACAGTCTTGGCTCGAAGTTCTACGCCAACACGGGCGACGACAGCCACCCCGTGCTTTACTGCATCTGGTCCGAGTGCACCCCTGCCTCCGACTTTACCGTAAGCGATCATACTATGGAAAAGCCCGATACCGCAAAGTATGCGCCCGATTGGTGCGAGAACGGTGTTATCATCACCTCGTATAACGGCAACGCCAGCAGCGTAACCGTGCCCGAAACCATCGGCGGCAAAAAGGTAATTGCAATCGCCAACGCAGCCTTCGTGGACAAAAATATGACCGAGCTTATCCTTCCCAAGACCATTCAGCTCGTCGAAAACCGCGCCTTCCTCGGTTGCTCCTCGCTTACCACTCTCTATTTCCCCAACAGCATCTATCAGATCTACGATGAGGCGTTTGACGCCGCAACCTACTCCTCATTTACCACCCTTATTATGAATGCGACTATGGCGCCGAGATATTCTCATAGCGCCGATGGTGCATTCGCAGTTAAGCTTTCCCGCTTCCTTGCAGCAAGGGATGAGAAAAAGGTTATCGTCATCTCCGGCTCGTCTACGTATCAGGGCCTCGCTACCGAATATATGGAGGCTCTCTTTGACGGTGAATACACCGTTATCAACTTCGGCACCACCCGTCCCCGTCCCGGCCTTATCTATCTCGAGTCACTCTCGCACTTCACCGACGAGGACGATATATTCGTCTACGCCCCCGAAAACAGCTCGTATATGATGGGCGAGGGCTACCTCTCCTGGCGACTTATCCGTGACCTCGAGGGTATGAACAACCTCTATCGCTACGTCAATATCTCAAACTATTACGGCTACTTCTCCTCCTTGACCGAGCTTAACCAGACCTACAGCTACACCGTAAAGGAGCGCAAGTATGAGGAAATGTGCAAGAACACGGGCACCGATAAAAACGGTGATTACCAAAACTCAAAGCGCGCAGGATATCTTGATGAGAGCCGATACATAGATTCCTACTACATCACCCTCAACAACCGCTTCAAGTCGATGAACGAGGGCACCTGGAATGACGTTGACGAGCAGGCGAAGAACAAGGATTACACCGATCTTAACAACCCTGCTTGGCAGTCGATCGACACCCCCGAGATGGTCGCACGTATGAACTACGTCATAAATAAGGCAAAGGCAAGCGGCGCAGGCGTTTACTTCGGATTTGCACCTGCTGATGCCTACGCACTCGTTGAAGCGGCAAGAAGCACCGAGTGGATACTCGATTACGATGCACTCATTATGGAGCTTTACGACTTCGACGGCCTTATGGGCAGCGCTGTTGATTACGTTTACAACCACAAGTATTTCTATGACTGCGCCTTCCACGTAAACGATTACGGAAGAGCGTACAGAACCTACAACCTCTACCGTGATATTGCCGAGACTGTCGGCCTTGAAAATATCAACGGATATACCTCCAAGGGCACGGATTATGACGGCTGCCTCTTTGAGGAGGGCTCCGACGGCACACCTCTTGTCGGCGTCGATTTTCTCCGGTAGTCCACACCCGTGTAACATAAAAACAGAAAGGAGCGCATAATGCAAACGTTGCTTTGGTTGATTTTTGCAGCTATTGCGGCCGCGATTGCCGCCCTTCACGTCCTCTCGGCCGTGTTCGCTGATAAAAGAAGCACTGTGCTCAATTTTATAAATATAGCTTTACATATTCCCCTCGTTTTCGTTATGCTTTACTTGGGCACACCCCTTGAGCTTGTCGCACTCGTGTTTATGTCAAGCCTTCTTATATACGTCCTCGCGTTTGAAGTCAAGCGCAAGTGCGGGAAAAGGGGGACTGACAGATGACGTTTAACTCCTGGGAATTTATCCTCTTCTATCCCGTAGTCCTTCTTCTTTATTTCACCCTGCCTAAAAAGGCTAGGTGGCCGATGCTCCTTCTTGCAAGCTATTTCTTTTATATGTGTTACAGCCCCGAGCTCGTTTTCCTCATTCTCGGAACAACGCTTATCTCCTGGATCTGTTCACGTATAATTGAGCGCACCGAGAAGGCGGCAGTAAAGCGACTCGCGATTATAATAACGCTCGTCGTTTCCCTCGGCGTACTCTTCTTCTATAAGTATTTCAACTTCCTCTCCACCGCAATTTTCGGTGCGATAGGATTCTTCGGCGGACAGGGCGACCCTGTTCTTCTCGACCTCGTCCTCCCCGTCGGAATATCCTTCTACACCTTCCAGACTCTCTCCTATGCGATAGACGTCTACCGCGGTGACGTAAAGGCAGAGCGCAACTTTTTCTTCTATGCGCTCTTCGTATCCTTCTTCCCCCAGCTTGTCGCCGGCCCGATAGAGCGCCCCGACAACCTTATTCCTCAGCTTCGTGAGGCGCACCCCTGGTCGACCCCCGACGCCATCAAGGGCGCAAAGCATATGATGGTCGGATTTTTCAAAAAGGTCTGCGTTGCCGACCTGCTTTCCACCGCTGTCGACTCGGTCTACAACTCCCCAAATGAGGCAGGCTCGCTTGCTATCGTCATTGCGACCGTCCTCTTCGCCATTCAGATCTATTGCGACTTCTCGGGCTACACCGACATCGCTATCGGATGTGCGAGAATTATGGGCATCCGCCTGATGAAAAACTTCGATCACCCCTATTCCGCAACCACCATCAAGGAATTCTGGTCGCGCTGGCACATCTCCCTGTCGTCCTGGTTCCGTGATTATCTCTACATACCCCTCGGCGGCAGCCGCTGTGCCCGTCCGAGACACCTTCTTAACCTCTTTATAGTCTTTATCGTTTCCGGCCTTTGGCACGGTGCAAACTGGACCTTCGTGGTCTGGGGTGCGCTGCACGGCATTTATCAGATAGTCGGCAACCTCACCGCCAAGCCCCGCGCACGCCTTATCGAAAAAGCAGGGAAGAGCATAGACTCCCCCGCCGTCGTATGGCCGAGGCGCGTTATCACCTTTATCCTCGTTTGCTTCGCTTGGATATTCTTCCGCGCAAACTCGATGTCCGATGCGATCCTCCTTTTGAAGAACCTCTTCTCGTTTGCAGGCGGCGGCTTTGATGCGACCCTCTCCGCAATGGGCATCAACCTCACCACCGCGCTGCTTATGATCGTCTCGGTTGCACTTTTGTTCCTTGTTGACCGTATGCTCACCTACGACGATTCTCCCGATGGCTCCGACGTGCTTACCGCACACTCCGGCTTCGTATATTTCGTGTGGGTCATTCTCCTCTCCTGGGCGCTCCTGCTCTCGAAGGATATGATCAGCACGTTCATCTATTTCCAATTCTAAGGAGGGCGGTATGAGAAGATTTAAAACTATAATTAAAGTAATTGCCGCCATCCTCGTCATTATCCTGCCCTTTGCGGCAGTGCCCACCGTGGCGCTCACGCTCCCCGGGCAGTATGGCGAAAGCTTCACCTCGGCTCTTTGTGACAAGGTCGACCGCCTTGCCGAGATCGACGAGCCTAAGATCGTCATCGTCGGCGGCTCATCCGTCGCATTCGGACTCGACTCCGCGCTCATAGAACGTTACACGGGTATGCCCGTTGTCAATTTCGGCGTGTATGCTGCGCTTGGTACGAAGGTTATGCTTGACCTTTCAAGTGACTACATAAACGAGGGGGACGTGATCATCCTTGCGCCCGAGCTCGATGCACAAACTCTCTCGATGTACTTTAACGCATCTACCACCCTTCAGGCAACCGACGGCCGTGTGGACATACTCTCCCGCGTGCCGGGTGAGCACCTGTTCTCACTCCTCGGCGCAAGCTGGGAGTTCGCCGCAAACAAAATAGAGTACATCACCACAGGCACACACCCATCAACCACCGGTGCATACGACCCCGACAACTTTAACGAGTACGGCGATATAGTCTACGAGCGCACCGAAAACGTGATGTCTCTCTATTGCGACCCCAACACCGCAGTAAATCTTTCCTCGGAAATACTCGACCCCGAGTTTGCAGATTACCTTAACTCTTATATAAAGCGCGCCGAAAAGCGTGGCGCAAGCGTGTACTTCTCCTGGTGCCCCGTCAATGAGATGTCGATCACCGAGGACACGAAAAGTGATGAACGTATCGCAGAATTTGAGTCATTTATGCAGGAAAACATCAATTGCACCTTTATAAGCAGCATAAACGACTACATTCTCGATGCAGGCTACTTCTACGACACCAACTTCCACCTTAACGACGCAGGCGTGATGGCAAGAACCATCACCCTTACCCGCGATATCCTTCTTGAGCTCGGTATTCCGAGCGCCGTTTCGGAAAAGATTCCCGAGCCCCCCGCACTCCCCGAGATCGACCTGCGCTACTTCGGCGAGGACGAAAATGCGAAGTACTTTGAGTACGTCGCACTCGAGAGCGGCGCTTATATGATCACGGGTGTCAAGGACGAGTATAAGAGCCTCACCACCCTCACCGTTCCCCTTGGCTACAACACTTATAAGGTAACGCACATCGCTGCGCGCGCCTTTGAGGGCACGGCTGTTGAGACCCTCATACTCACCGAGGATACCAACGTGCGCAACATTATGAACGGCGCATTCAAGGGTGCATCGAATCTTAGATCCCTCTACGTCCTCTATCCTGATTCCGAGGCCATCGCACCCCCTGCCGATTTTGTCGGCGTGGCGTCAGGCTTCACCGTCTACGTTCCCGAATCCTGGCTCAACTGTGCTATGTACTATTGGGGCGAGCGCGGACTCAAATTTGAATATCTTAACTGAAAGGCAAAATATGAAAAACAAGATCTTTAAGGCGCTCACCGCGCTTGTCCTGATCCTCTCGCTCGCCCTTGCTATCGTCAGCTGCGGTGAGGAGGAGTTCACGGGCGACTACTACAACTACGGCCTGCATTACCACCTTCCCGAGGAATACCGCCAGCTCACCGTTCCTTACGCCGAGTTCTGCTACTATGACGGTAATGCGTACTTCTACTTCCACGCATACAGCGCTGATGAGCTTGCAGACCCCGAGGTTTGGGGCGTTGACGGCAACATCTCCGTAAGCAGCTTTGCTACCAAGTTTATGGTGTCCTACGATATCCCCCTTTACAAGGATACCTACTACGAGGACATTGACCGCAGCGTAATCATCTACGATTGGGAGTATGACGATACCGAGGAGGAAGAGGGCCTTGAGGACGAGTGCTTCTACCACGTTATCTTCCGCGGCTCGCAGCTTCTTTACGTCGTTACTATGACCTGTCCTGCAAGTATGAAGGACGTTTATACTCCCGTATTCGACGAGTGGAGCATGTCCCTTCACGCAGACTGATAAAAAACCGAGAAATTCTCGACTACGGAGGAAAATATGGTTTTCAGCACTGATTATAAGCTTGAAAAATTTATACTCGAAACGAAATGGGAGGACCTGCCCGCCGAGGTACAGTCCCGTATGAAGGGCTGCTTCGTCGACCTTATGGGCGCACTCCTTGCAGGCAGTATGAGCGAGCAGTTCGCAGTCGGACTTAAGCTCGCCGAAACCCTTTACGGCAGTGGCGACATTGCAGTTGTCGGCTCCGATAAGAGATTCAACTTTATGGGCGCATCCGCGGCGATGGGTCATTCCTCAAACGCCTACGACATCGATGACGGCCACAATATGACAAGATCCCATCCCGGCACCTCGTTTGTCGGTGCGATACTCGCCGCCGCATACGAAAAGGACCTCACCCTTAAGGATTTTCTCACCGCTATGCTCGTCGCATACGAGGCTACCATTCGTAGCGGCGCGGCAATAATGGACTACTACAAATACGCACACTCAAGCGGCACCTTCGGTACTGTCGGCGTTGCTGCCGGCGTGGGCAGGATCTACGGCTTCACCAAGGAAGAGATGAACAACGTTCTCTCGGTTGCCGAGTTCAACGCCCCCCTCGTTCCCGGTATCAGAAGCGTTGAGTACCCCTCAATGAACAAGGACGGCGTTCCCTTCGGCGTTATGATCGGCGCACTTGCCATCAAGGCGGCGCAGTGCGGCTTCACCGGCAACAAGAATCTCCTCGAGTCTGACGAGCACCGCCATTACCTTGACGACCTCGGCGAAAAGTACGAGGTTATGGGTCTGTACTTCAAGCCCTACCCCTGTTGCAGATGGGGTCACCCCGCAATCGACGCTTGCGTTGATACTATGAAGAAAAACGGCATCACCCACGCCGACGTCGAAAGGGTAGTTATCAAGACCTTCAAGCGTGCGACCCTTCTTTCCAAGATCGAGCCCAAGACCGCCGACGAGGCGCAGTACAACATCGCATACCCGGTTGCATCCTCCATCGTCTACGGCGATTTCGGTATCGACCGCGTGCTTAACGAGAATCTTTCCGACCCCACCGTCCTCGAGATGATGAAGCGTCTTTCCTTCGAGGTGGACGAGGAGCTTGACTCCAAGTTCCCCGCAAAGCGCATCTGCCGCGCGGAGATCTACACCAAGGATGGCAAGGTCTACA
>JAZRAF010000066.1:0-4325 GCA_045634425.1 Eubacteriales bacterium | reverse complement strand
CTAAGACCGCTTGGCCTCCGACTTAAATAATTTCCATTGACGGCGACACCGTCATAACTCAGGGCACCGCAAACAACGTCTGCGACGAGCCCATAAAAATGGATCAGATAAAGGGCAAGGTCATCGACCACATCGACGCCGAGTATAGCAAGCCTTTCCTTGCCGTGGTCGAATTCGTCCGCTCCCCCATCGTAGCATTGATCATCCTCGGCGCCTCGGCCCTCCTCCTCTTCTTCTCCTATAAATCGGACAAAAAAGAGAAGGATGCAAAATCCACCGCCGACCTCGACCTCATCCGCGCCGAGATCGCCGCCCTCAAATCCGCACAGACAAAGCCTTCTCCAGCGGGAGAAGGGGGACCGCTTGCGGTGGATGAGGTGTCCAACCCAAGCACAGACTCATCACAAAGCTCTGATTAAAGCTTTTTAACTCCTCATCCGTCACTCTAAGCCTTCTCCAGTGGGAGAAGGGGGACCGCTTGCGGTGGATGAGGTGTCTAACCCAAGCACAGACTCATCACAAAGCTCTGATTAAAGCTTTTTAACTCCTCATCCGTCACTCGTTACACTCGTGCCACCTTCTCCCACAGGAGAAGGCTCAAAAACGGTGGATGAGGTGTCTCAGCAAAACCCTGAAGAAAATTCCCAAGAGGGATAAAACTCCGAATTTGCTTTATTTAAAAAAACAACCAGCCTTCTCCAAAGTGAGAGGGCTGAAATAATTTTAAGGAATGATAAAGTGTTTCCATATAATAAAACTCTTACCGATAATGCACGTGAGCTTCGAAAAAATATGACCCCCGAAGAAAGACACTTGTGGTATGATTTTTTGAAAAGATTGCCGCTAAATGTCCACAGGCAACATAACGTACTTAATTATATCGTCGATTTTTATATTGCAGATAAAAAGATAGTAATTGAGGTTGATGGAAGCCAGCATCTTGCAGAAGAAGGCAAGCGGGAAGACGAAAAAAGAGATTTATCTTTAGCTGATTTAGGCATCACAGTATTGCGTTATCCTAATGATAGAATTCGCGACAGCTTCGCAGAGGTCGCAAATGACATTTTAGAAAAACTCGGCTTAACTTTTTCTGACTTGTTGCCTGTAAAAACAAAGTGATCAAAGCCTTCTCCAGTGGAAGAAGGTGGCAGCCATAGGCTGACAGATGAGGTGTACTTGGTATAAGTCAAACCAACTCCTCATCCACCGCAAGCGGTCCCCCTTCTCCCACAGGAGAAGGCTTACGAGATCGAAGCACTCAAAGCAGCCCAGGAAGCCAAAAATGCTACCAAGAACAACGACACCAACAATGAATAAAAAAAGATCCCGGTAATCACCCGGGATCTTTTCTATTTTCGCACAAACCCTCTCACCCTCGTGAGGTAGGCTCCCCTGTGCAAGGGGAGCTCCGCGAAGCGGTGAGGGGTTGTCTTTCCCACGTTCGCCCGGCGAACATATCACGCCGCAGGCATATCACGCCAGGAAGCAACATATCACGCCACGAAAGTGGCATATCACGTCGCAAAGCGACATATATATACCTACCCCATCTCGTCCTCAACTATGTATGCCAAATCTATCGGTGTTGCCAAATTCGCCACAAGCTTTTCAAAGAAGCGCACTGCCTTTTTAAGGTCCGAAAAAAGCTCCGTCGTCCTGCCGTGGCTGCGCTTTCCCGAGTCCTTGAACTCCATCACTACCGCCACCGAGTAAAGGGGAATTCCAAACCCGGCAACGCTTCGGTCCTCTCGCTCAGTCAGCTCGTATCGGTATTCAATATCCCCGTCGCGGCGCACCTCGGTGCGCACGGTCCTGCATTTTGTTGCGTTGCTTTTCATAGCGGTCTCCTCGGTAATAACTTTTACTACCATTTTATCAAAAACCACTGTCGAAAATGACCGCATCACGCCAAAGAGGGAATAAATCTTTTTTTATTTCCTGATGTTATTTGACAACGTCCTCTATTCTTATCTCCGCCTCGCTGTTGGTCTTGCCGTCCGAGCGCACGGTCCTGAAATAGTAATATCCCCCGGCCTCGCCGCGGAAAACCGTCAGGGTATCACCCTCGGGCGCTTCGTTAGAATAATTTATCGTTATCTCGGCAATACGCTTGCCATCCATAGGCAAAAACGTTGCATAAATATCGGGGTATCTGGTGTTGTTCATATGCCTGTTGCGGTCAAGCATACCGTAGCTCACCGTGTATTTGCCAACCTCGCGCATTTCGCTTGGCATCGCTATTCTCGTAAGCGCAAGGTCGAGCGGCTCGTACGTCTTTAACTGAAGATCAAAGTCATTCACCTTCACAAGCGCACGGGTGTCCGTGTCTATCATTGCCCATATCGACACCGCGCGACCAATGGTCTTGCCGTCGCGCACAAGCTTATAACAACGCAAAAAGCTGTATCCGCGGCTCTCGCAAGGGAAGGTCACCGCCGTAAGCGGCTCGTATTCTCTGACCGTCTCGCTTATCTCGACCTTAATCCTGGACAGGATAAACGCACGCTTTTTCTCCTTAAGCTGATCGTACGACATACCGTTGTCGGTCAGCTGGTCCTGTGCCGCCATTTGTATATATCTCATAAGTGCAGACGTGCGCGCCACACCGTTAAAGTCAACGTCGTGTCCGTCCACCGTCAGATTTTTTGAATAATATTCCATATCGCTCGTCCTTTTTAGCATTATATATGTATTCTATCTTATTTGCGGCAAAAAATCAAGTAAAAAATATGCAAACAATTCTTAAACAGGTAGACAAACGCCCAAAATTGTGGTAAAATATAAAAAAATCCGAAAGGAATTAAAGATATGCTTCAGATTACAAAGGACAATTTTAAAACCGAGGTTGAAGAGCACGACGGCCTCGTCGTTATCGACCTCTATGCAGATTGGTGCGGCCCCTGCAAGATGCTCGCCCCCACGATCGAACAGCTCGCCGCAGAGATGCCCGACGTCAAGTTCGCAAAGGTAAACGTAGATAACGAGCCCGAGCTCGCAAGGGTATTCAACGTATCCTCGATCCCTATGATCGCCCTCGTCAAGGACAACACCTTCCTTGATATGTCGGTCGGCTACGTTCCCAAATCCACACTCGAAAAGCTTATCGAGGAATACCGCTAAACTCTAGCCCGAATCGTCACGATTCGGGCTTTTAGTATGCACCCGTGTCGCGTTTTGCTATATTTAAACGCCCAAGATCTCTTGAGAAGTGTCATATTCGTTGCTATAATAAAAAGGAAATTTTCTGATTATTGGAGCAAAATATGAAAACACCACTCAAAATAGCCCTCGCCCTCGTCGCCCTCCTGATATTAACTCTCGCCAATACCATTATCGTAGGGGCGATTCACGAATCGCCCGATTTAACCGTAGGGGACGACGTCCTCGGCGTACCGCATCCCCGTGTCCCGAATTTCTACACCGTCACCCTCTATGACGGCGGTGACCCTATCTCCGTGATAAGCGTTACCGACGGTGACACGCTCAAGGACCTGCCCGCCCCCACGCGCGAGGGTTACAAGCTTGTCGGCTGGCGCACGGGAAGCCCCGATGGTGATCTCTTTGAGCCGCACACTAAGATAAATTGCGATCTCAAGCTCTTCGCGGCGTATGAGCTCCTGCCCCCGAGCTTTGAGATTTCCGCGCTCTCATTTACTTATGACGGTAGGGCACACACCCTCGCCTTTTCCTCTCTTACACATCCACTGCTCGACGGCGGTGTCCTCTCCTACGAGTGGTACTGTGACGGCGCACCTGTCGGTGCTTACGGCGCATCTCTCCCACTGACAAACGTTTCCGACAGTGGCGAGTATTCCTGTCGCCTAGTCTTTTCGGTCGGCGGTGACGTCACCGAGATAACCACTCCCACCGTCAGTGTCACTATCTCAAAATGCGCCGTCCCCCTCCCAACCCTTGAGCCGTTTTACTATACCGCCGAGCCGCAGGTGCCCCCGATATACTCTGGCGGCATCTATACCGTCGACCGCACGCCCCACACCCTCGCAGGCACCTATCCCGTCACCCTGACCCTCACCGACCCCGATAACTATTCCTTTGGTGGCACGGACAAGCCCACCGCCACGGTGGATATGGTCATTCTGCCTGCCGAGAATATATGGGTCACGCCACCCACCGTCACCGATATATATTCATCGTTTTCTCCCGCGCCCACCGCCGTGCCTCGCTTCGGCACGCCGCGCTTTCTTTATTCGTCCGATGGGGTAGTGTACACCACGGATATTCCCACCACCCCGGGCAACTATTTTATGCGTGCCGAGGTCGACGGCACCGAGAATTATTCCGCCCTCATATCCGACCCCATCCCC
>JAZRAF010000065.1:0-27661 GCA_045634425.1 Eubacteriales bacterium | reverse complement strand
ACAGTGGCACTACCCCTTTGTAAATAAGGAAGTTTTTGAGTCTCAGTTCCCCGCAGACTTCATCAGCGAGGGCGTTGACCAGACCCGTGGTTGGTTCTATTCACTCATCGCTATATCAACACTTCTTTTCAATAAGGCACCTTATAAGAACGTAGTAGTTCTCGGACTCGTTCAGGACGAAAACGGACAGAAGATGTCCAAGTCCAAGGGCAATGCGGTTGACCCCTTCGAGGCGCGTGAGGCATACGGCGCTGATGCGATCCGCTGGTACTTCTATTCCAACTCCGCGCCCTGGCTTCCTAACCGCTTCTACGGTGACGCGGTAGTTGAGGGTCAGCGTAAGTTTATGGGTACTCTTTGGAACACCTACGCGTTCTACGTTCTTTACGCTAATATCGACGGCTTCGATCCCACCAAGTACACCCTTGACAAGTCCATCATTACCGCTATAGGTAAGTGGATCCTTTCCAAGCTTAACTCCGCGGTCAAGAGCGTTGACGAGTATCTCGGCACCTACAAGATCACCGAGGCATCGAGAGTTCTTGAGCAGTTCGTTGACGATCTTTCCAACTGGTACGTCCGCCGCAGCCGTGAGAGATTCTGGGTAAAGGATATGCCCACCGACAAGGTAAACGCGTACCTCACCCTCTACACATCTCTCGTTACCATCGCAAAGGTGGCCGCTCCCATGATCCCCTTTATGACCGAGGATATTTACAGAAATCTCGTTTGCTCGGTTGATAAGTCCGCACCCGTGTCAATTCATTTGTGCGATTACCCCACCTGTGACGAGTCCCTTATCGACAAGGAGCTCGAGGAAAATATGGACGAGGTCGTGTCCGTTGTCGTTCTCGGCAGAGCTTGCCGTAACGCTGCGAACATCAAGAACCGCCAGCCCATCGCAAAGATGTACGTAAAGGCTGAAAAGGCGCTTGACGACAGCTTCAAGGCGATCATCGCAGAGGAGCTTAACCTCAAGAGCGTTGAATTTACCGACAACGTGCGTGAGTTCACCACCTACTCCTTCAAGCCTCAGCTTCGTACCGTTGGTCCGAAGTACGGCAAGCACCTCGGCTTTATCAGAAATGCACTCACCACCCTTGACGGCAACGCCGCAATGGATGAGCTTGAGGCAAACGGCGCGATCAAGCTTGAGAACGCAGGCGAGACCATCGAGCTTACCAAGGACGATCTTCTTATCGAGATGACCAAAAAGGCGGGCTTCGAGTCGCTTGGCGACAAGGGCGTGACCGTAGTCATCGACACCAACCTCACCCCCGAGCTTATCGAGGAGGGTAACGTGCGCGAGATCATCTCCAAGATCCAGACGATGCGTAAGGACTCCGGCTTCGAGGTTATGGACAAGATCAAGGTTGCCCTCACCGGCAACGCAACCGTTTGGGCGATCGCAGAGCGCAACGCCGCCGAGATCGCCGACGAGACCCTTGCTGAGTCTGTTTCCGAGGGAACTCTCGAGTTCTCCAAGGAGTGGAACATCAACGGCGAGAAGGTTATCATTTCCGTAGAAAAGATTTAAAATACCAAATGATCGGGAGGCTGATTTCAGCTTCCCGATTTTTCCTCTTGACAAATACCCCGTGGGGGTATATAATGGAGGTAAGAAGGAAGAGGTAATAGGTAATAAGTGAATAGATAGGAAAGGTAGGGATAAAGGAATGAGTGAATGTCCAAGGTGCAAAACTAAAAAGAGAGACGAGGCTGAGTACAAGAGCCTTTTGAACAGACTTTCACGTATTGAGGGGCAGGTGCGCGGCGTGCGCGGAATGCTTGAGCGCGATGCTTACTGCATTGACGTGATCACGCAGGTTGCGGCTATCAGCGCGGCGCTCGGCGCTTTCAACAAGGAGCTTCTCTCGAACCATATAAGGACCTGTGTTTCCGACGACATCAAGGCAGGAAATAACGAAACGGTGGACGAGCTTCTCGCTACGCTCACCAAGCTTATGAAGTAATTTTGAGGTCGAAAAATGAAGCAATATAACGTAACCGGTATGAGCTGCGCCGCCTGCTCTGCCAGGGTTGAAAAGGCGGTATCGGGCGTTGACGGCGTCACCTCTTGCGCGGTCAACCTGCTCACAAACTCGATGAGCGTCGAGGGCGGTGACGAGGCGGCGATAATCGCCGCGGTAGTGAATGCGGGCTACGGTGCGAGCCCCAAGGGCGGCAAAGAGACCGCCGATGACGATGAGCTTGACCGCACCGCGAGGGAAGAGCGAAACCGTATGATCCTGCGACTTGCTTGGTCGCTTGCATTTATGTTCCCCTTGATGTATATCTCGATGGGCCACGTTATGTGGGGCTGGCCGCTGCCGGCGGTGCTTTCGGGGTATCCGCTTCTCATCGCGCTTGTCGAGTTTTTGCTCACAACCGCCGTTTTGGTGGTCAATCAAAAGTTCTTTGTAAGCGGCTTTAAGGGCGCAATAAAGGGCGCACCGAATATGGACACGCTCGTTGCTCTCGGATCGGGGGCATCCTACGTGTGGAGCGTATATTTGCTATACGTTATGACAATTTCGGTGACAAACGGCAATTATATTGAGTATCGCCACTACTTACATCAGATGTATTTTGAGTCCGCGGCGATGATACTTACGCTCATCACCGTCGGCAAGCTTCTTGAAACGGTTGCCAAGGGCAAAACCACAAGCGCGATAAAAAGCTTGATGAAGCTTACCCCCAAGACCGCAACCGTCATAAGAGACGGCAAGGAAGTCGTAATTTTATCAAAAGAAGTTACACGGGGTGACATCTTTATAGTAAAACCGGGCGAAGCAGTGCCCGTTGACGGTATAGTTTTAGAGGGCGCAAGCTCGGTTGACGAGTCCGCACTCACAGGCGAGAGCATACCTGCCGAAAAGGTGGTCGGCTCGCAGGTCTTTGCCGCAACTACAAACACCTCGGGATACCTTAGATGCGAGGCAACGAAGGTTGGCGAGGACACCACGATGGCGGGTGTTATAAAATTGGTGTCGGATGCCGCCGCAAGCAAGGCTCCGATAGCAAAGGTGGCAGACCGTGTCGCGGGAATCTTCGTTCCGGCGGTGCTTTTGATCGCTTTTATCACTACTGTAATTTGGATTTTTGCAAACAATAGTTTGGGTTATGCGCTTGCGCGAGGCATCTCCGTTCTCGTTATCAGTTGCCCCTGTGCGCTCGGCCTTGCAACTCCCGTTGCGATAATGGCAGGTAGCGGCATTGGTGCACGCGGCGGCGCACTTTTCAAGAGCGCAACGGCGCTCGAGGTGCTTGGTAAATGCAAGACCGTCGTTCTTGACAAGACAGGCACGTTGACAAACGGCAAGCCCGAGGTGACCGGCGTTGTCGCAATATCGGCAAGCGCCGACGAGCTTCTTCGCCTTGCATATTCGGTTGAAAAACACAGCGAGCACCCCTTGGCAGGTGCGATAGTCAGATGCGCCGAGGCTGAGGGTGTAAGTGCATTTGAGGTGAAGGATTTTTCTGCAATAGTAGGCAGCGGCGTTGAGTGCTTCGATGCCGAAACGGGCGAGCGCCTTCTTGGTGTCAGCTACCGATACGCGGGCGAGCTCGTCGAGCTTACGCCTGAGGTTACCTCGGCATATGAGTCATTGGCTGCCGAGGGCAAGACACCCCTCGTGTTCATCAGAGGTAATACCGTTATCGGCGTGATAGCCGTGGCGGATACTCTTAAGGCCGATGCAATAGAGGCTGTCGCTGAGCTCCGCGCACTCGGTGTGCGCACCGTGATGCTCACGGGTGATAATGAGGTGACCGCACGTGCAATAGCCGACCGTCTTGGCGGCATCGAGTTTATCGCAGGTGTTCTTCCTGACGGCAAGGAGGAGGTTGTCCGCAATCTTATGGAGGACGGCCGTGTGGCGATGGTTGGCGACGGCATTAACGATGCACCCGCCCTTGTCCGTGCCGACGTTGGAATCGCTATCGGAAACGGCACCGATATTGCGATCGATTCTGCCGACGTCGTTTTGATGCGCCCCACGCTTATGCAGCTCCCCGGTGCTATTCGCTTAAGCCGCGCGACACTCAGTGTCATACACCAGAATCTCTTCTGGGCGTTTATATACAACGCTATTGGTATACCCCTTGCGGCAGGTGCTTTTATCCACCTTTTTGGCTGGGAATTAACGCCGATGTTCGGTGCTGCGGCTATGAGCCTTTCAAGCTTTTGCGTTGTGACCAACGCCTTAAGGCTTAATCTTAAGCGCATATTTAAAACGGGCACAAATGAATGTGCAAATGTGGAAAAATGTGATAAAACAAACAATTATACCATAAAGGAGCAAGAAAAAATGGAAAAAATCATAAAGGTTGAGGGTATGATGTGCCCCCACTGCGAGGCGCACGTTAAGTCCGCACTCGAGGCTATCGAGGGTGTTGAGTCTGCCGTTGCAAGCTTCAAGGAGTCTAAGGTTACCGTAACCCTTAGCGCACCCGTTGAGGACAAGGTGCTTGCCGATACCATCACGGCACAGGGCTACAAGGTAGTTTAATTTAATATGTGCGATTAACAAAAATCGCCCACAAAAAACGAAAAAGGCAGAGATAAACTTCTCTGCCTTTTTGCTATGCCGTTACATATGCTTTTTTAAGAACGAGCGGATCCTTGAGCCCTTCTTGAAAAGGACCATACCCAGCCTGTATATCACGGGTGTGTAGATCAGCTTCTTTTTGAAGGAGATCTGCTCTTCGGGAATCTCGTGACACACGCCACACTTGAGGTAGCTTATACGCACGTTTTGCTCAAGCTCGGTGTAGGCAAGCGATGCCCTTGTGTATTTACCAAGCTTACCTTGCTTTACCGTCTTGTCGCTGTCCTGCCATACCTTCAAAAGGGCGGCGTCGACCTCGGCAAAGTTGTCGGGAAGCACTCGGTTTTTGGAATACGCCGATCCGTCGTGGAAGGTCGATGTGTTAAGCCTGTCGGTGCGGTATCTCTCCTTTATCACCTCGAAAAGATCGGTGTAGCCGTTCTTCTTGGCGTAGGAAAAATGCGTTCTCGACATCATAAGCTCCCACTCGCGCAGGTTGCTAAGCATCTCGTCCTTCTTGCCAAGTCCCTCGACTCCCTCGCGCATTATTGCCATCGTGGTCGTGGTAAACGTGATGTGCATCAGGAGCTTTTCCTTTGAGGTGACGTTGACCGTCTGCGAGTCGTGAATTCGGTAGAAGTAGTACCCCGTGTGAATATTTACGAGCTTTTTTGCCTCCTTAAATGCGAAAAAGTTGATCAGCGCATCCTCGGAAAAGTTGTATCTTGCATCACCGCACTTCGCCTCTGCCGCCTCGGTTGCAAGCCTGCCTGCCGCCTTAAGCACCGGGGCAGAGTAGATCTTGTTCCAAAGAACGTAGTAGGAGTGCTCGCGGCCCTTTTGCGCGGTGAATGCGAGAAGCACGTCCTCGCCGCACCTTTCGATATCGGTCGAAATGGTGCTGTCCCCACGGCAGCAATACCTTGCCCTCGTGGAATGGAACGCCCAGTCGTTCATAACGATATCCGCGCCCGTGCGGTCAGCACTCAGGAGCATCGGGAGGTGATAGTTGTATGAAACGGTGTCATCACTGTCGCAAAAGGCAATATAATCACCGCTTGCGATCTCAATGCCGAGTGCGCGCGCCTTAAAAATACCGCGGTTTTCGGTTTTTGTATAAGTGACGGCGGGATATTTTGAAAGAACGTCGCCGTAATCAAGCGTCGAGCCGTCGTCAATGACCACGATCTCGTACGAGATATCCCTGCGGCCGCAGATCGCGGTGCTTGACAGGGTAGAGTCGGTAAGACTCTTTAAGCAGGTATCAAAATATTCCTTATCCGTGTTATAAACGCAAATAACGATTGATAATTTCATTTTAACTGATCCTTAAGTGTTGTCGGAGGCTGTGCCGAATGCGATGTCCTTGATCACCTCGCCTGCAATTATCAGGCCGACGACCGAGGGCACGAATGCAATACTTCCGGGGGCGTGACGGCCGTTGCCGTCCACCGTGCGCCTGATCGGCTCTTCCTTGGAATAAACGACCTTAAGCTTCTTCACTCCGCGCTTTTTAAGCTCGGTGCGCATAACGCGTGCCAAAGGGCAGACTGACGTTTTGTATATGTCGGATACCTCAAAGCGAGTAGGGTCAAGCTTATTTCCCGCACCCATCGAGGAGATGATCTTAACACCCGCCGCCTGAGCGCGGACTATAAGCTCGATCTTTGCGCTTACGGTGTCGATGGCGTCGATGATATAATCGTATGTTGCAAGGTCGAATTCATCTGCGTTGTCCACAGAAAAGAAGGAACGTATAGCATTTATTTTGACCTCGCTGTTGATCGAAAGTGCACGCTCACGGCATACGTCGACCTTGTATTTGCCCACCGAATCCTCGGTTGCGATGATCTGGCGGTTGATATTAGACTCCGAAACCGTGTCAAAGTCGATAACGTCGACCTCTCCGACACCCGAGCGCACAAGCGCCTCAAGGGCGTATCCGCCAACACCGCCAACGCCGAATAACGCTACACGGGTACCGGCTAATCTCTTCATCGCATCCTCGCCAAGCATAAGCTCGGTGCGGCTGAAATGTCCACTATTGTTTACAAACATATTAGAATTCGCCTCTTACGATAGCCTTTATAAGGTTGAAATCGCCGTCAACGATGATGAAGTCAGCATCGTAGCCGACCTCGATCTTACCCTTGTTAAGACCCATCATCCTTGCGGGGTTCTCGGATGCCATCTTTACTGCATCCTCGGGGCTGATGCCAAAGGAGATCGCCTTTTTAACACAGCCGAAAAGGGAAGTGGTCGAGCCTGCAAGCGCGCCGTTTTCCATTCTTGCGGTGCCGTCCTTAACCGTCATAAGCATACCGCCGAAATCGTACGATCCGTCGGGAAGTGCAGTGCCTCTGATCGAGTCGCTGACAAGAACGATCCTGTCCTTGCCCATAGTTTTGATGAGAAGTCGGATAGCCGCGGGATGAATGTGCACGCCGTCGCAAATAACCTCACAGTAAACGCCCTCGGAGTCTGATGCTGCGCCGATGGGTCCGGGTGCGCGGTGGTGGATGCCGGGCATTGCGTTGTAGGTGTGGGTAAGGCTGGTTGCGCCCGCCTCGATCGCCTTGATGCAGGTGTCGTAGTCAGCATCGGTGTGACCGATGGAAACCTGCGCAGGGCACTCCTTGATAAACTCGATCGCGCCATCTGCCTCGGGTGCGAGGGTGACTCTCTTTATATTCTTGCAAGCGTTGAAGAAATCCATACTCGGTGCAACGATGTACTCGGGATTCTGCGCGCCTCTGTATTTGAGATTGATGAAGGGACCCTCCATATGGAAGCCGGGGATGTTCGCGCCGTGGCCGATATTGATGTCGAGCGTGGTAGCAGCCGCAACCGACTCCTTGCTCATCGTCATCGTGGTGGGGTACCAGGTGGTGATGCCCTGTGCAAGCTCCCAATCCGCCATCTCGCCAAGCGTCTTCGTATCCATAACGTCAAGGCCGATGCAGCCGTGGCTGTGCGTGTCGACGAGGCCGGGGAATATTCTTGCACCGCCGAAATCGACTCCCTCGCCCTCGAGTGTGCCGATGGCGACTATTTTACCGTTTTCAACGCCGACGTCGCAAGCGTTGCCGTATAAATTAACGTTTTTTATGATTTTCATAAGCCTACTCCCTGCTTTTTTAAGTTCATTATAAACCAAACCGACCAAAAAGTCAATAAAGCTATTGAATTTGCAGGGCTTTTGTGTTAAAATGTAGTCACTAACAGAAAGGACCTTCAGACTATGCTTTCTAAAGTGTACAGCTCGGGTGTATTTGGTATCGACGGATACGAGGTCACCGTTGAGTGCAGCTCCTGGGACAGAATCCCTCGCTTCGACCTTGTCGGCCTGCCAGATACGGCGGTCAAGGAGGCGAAGAACAGAGTTCAGTCGGCTTGCGAAAATTCGGGAATCCCGTTTCCCTCGCTTGAAATAATGATCAACCTCGCTCCCGCCGACGTGAAGAAGGAGGGAAGCGCATACGACCTTGCGATCATCATCGCCATACTCCAAAGCGACGGAAAGATCCCCCGCGATCTCGACCTTTCGGATAAGTGCTTCGTCGGTGAGCTTTCGCTCTCGGGTGAGGTGCGCTCGGTCGGCGGAATTTTGCCGATGACCATCTCTGCGCGCGACAGCGGCCGCAAGGAGATATACGTCCCCGAGGCAAACGCCGAGGAGGCGGCAGTCGTTGACGGAATCACCGTCTTTGGCGTGCGCGATCTTCGCTCGCTCGTTGACGCTCTGAAGGGCAAAATAAAGCTTCAAAGCACCAAAAAATCGGTGACGTCGTTCGATTTTTCGGGCCAATCGCTCGGTTTTGACTTCTCCGACGTGCGCGGACAGCTCAAAGCAAAGCGTGCGCTTGAGATAGCGGCGGCAGGCGGACACAACGTGCTTATGATAGGCCCTCCCGGTGCGGGAAAGTCTATGCTTGCAAAGCGTTTGCCTACCATACTTCCCGACCTTTCGTTTGAGGAAGCGCTTGAAACAACGAAGATACATTCGGTCACGGGTAACCTCAAGGGCAACCTCGTTACCGCACGCCCCTTCCGCTCCCCTCACCATACCGTCAGCCCCGTCGGACTTGTCGGAGGCGGCACCAATCCAAGACCCGGTGAAATATCCCTTGCCCATAACGGCGTCCTCTTCCTTGACGAGCTGCCCGAGTTTTCAAAGGTAGCGACCGAGGCGATGCGCCAGCCCCTCGGGGACGGCACCGTAACCGTCACCCGTGCTATGGCAAAGGTGACCTATCCCGCATCGTTTATGCTCGTTTGTGCGATGAACCCCTGCAAGTGCGGCTTCTTCGGCGACTCGACCAAGACCTGCACCTGCTCTCCCGTAGCACGCCAGAAGTACCTTGAGCGTGTCAGCGGACCTCTGCTTGACCGTATCGATATAGAGATCGAGCTGCCCGCGGTCTCCTACGACGAGATATCCGGCAACACCGCACCCGGCGAGCCCTCGTCCGAGATCCGCAAGAGGGTAAACGCCGCACGTTCATTTTCAAATGAACGACTTAAGCGCGGCGGTGATAAGCCGGGCACTCCCAACGCCAAGATGACCCCCGATATGCTGCACAGATATTGCGCCCTCGATCAGGAAGCATCCGACCTTATGAGAGATGCCTTCAACGCCCTTGGACTGTCCGCAAGAGGACACGACAGAGTGCTTCGCGTGGCGAGGACGATAGCCGATCTTGACGGTGACGAAAGGATCACCGCAGACCACATTGCGGAAGCGATAATGTACCGCTCTCTCGACAGAAAATACTGGCGCAGATGACGCATTGAGTAAAAATACACAAAAAACGGAAGTGCAATTTGTACGCACCTCCGTTTTTTATTTGTATAAAAGTGAGAAAAAAGTAGTCAAAATATCCAAATCTTATAAAACCGATTGAAAAAGCATCTATACGGTGTTATAATTAAACCACTTAAAATTAAAATTTTTGAGGAGAAAATTCAAAGGAGAACACAATGAAAAACTTGAAAAAAATTCTCATTGCGCTGGCAGTCGTAGCCTTGCTTGTTTCCTCTGTTGCATTTATCGTAAGTGCAGAGGGTGAATACACCGGCGAGCTTAAGTCGCTGTACAACAGCTACAAAAAGGTTGAAAGCGGCGCAACTGCAAACGACAAGGCATCCGCCCTTGCCGAAGCGTACAAGTATCTGGACTCAAACACCATTGATCCGGATTCCACCTACGACGCTAAGATTGGCGGCGAGACTGTTACGCTTACCTATGCTGATGTCATCAACATGATGAAGACAAGCAGCGTAGAGATTGGCGAGCTTCTGTACACCGCTGCCGAAGGAGCAGCTAATGCAGCAAGCAGACTTGCTGCAACCGCAGCACTTATGGCTCACATCGTCGCTTGTCCTGCAGAGGGCACTGACGGTTACGCTGAGCTTGTTGCAAAGGCTAACGCAAAGAATTCTGCCGTAGTTGCAGAGCAGTACACTCTTGCAGAGTCACAGACTGTTCTCAGTAAAAAGAAGGAGGCGGCTATTGCGATCACCGCTCACATAGCTAGCTATCCCCTTGATGCTACCACCGATGCAGACCTCATTGCAAACATCAAGGCATACGCACTTAACGTAGCTGTTGAGCTTTACAACGCATGGGCTGAAATTTCCGAAGACTACACGGTATCTGCTAATTATTTCGCAAGATACAACGGCGCTTACTCTGCTAAGTACTATCTTGCTTGCATCGGTATCCTTGTTAACAACTCGGTTGTTTCCACCGCTACCTCGGATGAGAAGGCAGCAGCAAACAACATCCTGACTGCTTGTCAGACAATGGATGCTGCAAAGGCACAGAAGCAGATCGCACTTGATGCGCAGGCATCCTTCGAGGATTACGATTTTGGCGGCCCCTACATGACTGTTGACTGCCAGAACAGCCTTATGAATAGCTACAACGCTACCGCGCTTTCCTACGCTACCGCGGCTACCGACTGGTACGGTAACAAGTATCATCAGTTTATCCAGCAGGATGCTACTCACCTTTACACCGAGCCTCAGGTTGGTACCAAGAACGCATTCCAGCTCGGCATGGTTGTTGAGTTTGATTTGTTGCTCAATGATGGTTTCGTTTACGGAAGCTTTGTATGTAGAGAGCCCTCTGTTGGTATGGTAACTCCCTTGACCTTCCGTCCCGGCCCCGATGGTATTAACTTCTCTAACAGCAACTCTGCTAACGGCGTGCTCAACACACCTACCGTGACAGTTCAGAACGCTATGGTTCCCAACGTATGGTCACGCATTACTCTTACTTACGACGACGTTACCAAGACCGGTAAGCTCTACATTAACTACGAGTACATCTTCGACGTTGAGTATAGTGACAAGTACGACTTCGTTGGTCTTCGTATGGGTGGTGACCAGTCTTGTATCGGTCAGACCATCGGTTACGACAACTTAACTGCTATGAACGGTAGCAACTACCGTATCTGGGATAAGTTCGAGAAGATGTCCAATCCCGAGAAGTTTGAGTACTATGTTAATTATATGGTAAACAGTGAGAACCCCAGCCTTAGCCGTAACACAGCTTACAACAAGGCGAAGCTCGTTTACGCTGATATCAAGGCAAACTACGCAACTCAGTGCGCAGCTGCTCTTGAGGCATATGAAAACTGTAACTACAGCGAAACCATTAAGAAGCCCGCTATGGCAGAAAACCTCGGAATACTTTCCGGAATGGTTAACGAGCTTCTTGCTATGCAGGTAACCTCCGGTACCACTGCTGAAGTAAACGCAGCAATCGCAGAGATCGATAGCTTCGTATCTGTTAACGGTGAGCTTATCAACAAGGGTGATACCTCCGAGGGTGGTTATCAGTCTCTTATGATGAAGGTCAACACCGTTAAGGCAGACCTTGTTAAGATAGAGAACGTAATTGCTTTCGTTGAAGCACTTAAGAAGTTTGACAGAGCAACCACTCTCGCTTCTATGACCAAGTATGCTGAGGCTGCACAGGCGGTTTACACTATTGCAGCTTACAACGATCCTATAAACGTTGCTTTCGTTGAAAACGACCCCGTTGTTCTTTCCTTTGAAGCTTCCATAAACGGCGAGATCGCAGCCGGTGAGGAAGGCTATGTAACTCTTTTTGAATATTACGAGACCGTCGCTGAAAAGATCGCTCTCCGTTCCCTTTACGAGAATTCCAAGAGAATCATATCTTGTATGAACTTCGTAACCTCTATGGAAGGCTATGAGGCTACCGTAGAGTTCTGGACTGCAAACGCAGAGTATATCAGCGTTTACGTTAACATCGCACGTGAGATCGTTGCTACCGGCAACTACGACGCAAGCGTAGCAGGTGTTGAGGATGCTATCGCAACCTTCTATGCTCTTGACGTTTGCTTCTACGAGCTTCTTCAGCAGCAGCACATCGCTGTTATTGAGGAGCAGCTTGCTAAGTACCTCGCAACCGAGATCTACATCGACAAGGTTGGTGTTTGTACCGTAGTTGCACAGTACCTCGCTGATAACGACATCGCAGTTTACAACACCAATATGACCCCTGAGGTTGCAGCGGCTGTTGCAGACGAGATCGCTAAGCTTGAAGAGCTTATCATCATTTACAATGTATACAACGATGAGCTTACCGCTCAGGCTGATGACTACACCGCAGTTCTTGCACAGAATACCCAGTACTTCATTAATACTATTAATCACATGACTACCGTACTTACCTACGCTGAGCTTAAGCCTCTGTTTGATAAGGCTACCGGCTACTACTACAGCATCGACGCTAACGGCGAAGAGGCTGCAGCAGCTGCAGAGAAGTACATCGCATACCGCGAGCAGCTCGAGGCTTACGAGACCAACGGTGCTATCTTCGTAGGATTCGTTAACGGTCTTTACGAGGCAAATCTTCTTGAGGGTGTTGAGCGTGAGGATGCTATCTACGCTATCCTTGTTGACTGCATCGCATACGTAGACCTCGTTGACGAGGGTGTTCAGGGAGTTGCAAGCGCTATGGCAGCTTACGAGAGCGCACTTAACGACTACAATGCAGAGCTTGATATCATCAACTCCGACATCAGCGAGTCCGCAAAGATCACCTGCGCGGTTAGAACCGGCTCTATTTCCACTATCGTTCTTGCTATCGTAAGCAAGATCTTCGAAAACTAATTAAGGGAGGTATATTAATATGAAGAATAAACTTTCTAAGATTATCGCACTCCTTCTGACGGTTGCCTCTCTCATCTCCATGCTCACCGTATTCGCGTGGGCGGATGAAAACGAAGAAGAAGGTCCCGACGATGAAGAGATCGTTGTTGACTTCGACGTCAACGAGGACTGGCTCTACTACAGAACCTACGAGGACGGCTGGACCGCAACAAACGGCGTTTCCTCCTCTTCCGCAGGCGAAGTTCTTGATAACGTAACCAAGGCAGGTAACTCTGCTACGATCGATTACGAGGTTGCTACAGACGGCAACTACAACTACTTTACCCGTTTTGAGTATCAGAACGCAGGTATTAACTCCACCACATCATCCTACTTCACCTACAACTTCGGTGCGCGTGTAAAGCTTACCGGTGGCTTCACTACTATCGGTATGTCCATCAAGGCAGATGACGCGTGCAGCATGGGTACGATTATGTACGCAACTCTTGGTAGTAAGACCGAGAGACCCCTCCTTATTATAAAGGATGCTAAGCTTTACGCATTCGAGGCAACCGCAAGCAACTATATTGCTTCTCTTGCAGACGGTGACTGGTGTGATTTCGATATCGTAATGAACTGGAATGACCGTACCACCTTCAGCGCAAGAGTATACGTTAACGGCGTGGCTAAGATCGCTTACTCCGCTCCCTATGCTCTTGAGGCCGGCGACTCCGGTATCCAGAATCTTTACATCGGCATGAGCAAGGCTACCAATGCAGAACAGGCCGGCATGAGCTACTGCATGGATAACCTTCGTATCTATCAGGATATCATCAATCCTGTAACCGACTTTAGCGAGTACGGCCACGGTGTATTCGTTGAGACTAACGCAGACAAGACTGTTCCTATCTACAAGAACGCTGATGACAAGACCGTTGCTCAGATTCTTGCAGAGTCCCTTGCAATGAAGCTTGGTGTTCCCTCTGCTCTTGCAAGAAACAAGAAGATCGACATCTCCAAGTATTTCATTCCTTCGATCGTTGATGGCGAGGTTATGGTTGCACTCGACCTTGTTATCGACTATATGGGTTATCCCAAGTACATCCACGCTGACGGCTCGTCCTACGATATTACCATCGGTGCAGGCGAGACCGCATACGTAACCGTAGGTCTTAACACCGCTACCGTAAACGGCAAGCTTGTTGACCTTGCAGCTGCTCCCGGCGTTGTTAAGAATGTTGACGGAGAGAACGTTATCGTTATCTCTATGAACGATATCCCCAACATTTTCCCCAATTGGAGTGTTCTTTACGACGATATGGGTCTTATCATCGTATACGAGACTGTTAAGACCGAGGGCGTTGACTCTGCAAACCTTATCTCCAGAGAAAAGAACCTCGACGAGCTCCTTTCCATCATGAAGAAGTTTGTGTTCGACACATCTGTTGAGGATAGTGCAGACGCTGCTTACTACGATACCGGTAGAAGCGTTTACAATGCAGTAAAGGCTAACACCAACAACTTCCAGCATCCCTACATTTTTGCAGATCAGGCAACCTTCGATAGCATCAAGGCAACCGACAACGAGGCTGTTAAGGCTTACATCGCAGGCGTAGTTGCTGACGCTGATGCTTACTATAATGATGTAGTTGCAGATCTTGCAGCTGATGGCACCGTTACCTTCAAGGACGGTAAGACTCCTGTTAACCCCTATCAGGACGGTGTATATCCCGACTACGCATTTAATCCTAACGACACCACCATCGCAGATTCTGATGACGGTTACAACCCTGAGTCTAAGGCTCTTTACGAGATCGAGGAAATTACCAAGAATCTTGTAAACCTTGCATTCGCATACCAGATGACCGACGACGACAAGTACGTATACCTTGCATACGCAGTATCTGTAAAGCTTGGCGAGTGGGTACACTGGGCACCCGGTTACTTCATCAACTGCGCTAACGCAGCTTCCGATTTTGCAGTTTCCTACGACTGGCTCTACAACGCTTACGTTGAGCTTATTGGCGAGGAGTCTGTTCAGGAGCTTGCAAGCATCCTTTACACTCAGTCTCTTTCTCACGCTTACAACTCCGTAATTGGCGAGTTCTGTAAGTTCCCCAGAACCTCTGGCTACGGCGATAGCTGGAACACTCGTACTGACAGCTGGAATGCTATTTGTGCATCCGGTATCATCATCGCTTCCATGGCCATCATGGAATACACCGGCACCGAGGCTCTTAACTGCTCCTCTGAGATCTCCTACATTGTAGGTAACTGCATGATCAACCTTGCAGACTACGGTCTTGACCAGTACGCTCCCGATGGTTCTTACATCGAGTCCGTTACCTACTGGGCAAACGGCACCAACGCATTTATGAAGCTCGTTATGGCTCTCCAGTCTGCATCCGGTGACGACTTTGGCTTCAAGGATACCTGGGGTCTTAACGAGACCTTCTACTTCGCTTGCTACATCGAGAACTCCAATGGTGAGGCTTGGAACTACCATGAGGACGGTATCGGCAGCATTATCGACGGTGACGTTCTTACCGTTGACACTCAGATGTTCAACTTCGCAGCTCAGCTTCTTGGCGATGGTGATCTCGCAGCTATTCGTGCCGCTCAGATCGCAAAGGGCAAGGAAGCAACTATATTTGACATTCTCTTCTATCCCTTCGATGGTGTAGGCGAAGCTCCCGAGCTTAAGCTTGACTACTATATGGAAGGTATTGATGCATTCGTTTCCAGAGATAGCTGGGAAAACGGCGCTCTCTACGTAGGTATCATGGGTGGTATGAACAGCTACTCTCCTTACGGCGAAGGCAAGGGCGATGAGAAGTTCGGTCAGATCGACTCCGGTAACTTCATTTACCAGAGCAACGGTATCAACTGGATCACCGACCTTGGTAGTGACTACTACAGTGGTGTTAACTACTTCGGCTCCGAGAGATACCGTTACTACAGAAACTGCGGTGAGGGTAACAACGTTGTAGTTCTTACCTCTGCTGCAGGCGCAGTTCCTTACGGCCAGGTTGAGACCGGTGCAGGCGATATGTACGAGACTTACATCGATCCTAACGGCAAGGGCAGCTACGCTATCATCAACAACTCTAACGTTTACGGCTCTTACTCTCAGGCTGCATACCGTGGTATGCTCGTTACCAACGATAAGAAGACCGTAGTTATCCAGGACGAGATCGCGCTCTCCGCAGCCGGCGACCTTGCTTGGATCGCACACACCGAGGCTACCGTTCTCGCAGTTGACGGTAAGGTTGCATACCTCACCTCTACCGACGCTGAGGGCAACGCATACTACCTCCGTGCAACTCTCGTTACCTCCAGCTCTTCTCTTGAGTTCGCTTCTATCAAGATCGATGAAAAGATCCTTAGAAACAGAAACGACGTAAACGCTGACACCCGTTCTCTTAAGGGCATCTCCAGACTCGTTATCGAGGCTAAGAACGCTCTTACCGTTCAGTTCGCAGTTGTATTCGAGCAGCTCGAGTACTACGGTGCAGAGCTTGAGGTTGGCTACGAGTGGATCAATCTTAACAACTGGAAGAACGAGGCATTCGCAGAGGTTGAGGAAGATGATTCCGTTATCAGACGCGGTATCGCAGTAAAGAGCGACATCACCACCAAGACCACCACCGCTTCCGTATATATGGATGACGGTATCGCATTCACCGACTCTCTTGAGGAGTTCTTCATCCTTCTCGCTGACGTAAGATACGTTCTTAAGGCGTTCTACATCAAGGACGAGGATAGCTTCTCCGCAAGCGAGGAGGCTCTGCTTGAGTCTTACGAGGAGTACCTCGATTACGAGTCCCGTTACAACACCTTCGCAGGTCTTGCAAACGGCACCAACGCGGAAATCCTTAACTACGTAGACGTACTTGCAGGCTTCTAATTAAAGCATTCAAGCCCGTGTGCCAAAAGCACACGGGCTTTTTGTATAGCGAGAGCGGTTAACCGATCAGGTGACTATTTTGTGTTGTGTTTTATTTGTAGGGACGCCTGTCCCTACAAGAATTTCTCGGACAGTCGAGGACGGTTGTTCCCACAAGTTTAATTTGCGCGAATATATAATAAAAAGGCGGAGATCGGTGTGATCTCCGCCTTAAGCTTTTTAAGATTGAATTATCTCTGGATTCTACCGGTGCCGTTACCGCCCGCAAGAGCCTTAACCTCATCAACGGAAACCATGTTGAAGTCGCCCTCGATGGAGTGCTTGAGGCAGGAAGCCGCAACTGCAAACTCAACTGCATCCTGAGTGGAGTAGCCGTTAAGGCAAGCGTAGATAAGACCGCCGCCGAAGCTGTCGCCGCCGCCTACGCGGTCAACGATGTGCATGTGGTAGGACTTGGAGAAGCAGTAGTTCTCGCCGTCGTAGAGAAGCGCTGCCCAGTCGTTGTCGTTAGCGCTGATAGAGGAACGAAGGGTGATAGCAACCTTCTTGAAGTTGAACTTCTCAGCAAGCTGTCTTGCAACCGACTTGTAGCCCTCGTGGTTGAGCTTACCGCCTGCGATATCGGTGTTTTCTGCATCGATACCGAATACGTCGTGTGCGTCCTCCTCGTTGGAGATGCATACGTCAACGTACTCACAAAGCTTGGTCATAGTCTCGCGAGCCTGCTCTCTGGTCCAGAGCTTCTTTCTGAAGTTGAGGTCGCAGGAGATGGTTGCGCCTGCAGCCTTAGCAGCCTTACAAGCGTCAAGGCAGATCTCGGCAACGGTGGGGTTAAGAGCGGGAGTGATACCGGTGAAGTGGAACCAATCAACGCCCTCGAAGATCTTCTTCCAGTCGAAGTCGGTGGGTTCTGCCATTGCGATCGCGGAGTATGCACGGTCGTAAATTACCTTAGAGGGACGCTGAGAAGCACCCTTCTCATTGAAGTAGATACCTACTCTGTCGCCGCCGCGGACGATCATAGAGGTGTCAACGCCGAACTGGCGAAGGGAGTTTACAGCCGCCTGGCCGATCTCGTGCTTGGGGAGCTTGGTTACGAATGCGGAATCAAGACCGTAGTTTGCAAGGGAAACGGAAACGTTTGCCTCTCCACCGCCGTATACTACGCCAAACTTATCAGCCTGGGTAAAGCGGAGATATCCCTCGGGAGCGAGGCGGAGCATGATTTCGCCAAAGGTTACAACTTTCATTATTTTAAATTCCTTTCGAAAATTTTAATTATTTGATTTGGGACGGCATATAATTTACCGTATGGTGTAGCGCGCTTAGTCAAGCGCCTTAAGGTTATTGAGACACTCACGGCATATCTTGCTGCCGTTCATCTCAGCGGCAATATCGGTGCTGCCGCAGAAGGTACAGTTCGGAGTGAATTTTGTAAGAACTATCTTGTCGTCCTCTACGTAGATCTCAATGGCATCGCCGCAAGCGATATTCATCTTCGTTCTCATTTCCTTGGGAACAACGATTCTGCCAAGCTCGTCTATGTTTCTTACAATTCCGGTAGCCTTCATAGAATTCCACATCCTTTCTTTTGAAATGCTATTTAAGTCTGCCGAAGGGCGCACTTAAAGACGGCGATATATAAAATATATCGACTGATAGTATTTTACCATAACGAAAAACAAAAGTCAAGAAAAAATGTAAAATTATGGGAGAGATTTCACAATAATGTTTGACGGTATTATCGGTTGCCTGCCCGAGCGCGTGGGGAGTGAATTATTAAGGATAGCACATACTCGCCGCGGCGGTGTAGGGCAGATTTCGGAGATACATATAACACTCGGTAGGCGCTCCTCGGTCTTAATAGGGGGCGAGCGCGTGATGATCGGCGTTGAGGTCACCTCGCACGATATGGATATAACCGTGCACAGGGTCTGCGGAGGTGCGATCTACGCCCACAGAGATACGATAAGCGAGGGCTACGTAAGCCTTAGGGGCGGTGTGCGCGTTGGAATTTGCGGACAGGCAAGATATGAGTCGGATAGGCTTGTCGGCGTGTCCGAGGTAAGCTCCCTGGTATTCAGGATACCAACCGCCACCTCATCGTTGAAGGATGAGCTTTTTTCGGCGTGGCAGGGAACACGGAGGGGTATGCTTATATATTCTCCACCCGGCGTTGGAAAGACTACGGCGCTGCGCACCCTCGTCGGTACGATAGCTGAGGAGTGCCCGTTTGAGCGCGTGGCGGTGGTGGACGAGCGTTGTGAGTTTTCACTCGACGAGTGCCGCCGTCTTGGCGTTATGCTACTGCGCGGATATAAGCGTGCAGACGGTATGGAGATAGCCCTGCGCACGATGTCACCCACCGTTATCGCCGTCGACGAGATCGGCGCAAGGCGCGAGTCGGACGCTATGATAGAGTCGCTGAATTCAGGCATCAGGCTTATCGCTACCGCGCACGCAAAGACGCGGTCAGAGCTTGAATCAAGGGGTGGTGTCGAGCCGTTTTTGCGGGTTGGCGCATTTGACGTTTTCTTTGGAATATTTCACACGGATACGGGGTATTCCTGCAAAATTGAGGAATTAGTATGCTGAAGATTGTTGGAATATGTATATTATTGTTTACATCGGTGCTCGTATCGCGTGAGCTTGTCGCGGCAAGACGGCAACGCCTTGCTCTTTGTGAGGAGTTGTTGCGCTTCGTGTCCTTTCTGCGCCTGCAGATAGGTTGCTTTCTTCGTCCAACGGCCGAGGTGGCGCGGGAGTTTCGCTCGGACAGCCTCTCTGCCTGCGGCTTTCTTTCGGGTGGGTGCGGTGATGACCTCGGGCGGTCCTTTTCCTCGTCCGGAGCACCAGAGATCGTGGGCAAGGAGTGCACAAGGATAGTCGAGTCGCTTTTTGCCTCGCTCGGCTCGGGGTATCTCGATGACGAGATCGGGCTTATCGATGCCCACCGTGCCGAGCTTGCGGCACTTGTCGATGCCGAGCGCACCGAGGCCGCAAGGCAGATCCGCCTGATACGCACGCTCACCGCCTCGGCAAGCGTCGGGCTGATTATTTTGATTATTTGAGTGGTGAAGGTATGGATCTGTCTTTTCTTTTTAAAATCGCCGGCATCGGTATGATCGTGGCGGTCTGCTGTCAGATACTCTCGAAGATCGGGCGTGACGAGCAGGCAACGATGGTCTCGATTGCCGGTGTGATCGTGGTCCTGATGCTCCTGGTACAGGAGATCGGCACGCTTTTCGATACGGTGAAGGATGTGTTCGGAATTTGGTAGGCGAGGTGTGTGCGCTTGCCCTTGTGGGGGCGCTTTCGGTCTTTCTTTTGTCCGAGCTTAAGTGGCGCGGCGCACCCGTGATGGCTATTTTGTGCTTCGTTGGCATACTGTCGGTGCTTCGGCCTCGCCTTGGTGAATTTGAGGGCGTTTTGTCCTCGGTGATTTTGGGATCAGAGCTTAGTGGGGTGACCGCCGCCGTCCTCAAAATAGTCGGGGTAGGGTATCTTGCCGGCATAACGGCTGATGTGTGCTCCGAGCTTGGCGTGCCTCGCATAGGAAATGCCGTGACCCTTGTCGGGCGCATCGAGATCATCGCTATTGCCGCACCGTTTTTCGTGGCAATTCTTGATATGGGAGCAGAGCTGATAGGATGAAAAGGATAATAAGATTTTTGGCTATCCTCGTGATTTTATTCACCCTCTTTTCGGTAACGGTGCACGCCGACGAGGCTGAGGATATGCTCGACGATTTCGTCAATATAATCCCCGACGGCGCAGAGGTTGACACCGAGGACGTTACCTCGTCGCTTGGCATTGAGGCAATACTTGCCGAGATATGTGCGGCACTCTCGGACAGGGCGGGGGAAACACTTGCGTTTTTTCTTCTGCTTCTCGGCTTTGCCGTCGTCATATCCCTGACCTCGCACGCATCCATCGGCACCGATGCCGCCCTCGACTCGGCGGTACAAGCTGCGGTGTCAACGATCGCCGCGGCATCCATCTTTACAGCGCTTTACGACGTGTGTAATGACCTTCGCCAAAGCCTCACGACGGTGGTTGATTTCCTCGCCTCGGCGATACCTATATTCACTGCAATAAGCACCGCATCGGGCGCTTTTACCACTGCATCGACACAGGCGTTCAATATGAATTTGACCCTCGCCTTGGTCGAAAAATTTTGCACGGGTGCCCTCTTACCCACCTCTTTTGCCGTTTTTTCGATAGGATTTGTCGCCTCGGTCTCGGACGGCGGCGCACTCAACGTGGCAAAGGGGCTGAAGAGCGTTTTTATGTGGGGCGTTGGCATCGTCGGCACGATCCTGGCTGCGGTAATTGCGATGCAAAGCGTGGTAGCCTCGGCTGCGGATAACGCCACCCTGCGCGCCGCAAGATACGCCGCCTCCGGAATGATCCCCATCGTCGGCTCAACCGTGGCAAGTGCGCTTTCCACCCTCGGTGGCGGTATGGCCTATCTCAAAAGCACCGTCGGTATGGGAAGCGTTGCCGTAATACTCCTGTTGTCCATCGCTCCCTTGGTCTCTCTTTTGCTCTACCGCCTCGCTATTTCAGCCTGCCTTATTTACCTCGAATTTACGGGTTCGGCGGGGGGCGTGCGATGTTATTCGGCATTCAGGGCGGCTCTTGACACCCTTATTGCGGTCTATTCGACCTCGGTCTTGGTGTGTATCATCGAGCTTGTCGTTTTTGTGAAAGGGGGTGTCAGCTCGGCGTGAGTGATTACATAATTTCGGTAATGGCGGCAAGCGCCGTCGTAGCGCTCGGCGGCCTTGCTTCCTACGGCGGAAACCTTGAGCGTATCTCACGCGCCGCGATGGCCGTGGTACTGCTTTATACGGTAACGTTGCCCATTTTTTCGGTCACGGGCGATATTTCCGACCTCATTTCCACCGACTTTTTCGAGGGGCTGAGTGTCGAATACGACCAAAGTGACACCCTCTTTTACGAGAACACCGCGTCAGCCTTTTGCGATGGTGTTGCGCGTTTCGTGTGCGAGGAGTGCGACCTTGACAAAGGCGAGGTCTGCGTGAGGGTCGCAGGGCTTGACCTTGAATCTATGCGTGCGGAGAAAATAACGGTTACGTTAAGCGGGCGTGCCGTAAGTGCGGATGCGCGCCTGATCGCCGAGGCGGTGGAAAGCGCCGACCTTGGAGAATGTGAGGTAATGATCGATCTTGCTAAACAAAATAATTGATTATTTAAAAGGAAAAAGAAAGATCGCGCTTATCCTTTTGCTCGTGTCCGTGGGACTGATGCTCGTTGCGATCTCCTCGGTCGACTCGGGCACGTCCGCAGAGCCGGCGGGGCTTTCGGAATATAAGGAAGAGCTTGAGCGCAGCCTTGAAAAGCTCTGCTCCGAGGTTGACGGGGTGGGGAAGTGCACGGTTATGGTAAGCTTTTCGCGCGGTGAGGAGAACACCTACAAGGGAAATCAGCTTATCGAAAGTAAGCCTCCGAGGGTGCAGGGAGTGACGGTGGTGTGCGACGGCGGGGATAGCGTGGCGGTAAAATCCCGCCTCTCGCAAATGATCTGTGCGCTCTTTGACATAGGCGCGAACTCGGTCGCCGTCCTGCCGTCCAAAAATTAAATGCCTGAAAGCGGAATATCCGCAAATTGCCCGTCATAGGCTTAATCAGTAACAAACAAAAGGAGAAAAGCATACAATGAAAATCGAAAAATTCAAGAAATTCTTTGCATCCAAGGCGGCAAAAAGCGCAGTGCTCGTCGTTGCGGTGCTCTTGATCGGTCTGGCAGTTTACCTCAATTACCGTTGGTTCTACGATCCCCTCGGCTCGCTCGGCTACGGTGAGAACAATATGGAAAACGGCTACATCGACAGCGAAACCACCGGCGCAGATACCTCTGCCGGCACCAACAACTACTTCACCGCCACCGCACTCTCCCGTGAACAGTCGAGGGATGAGGCCATCGACGTGCTCACCCTTGTGACCGAAAACGCCGAGGCAAGCGAGGCAGCAAAGGCTGAGGCAGCCGCAAAGATCTCCAAGATTGCCGTTGACATTCAGAACGAGATGAACATCGAGACCCTCGTTAAGGCAAAGGGCTTTGAGGAGTGCGTTGCCATCATCAGCGACGATGCGGTAAGCGTTATCGTGCGTGCGGATAGCCTGCAGGCGAACGAGGCGGCGCAGATCCTCGCCATCGTTTACGACACCACCGGCATCGATCCCCAGAACGTCAGCATCATCAGCAAGTAAAGTGCGAAAATGCAGCCCCGCGCGGACTGCATTTTCCTTTTTTAAGCGCAAAAGTAGGTATTTATTTTAAAACAAGGTAGATATTTGGTTATTTTTAATAAAATCTCCGCGCAAAATTTGGCGGGGTCAAGGGCATTAACAGGTGGGTTTGGTATTGACATTTCACGTATTAGCAGATATAATTATATTAGTTTAATATATTTTTCACGAACAACACCAAAGAAAGGCAAAAGGTATTAAGATGAAAAAGATAATTTGCTTGATTCTGGCGCTTGCTTGCTGCTTCACTTTCTTCGCTTGCGGCAAGACTGATGAAACTCTCGAGGCTTTCCTCGGAATGGTTAACGCTTCAGAACCTACAAACATCACCACCAAGACTACTCACACCCGCGGCGACGTTGTTTACAACGGAATGTACACCACCGTAATGAACGAGAACGGATTCGTATTCACTTATGAATATGAAGAGAAGGCACCCGTAGTTGCTGACAGCACTACCGGCTCCGTTATCACCAAGTCCGGCGAGATCGTTTACGACGGCGAGAAGTACACCGTAAATGGCGAGACCACCACCGTGGCTCCCGACATCGCTTATATGTCTCTTACCCTCAACCTTACCGCTGAGACCATCGGCGAGTACAAACTCTCCAGAGACGGTAACACCCTTACCGCTGAAATCTCCGCTGAGCAGGTTAAGGCTATCTTCGGTACTGAGATCTCCGCTACTGCTGCTACCCTTACCATTAAGGTTGCAGGCGGCCGTCTTTCCAGAGTAAACCTTGCATACACCACTACTGATAACACCGAGGTTCTTCTCGAGACCTCTTACACCTAATAACGAACAACAAGATTGTGCATTGAAAGGATTAAAAAGATGAAAAAGATAATTTGTTTGCTTCTCGTGCTCGCTTGTTCATTCGCTATGTTCGCTTGTGGCAAGGAAGAAGAGCTCACCGGCGCACAGAAGACTGCTCAGTTCTATGAGAACAGCCTTCCCACCAAGGTAGTTACCACTTCCACCCAGAGCATCATCAATGACTCCGGCGTTGCAGTTCAGACCCTTAACGGCAAGTACGAGCTCGTAACCGGTACCATCGCCGGCAAGCTTGCTACCGTTCAGACCTATGAGCAGGATTACATCCGCGAGGTTGCTGAGGGCGCTAACGCAGTTGTTGTAGGCCCCATCGGCACCGAGACCGGTTCTCTTGAGTACCTTGAGGGCTACGGCCGTCGTACCAACGGCGGTTCTTGGGACCCCAACGGCCTTAACTTCGGTCCTACCGCAGGCTCCATCGCTATCAACCTCGACGACAGCCTTCTTCAGAATGCTGAGTACACCGAGGGTGAGGATGGCATCAATACCCTTACCTTTACCGTTCTCAACGCTAACATCGCTGCTGTGTTCGGCGCAGACTCCGATGACGTTGCTCTTCTTACCGCAAGCTCCGACGTTGAGGTTACCATCACCAACAACGGCGCGTTCATTCAGTCCATCACCATCTCTTACTCGATCGCAGGTACCCGTTACTACCCCGAGCGTCAGATCACTATGATCACCGAGTATGAGTACGACGTTCAGAACGTTGAGCTCGCTCACTGATTAAAGGAATAGGAGAGAAAGAAATGAATAAGATTTTAGCTCTTATACTTGTACTTGCTTGCTCCTTCGCGCTCTTCGCTTGTGGCGAGGATCCCGCTCCCGTATACGCTGAAGAAGCAGCTGAGTTCATCACCGCTTTCGGTGCAACCACCATCAACACCCTTAACGTTACCGTAACCACCGAGACCGCTGAGGGCGATCTTACCGCTACCTACACCACCACTTACGCAGCAGGCAAGATCAGCTCCATCACCTACTCCATCGAGACCATCCCCGGTCTTGATTCCACCGAGGATCTCGAGGTTCTCACCGGTACCGTTACCTGCGATGCAAACGGCACCTACTCCGACGGCGGCGAAATCGCTAACAAGCTCGGTGCTACCGGCATCAAGTTCGACTACGACAGCAACAAGATCTCTACCTTCACCGTTGACGGTAACGTTCTTGCTATCACCGTTGCAGCTGCTGACACTGAGGCAGTTCTCGGCTCCGCTATCGGCTCTGACGCACTCGTAACCGTTACTAAGGCAGAGGGTAAGATCACCTCCGTTGCTCTTAGCTACACCGGCGTTTCCATCGTTTGTGCGTACAACTAATTAAAGCATTAATAAAAGCGGCGTCATCCGACGCCGCTTTTTCTATTAGGTTTCCTTTGCCTCCAACCTCACCCTAATTCGGAGTGGGTAGCGGGGAAGAGCCGCCCAAAAAGACAAAAACAAAAACCGGAGATGCGCATAACTCGGGCATACTCCGGTTTTTTTACTTTGGTATGTATAGTCAGATTATCAGTCGAGCTTAAGGGTGTTAAGCATATCTCTGAGTGCCTTAGCCTCTTCGATGGAAATGGTGATACCCTTGCCCATCTTCTCGTGATCGGGAGACCAGGTACGGATATCGTAAACGGGCTCGCGCTCATTCCAGCTGATGAGATTAAGTTCCTTGTTCCAGCCGTTCTTACCTTCGCTGACGACACCAATAGTCTCAACTACTTCGTATTTAATCTCAGGCATTTCGTTTTCTCCTTTTTTATTTTAAAATATACAATTTAAAATATTTTATATATAGTATATATGTATAATAACACATATAATTTAACTTGTCAAGGAAAATATAGCAAAATAAATTGAAAAAATGAAAATTTTTGCGAATTTTGAGCATTTTTGCACGAAAAACGCACACTCGGTGGGGGCACCGCGTCAAAAGTAGAAAAAAAGCCACCTGAGAAGGGTGGCTTTTGGCATTCATTGTATCGTGATTACAGCTCCTTGCCGCACACGGAGCAGAACTTGGAATCGGCGTCGATGACGGCACCGCAGTGCTTGCAAAACATCGTTTTCTTCATGCCGTCCGCGACTGCGCTTGCGGTCGTCGCGATGGCGTCGCTCATTATTTCCGCATTGTTGCTTGCGATGGCTGACAGGTCGTCCTTGTTTTCTTCCTGAATGTATCTTATGGTCTTGGCTCTGGCCTTTGCTATTTCGGGAGCAAATCCGGTCGCTATTCCTATAGCGGCAAGCGTCACGCCACCAACCGACACGAACGTGCCGATCATAAAATTATTGCTTTCAAAATCGCCAAAGCCCAAAATGGCTAATATTATTCCACAAACCGCGGCAATAGCGCCAACAATTCCCACGATCTTAAATAACAAAAAATATCCCGGTTTCTTGCTCATAACTTCTCCTATGGTCTATACTTGAAATCAATCCTCGACCTTTAAGTTTATTTTACAGTATCGCACAATTTTTGTCAACAGTTAATTTGGCGGCAAGGCGCAATAATCAGCACATAATAAAAATGCTAATTTATCTTTTGTTCAACATTTGTTAATGATTTATTCACAATAGTTTGATATAATACAATAGTTAGAAACGCGCTAATATTTGGACCAATAGCTCAGTTGGTTAGAGCGAAGGTCATAGTCAAGTAAAGGCGAGTCTGTGCTTGCACAAGCGAGCCGCACGCCGACTGCTCCGCGAGTGCATCGCAAAGCGATGCAAGGCGCAACGCGCCAAGAACTTTAGTTCTTGCAGCTCGCAAGGAGTATAACCGGTCGGTTATGCAAAATTTAATACATTTGGACCAATAGCTCAGTTGGTTAGAGCTACCGGCTCATAACCGGTCGGTCCTAGGTTCGAGTCCTAGTTGGTCCACCAGCAGAAACGCCACCCAAAAGGGTGGCTTTTTTGTTTCTGTTGGTGGACCAACTAGGATGCGGTCTTAGACCGCCCGACCGGTGGAGCCGGAGGCTACATAATCAAGCGAAGCCGAGTCTGAATGCTCGCATTCAAGCGAGCGAGCGCAGATTGCTCCGTGAGCGCATCGCATAGCGATGTCGGACACAGGGTGTCCTCTTGGCTCACAAGGAGTATAACCGGTCGATTTAAGTCTTGTTTAGTCAAAAAAACACCAAAAAAGTGTTTTGCACAAAACAATCGTATATTATTATATACACGTTTTCTTTTTAAAGGGGATAAATAGTGGAAATAGTTAATCAAAAGGTAATACATAAAAAATTTGGAGAGGGCATTATAAGTTGGTTCGGCGGCAAGGCACAAAATAAAAACAAGTACATTCGCGTGGACTTTACCGAAAAAAGCATTGAATTGCCATATCCATCAGCGTTTAAAACCTTTCTCAATGCAATAGATCCGGAGTTTGAAAAAGCGATAAATATCGAACTTAAAAATCTCGACGAAGAGGACCGAGAAAGAAAAAAGATCTCAGAACTTGTGTCAGCACCTGTAAAAAATGTTCCCCCAAGTTCTGCAATCGATCAAAAAATAAAATCCGCTTCCTATGGGTGTGATAATGTTTTGCGAATTGGGAATTCGTATGGAACAAACTCAAGAGTTGCGTATATGAAATGCTGCAATCTGTTTGTTTGGGATAAATCCGAAGCGAAGAATTTTGGAAGGCAGGGGGCGCTGCTTTACGCCAAAAGAGCTACGCCGGAAGGATATAGTCCTTGGTTTATTTCTAACCATAATCTTGAAAGAACAAAGGGCGGCAAATGGAATAACACCATAGAAGAAAATTTTATTTACGAACAGTGGGATGAAGCGGACGAGAGGCTTTGGAATGATAAAACAATCCGAGTTGTTTTCCTGAAGCTACGTGGAAATTATAGTTTCTTTGGTGTATTTTGTGTTGATAACATTGAGCTGAAGGAAAACGGCAAATACACAAAAACATACAAACGAGTGTCGAAAGAGTATTCTAATTAATGAAGGTTCGACT
>JAZRAF010000064.1:0-39136 GCA_045634425.1 Eubacteriales bacterium | reverse complement strand
GGTGATGAGTCTGCCGCCGTCAAGTGCGGGGATAGGAAGCAGATTCATAACGCCGAGGTTGATGCTGATGAGGGTAACGAGGCTTAAAAGAGAGGCAAAGCCCGCCTGTGCGGCATCGCCGATAGCGGTGGAGATTCCTACAGGGCCGGAAACCGCGCCGATGGTATATCTGCCCGTTACCAGATCGTAGATAGACTCCCACACCATACGCACGATGAGGAAGGAGTTTCTAAAGGAATAGGAGAGCACCGAGCCGAGATTCTTTTCCGCACGCTTTACTCGGAAGTCGATAGTGCCGAAAAGCTGCCCCTGTGACTCGACGGTGGGAAATACTACGTCCTCGATCACCATCTCCTTACCGTCTCTTATGACAGTGACGTCAAGGGGCTCGTAACCCGAGCGCATAATTTCGTAGGTGAGCTCGTCGTATATGGTAATGCGCTTATCGCCGACCTTGATTATCTCATCGCCTACCTGTATGCCCGAGTCGGCAACGCTGACCTCGTAGCCAAGCTTATCCTTAAGAGTGGTACCGTCATCAAGCTCGTATGAGCCGACGGTGGTCGAGGGCATAACTGTTATAGCGGTGACGATTATCATCGCAAGGAAGCCTGCAACGATATTTACCGTTGCGCCTGCGGCGGTGATTATAAATCTCTGCCAAGCCGGCTTTTTGTCAAAGCGGTTGGGGTCGTCGATAGGATTCTTCTCGTCCTCCTCACCGTTTTCGCCCGCCATCGCAACGAAGCCGCCGATGGGCAGAAGCGCGAGGGAGTAGCGAATGCCGGTCTTTTTAGAGACCTTGGAGAGAAGTCGGGGACCCATACCGATAGAAAACTCGTTTATGGTCACCTTGAATATACGGGCGGTGGCGTAATGGCCAAGCTCGTGTATGAATATAAGAAAGCCGAATACGAGAACGGCTAAAATTATCGTAGTTGCGGTCGTCAAAGTATATCTCCTGTTATTTTGCGGTTAATATGAGCTCTTTTGCTATTCTTCTTGCTTCGCGGTCGGCGGCAACGAGCTCGTCGACGGTGGTGGCTGCCCTGCCCGACATACGCTCGTAGGTCTTTATAACGACCTCGGATATGCCAAGGAAGGAGAGCTTCTCCTCAAGGAATGCGGCAACTGCCACCTCGTCGGCGGCGTTGACTATTGCGGGCATTGCACCGCCGTCTGTCATTGCGCGCTTTGCGAGCGCAAGGAGGGGGAATGCCTCGGTGTCGGGGGTGCGGAAGGTGAGTGCGCCGACGGAGAAAAGGTCGAGCTCGGCGGATGAGGTGGGGCATCTGTCGGGATAGTCGACGGCGTATTGCACGCACATACGCATATCGGGAACGGAAAGCTCACCTATCACGGTGTTATCAATATATTCCACGGCGGAGTGAAGTATGCTCTCGCGGTGAATGAGCACCTGTATTTTGTCGGCGGGAGTGCCGAAGAGGTGTGCGGCCTCGATGATCTCAAAGCCCTTGTTCATAAGGGTTGCGGAGTCTACGGTTATCTTTTTGCCCATTTTCCAGGTGGGGTGGGCGAGGGTGTCGGCAAGGGTGACCTTTGAGAGCTCTTCCCTGCTTTTTCCGAAGAACGGGCCGCCCGAGGCGGTAAGCAGGATGCGCTTGATCTCGGACTCTTTGCCCGACTTTAAGGACTGGTAGATTGCGGAGTGCTCGCTGTCTACGGGGAGTATCTCAACTCCCCGAGCGCGTGCACGGGACATTACTATCTCACCTGCGATGACGAGGGATTCCTTGTTTGCCAGGGCGAGGCGCTTACCCGAATCGATGACGGCAAGGGTGGGCTTAAGGCCTGCCTCGCCTATTATCGAGTTTACGATGACGTCGGCCTTGGTGAGGGCTATGCCCTCAAGGACTCCGGACTCGCCAAAGAGGACGGTCACGTCGGTATCGGCAAGGGCGCATTTAAGGGCGCGTGCCGACTCGGCGTCAGCCATAGCGACGTATTTAGGTCTGAACTCACGGGCATATTTCTCCATATCCGCGGTGGCGCGGTTGGCGCTTATATAGTCCACGCGATAGCCGCGCGAGCGTGCGACGTCGAGAGCCTGTGTGCCGACAGAGCCTGTGGCACCAAGAACTGCAATCGTTTTCATAGCTGACTCCTTAGGTGAGAGATTTGTATGGGCGGCCCGCACGCATACGCGGGTCGCCCAAATATTATACAAAAGGCGGGAAAAGCATACAGATGGCGAAGAGGACGGGTGCGACCGCGAGTGCGGAATCGAACCTGTCAAGCACGCCACCGTGACCCGGGGATATATAGCCGTAGTCCTTTACACCGTGCACACGCTTTATGAGCGAGGCAACGAGGTCACCGAAGATGGACACGATGGAAAGCAGAAGGCCGAGGATAGCGAGGACGATATAATTAGGTCTTACGTCGGTGGTAAGGGAGATGATTATACCGTAAACGAGGAATGCAACGACGGTGAAGAAGATGCCGCCGACAGCCCCCTCCCAGGTCTTTTTAGGGCTGATCTCGGGGATCATTTTATGCTTTCCTATCGCGCATCCGACGAAGTATGCAAACACGTCGGACACCCAGCTGCCAAGGAACACGAGCAAGAAGCAGTAGAGTCCGTAGGGCAGATATCTTACGAGGGTGATGGCGGCAAAGGAAACGGTGATATAGGTAAAGGTGGTAAAATGCGTTGCGACGTCGGCAAACTTAAGACTGCCGCGACAAACGACGGCGTAGCCGAAGAAGTAAAGCATCACGGCCATAATGACGAGCAGGCCGACGAAGATGAAGTCGGTAACTCTATGGCTGAAGATATATGCGAATATCGGCGTTACAAGACCGACGATATAGGTCGGTACAGTGAGCGCAAGGTTTTTACGCACGCCGATAACGCCTGCCATCTCGTAGAGCGCGAACACCGAGAGGATACCTGCGGCGATCGGGTAGATGATATACTTCGAGAAGATAAGCAGGGGTATGCCGAATATAGCCATACCAAGGGCGGTAAGCATTCTGGTTTTCATTTCTTATCCCCCTTGCTAAGACCGCCGTAGCGACGGTCACGCTTATAGAATTTGCGAACGCATTTCATTATCTGGCGGTCGCCGAAGTCGGGCCAGAGCGTTTTAAGAACGACGTACTCGGAGTATGCGCCCTGCCACAAGAGGAAGTTGGACACGCGGAAGTCACCGCCCGTTCTGATGATCATATCGGGGTCGGGGCTTTTTGAGGTGTACATATACTTCGAGAGAATTTCCTCGGTGAGGACGGTATGGCCCTCAGCGATGGCGGTGTTTGCGGCGTGGACAATCTCGTCACGGCCGCCATAGTTGAGCGCAACGTTACAGGTGAACTCGCGGTCAGCCGCCATATTCTCTACCTCGTAGCATTTGGAGCGCAGGGGCTCAGGGAGCTTATCCTTGTCGCCGAGGAAGCGCATACAGAAGGTGGGATCCTTCTTGATCTTCTCGATAACGACCTCGTCAAGGTACTTATAAATAAGCTTCATAAGTCCGTTGACCTCCTCGTCGGGGCGCTTCCAGTTCTCGGTCGAGAACACGTAGACGGTGACGTGGTGGACACCGATACGGCGGAAGGTCTCAAGGATGGGCTCGATCCTCTTTGCGCCTGCTATATGACCCTCGGAGCGTATAAGACCGCGCTTGGTTGCCCAGCGTCCGTTACCGTCACAGATGATGGCGACGGAGTTAAGGCGATCGTCGGTCATTATATCCTTGGTTTTATTGAAAAAAGACAATTTATTTCCCTCTTTCGAAAGAAGATCAGATCTCCATAATTTCCTTGGTCTTGCTTGCGGTGATGGTGTCGATTTCCTTGATGTACTTATCGGTGAGGTCCTGAATGAGCTTATCGGACTGCTTTCCCTCGTCCTCGGTCATTTCGGAATCCTTCTTCATAGCCTTGATCTTATCGTTTGCATCGCGGCGGATGTTACGGATAGCGACCTTGGAGTCCTCACCCATCTTGGAGATCTGCTTCGAGAGCTCGCGGCGGCGCTCCTCGGTGGTGGGGGGGAAGTTAAGACGGATGCAGGAGCCGTCGTTCTGGGGGTTGATGCCGATATCGGAGGTGAGAATAGCCTTCTCAATGCCCTTCATTGCGGACTTATCCCAAGCGGTGATAACGATGGTGCGTGCATCTGCAACCTTGATCTCGGCGATGGATGCGATGGGTGTGGGAGAGCCGTAGTAGTCAACGCTTACCTTCTTGAGGACGTCGGGGTTTGCTCTGCCCGCTCTGATGGTAGAGAGGTTCTCAGTATAAGACGCGATGGTCTTTTTCATTTTTGCTTCAAAATCCTTGGTATCGAGTTTCATTGTGTTTCTCCTTAAGTTATGTATTTTATTTTTAAATTATTCTGCGGTAACGACTGTGCCTACGCTCTCGCCGTCGATAGCCCTGATGATGTCCGCGGGGTCCTTAAGACCGAATACGTGGATGGGCATACCGGTAGAGAGGCAGAAGGCGGTGGCGGTGGCGTCGAGTGCCTTGAGGTTCATTGCGAGGACCTCGGATGCCTTAACGCGCTCGAGCTTTTTTGCGTTGGGATCTTTTTTGGGATCGGCGGTGTAGATGTAGTCGACGTTCTTTGCCATAAACATAGCGTCGGCCTCGATCTCGGCCGCTCTTACTGCGCCGGTGGTGTCGGTGGAAAGGAAGGGGATGCCGAGTCCTGCACCGAATACTACTATCTTACCCTCGGAAAGATATTTCTTTGCCAGCTCTGCGGAATAGTTCTCTGCCATAGGTGCCATAGGTACCGAGGTCATAACTGCCGCATCCGAGCCTGCACGGATGATCGCATCCTTTACGTAAATTGCGTTGATGACGGTAGCGAGCATACCCATACGGTCTGCTGCCTGTCTGTCCATCTCGGTGCCCTGTCTGCCACGCCAGATGTTGCCCGCGCCAAGAACGAGTGCGATCTCGTATCCGCGTTTTTTCGTAGCGACGAGTGCCTCGGCAACCTTATCTACGAACGCGGCGTCGTATATCTCGCCGCTTCCTGCAGAAAGTGCCTCACCCGAGAGCTTGAGAAGAATTCTTTTCATAGTCGTGTACCCCCAAAAAGCCTTTTAAATATTTTTCTCTATATATTTTACTACATAAAGTGAAATTTGTAAAGAGATTTTTTTGAATTTTTTGGAGTCGGCGGAAATAGGGTAAAAAAAGGCCCGTCGGCGCATTCTGCCGACGGGTCGGGGGTCAATTACTTTTTCATTGCGATAGCGGCCTTTGCCTTTGCGATAATGTTTTCCTTGGTGAGGCCGTACATTTCAAGAAGGGGAGGTACTTTTCCGCTTCTGCCGAACTTATCTTCAACGCCAATTCTTAACACGGGTACGGGGTAAGCGCCCGAAATTGCCTCACAAACGGCTGCACCGAAGCCAGCGATAATGCTGTGCTCCTCGGCGGTAACGACAGCGCCGGTCTTCTTTGCGGAGGATATAAGAAGCTCCTCATCAAGGGGCTTGATGGTGTGGATATTGATTACCTCGGCGCTGATGCCCTCGGCTGCGAGAGTCTCGGCTGCCTCGAGTGCGAGGTGGACCATATAGCCGGTTGCGGCGATGGTAACGTCACTTCCCTCTTTGAGTATTACACCCTTACCGATCTCGAACTTGTAGCCGGGAGTTTCGGAGGTGATCTGAGGAACTGCAAATCTGCCGAAGCGGAGGTACATAGGACCCTCGGTTTCGATAGCCGCCTTAACTGCGGCGTAAGCCTCATCGGCATCGGCGGGATTGATGATAGTCATACCGGGGATGGTACGCATAAGCGCGATATCCTCGTTGCACTGGTGGGTCGCACCGTCCTCACCAACGGTGATGCCGGCGTGGGTTGCACCTATCTTTACGTTAAGGTGGGGGTAACCGATAGAGTTTCTGACCTGCTCGAAGGCTCTGCCTGCTGCGAACATTGCAAAGGTGGAAGCGAATACTACCTTACCCGTGCTTGCAATGCCTGCGGCAACGGACATCATATTGCCCTCTGCGATACCGCAGTCAAAAAATCTTTCGGGGAACTTCTTTTTGAACATACCCGTTTTCGTAGCTGCGGCAAGAACCGCATCGAGAACGAGGAAATCGTACTTTTCGCCAAGCTCGGCAAGTGCTGCGCCGTAGCTTTCTCTGGTTGCTTTCTTATCTGCCATTTCCCTGCTCCTTACTTAAGACTTTCCTTGATTGCGGTGAGGTCTGCGATAGCAACCTCGTAAAGATCGGTCTTGGGCGCCTGACCGTGCCACTCGCACTTGTTTTCCATATAGGAAACGCCCTTGCCCTTAAGGCTCTTCATAATGATGGCGGTGGGCTTGCCCTTTACGGTCTTTGCCTCGTTAAGAGCTGCCTCGATCTCAGAAAAATCGTGTGCGTTTATCGAAATTACGTGCCAGCCGAATGCGCGGAACTTTTCATCGTGGGGGGTGGGATTCATTACCTCGGCTACGGGGCCGTCGATCTGAAGTCCGTTCCAGTCGATGATTGCAACGAGGTTGTCAAGCTTGTAGTGAGATGCGAACATTGCCGCCTCCCATACCTGGCCCTCCTCACTTTCACCGTCACCGACGATAGTGTAAACGCGGTAGGAGTCGCCGCTTACCTTAGCGGAAAGTGCCATACCGCAAGCGGCAGAGATGCCGAGGCCGAGAGAGCCGGTGGTCATATCTACGCCGGGGATACCCTTCATATCGGGGTGGCCCTGAAGGCGGGAATCTATCTGACGGAGAGTTTTAAGCTCCTCGACGTCGAAGAAGCCGCGATTTGCAAGAACCGAATAGAGGCCGGGTGCGGTGTGACCCTTAGAGAGAACGAAGCGGTCTCTGTCTGCCTTTTTAGGATCCTTGGGGTCAATGTTCATCTCCTCAAAGTAGAGGTAGGTGAGCATATCTGCAATAGAAAGCGAGCCGCCGGGATGTCCGCAGCCTGCACTGTACACGCCTTCGATGATGCCGAAGCGAACGTCGTTGGCAATACGCTTGAGTTCAAGCTCTCTTGACTGATTCATAAAAATCTCCTTAAAATTTTCTTACGAGAATATATTACTATAAAACGCAAAAAAAGTCAATACAAAAAGCGCACAAAGAGAAAAAGAAAGGAGTGCAATAGAAAATAATTGCACTCCCTTGTGAGATATTAATACCTTTGTCTTGTTTTGTACTGGAAAATGAATGCGGGGATCGCTACGGTAAGGGCGATAATACCCGTGCCGAGCCAGGGGGTCTCCTGAAGCCAGTCGAGCGCCTTGTAGTCGAAGATCATACATCTGATGGTGTAGGAGATGAGATAACCGCCGAGGAATGCCGTGCCGGCCATTTCAACGTACTTTCTGAAAACGAAGGCGAGAATGGTGATGGCGATAGCGATGCCGAGGCAGATAAGGGACTTTGTGGTGGTGAACTCGACGCCCTGACGGAGATAGAAGCCCATATAGCAGAGCACGTAGAAGAAATAGGTGATGCTCACTGCAAAGGCAACGTAGTAGATAAAGCGGTAAAGAACAGCGGCGATGATCGCAAGGACGAGTCCGCATACCCACGGTGGAACGTTGATGATCGACATCAGGGTCGGGCCGATGAAGTAGACGCCGCAAACGAAGCCGACGAAGAAGCAACCGAGGAACTTAAGGACGGGCATAAGCTTCTTGCCGAAGAATGAAATGATAAGGCAGAGTCCGATAAGTATGTAAGGAACGGCACCGTAGATGGGGTCAAGGACCTTCATAAGAGCCGCCCAGATATTCATAACGTCGGGCGCTTTAGTGACTGCGTAATAAAGATTGACGAAATACTCCCAGAGCTCGTAAAATCCGAACTCGCCCTGAAAGACTGACTGGAAAAATGCACCTATGCTCTCAAACATCACACGTACCTCCTTTTCTGCTTGATAAGACTGTGCTCTCGTAAGAGTAATATACCACATTCACTAAAAAAAATCAAGAGGAAAGATGTGGAATTATCGCATCTTTCCTCAAAATTAACAAATTGGTAATTTACGCGTTTTACTTCCCTGCCTCAAGTGTGGGATAGAGATTATAAATTTCCTTACCCATTTTGTCGGCCATAGCGGCGGTCTGACCCGAGCCACTGTCACGGCGGCCGAGATAGCAGATCATAATATCGGCACGGGATGCGAGCATAAAATTGCGCTCTCTGATACAGCTCGGGGTGTATTCATCCGACACGTAAACGACCTCATCGGCCACGGAAAGTGTATAACGGTATGCATCTTTTTGTGCCTCGGACCATTTTGCGTCCTGCTCGATGCAGGGCAAAAGAAGCACTAAACGCACGTCGGGATATGCGATGCGGAAGCGGATGACCTCACGCGCAGCGAGGGTGTCAAAGCCTATTGCGCCACCGGCTAAAAACTCACGGCAGCCCTCTTCGTAGGCGTAATTTATGGCGCGACGAAGGAGTGCGGGAAGCGCGTCTTTATGCGAGTCTTTGATTTGTCTGTGACCGGTGAATGAGCAGACCTTTGCCACGGTTTCACTTCCCTTCCTTTTTACCCGTTATATTCGGGCGAGTGCTTTCGTGCAAATTTTACCACAAAAAGAATAATTTGTCAATATGCTTGAAAATACGGGGGGCGGTATGCTATACTGTAATCATCACACCCGGAGGCGGTCATATGATCAAAAATTTCTACGGAATAGCACCGTTTGGATCGGTGCCTACGGACAGGCAGCTTGCGCACTTTGAGCTTGGCAAAAAGGCGTTTTTTCACTTTGGCGTTAACACCTTTTCCGACAAGGAGTGGGGAGACGGCAAGGAGGCGGAAAAGCTTTTTGACCCGACGGATATAGACATACGCGAGTGGATAAGAGACGTCAAGGCGGCAGGCTTCAAGCTTGCCATAATTACTGCGAAGCACCACGACGGATTTTGTCTTTGGCCATCAAAATACACCGAGCATTCGGTAAAAAACAGCCCTTACAAGAACGGCGAGGGAGATATTATACGTGAGTTCACCGACGCTTGTCACGAGTATGGTGTTAAGGTGGGAATCTACATCTCGCCGTGGGACAGAAATGCGCCGTTTTGGGGAACTGACGATTACAGCTTTTACTATGCGAAGCAGCTTGAGGAGCTGGTGACAGAGTACGGCAAAATAGACGAGATCTGGTGGGACGGTGCGGGAAGCTCGGAAACCAGATACGACTGGGGAATGTGGGCTGATATTATCAGAAAAAATCAACCCGATGCAGTTATTTTCGGATCGATGGGGGCGACACCGTACGTAGAGATGAGATGGGTCGGAAACGAGGCGGGATACGCCGGCAAGACCCACTACGCATCGATCGACGCAAGCTCGCTTGAGGTGGAGAAGCCTGCCGAGCTGAATAGCGGAAAGATAGGCGGCAACAGATATCTCCCCGCGGAAGTGGACGTATCGATAAGGCCGGGTTGGTTTTATCACAAAGAGCAGGACGATATGGTAAAGTCGTCAAGAGAGCTTGACAACATATGGTTCCGATCGGTCGGAAACAACGCGATAATGCTGCTGAATTTTCCGCCCGACCGTCGAGGCAGGCTTGTCAGGCGTGACGTTGAGAACGCGATCGAATCGGATCGCAGGATAAATGCGATGTTGGAAAGTGGCGTGATGGCGAAAGCTACGGTAAGCGCGGACAGCGAATACTCTGATATGACGGGTATCAAAAACGCCGTGGACGGTCTTGACGGATCTTTTTATGCATCCGGTATAGACGAATCGGGCGCTGTGATCGAGATAAGTATAGACGGCAACAATACCCCTATTAACACCCTTTTGCTTGGTGAGGTAGTGGAGCTTGGCGAGAGGATAACGGCCTTTAAATTGGAGAATTTAGACGGTGATGAGCCCGAAATTCTTTACACGGGTACCTCCGTCGGCTATTTGCGCGCTGTAAAATTCAAGAGCGGCGCATATAAAAAGCTGCGCCTTACGATCGAGGGAATAACCGCCCCCGTGACCCTGCGCACCTTGTCACTCAACGCATACGACGAGGAGAAAAATGCGGAAGGAACAAGAGAAAGAGTCGAGCTTACTTCCCTCTCGAGTGCCGAGTGCATAATAGCCGATGACGGCAAGAGCGCGCAGATAATGTTTGGCGGAATTTTCCCGTTCGATCGCATAAGCTTTATGACGCACGGCGGAAGCGAATACCGCGTATATGCCTTTGACGGCTCGAAATATTACCCGATATCCGAGGGAAAGGCAAACGCGTATCGCGTTTCTATTGAGCTTGACGAGCCTATCACCTCGTCGTATCAGATAAAGATAGAATCCTCCCGTGGATTCCAGCTTGATCCACAATTCAGCGTTTCGTAATACGTTTCTGGCCTGCCGTTTTTGCGGCAGGCCAAATATTTTGACTTAACTATTGACATTTGTGCTTTTATATGATATAATACTAGCAATGTAACTATGCCCCAGGGCAAATCTTTCGGAGGAATCATGGACGACGGCACAGGCGATAGTACCTGCTTTACCATCACCATACATAACTGATGACTTAGTCGCTGCTTAAAAAGAAAGTATGCGGTTAGGTCTTTTTTTGCTTGCTTCGGAAAGACGTTACAAAATATTTATTTGAAAGGATTTTTAATCTAAAAATCATGGGCCCGGCCTTACAAATCGTAATCATTGTTTTCTGTATCATTTTCTCTGCGTATTTCTCTGCGACGGAGACTGCCTTCTCTACCTTTAACCGTATCAGGTTGAAGAACATGGCTGAGAAGGGCAACAAAAAAGCGGCGAAGGTGCTTGCGCTGTCGGATAATTTCGACACGCTTATCTCCACCATACTCATTGGTAACAACCTCGTTAACATTTTGAGTACATCGCTTGCGACCATACTTTTCATAGACTTATGCAAGGACAACGACCTCGGTTCTACCATTTCTACCGTTGTTATGACCGTGATCGTTCTTATATTCGGTGAGATCACTCCCAAGACGCTTGCAAAGAAGCGCCCTGAGGCATTTGCGATCTTCTCCGCCCCCATTATTGGCGCGATCCTTATTATTCTCTACCCCTTCTCATTTGTATTCAAGGCTTGGCAGTCCCTGCTTTCCAAGATGCTTAAGCAGCAGGAGGACGAGGGCGTGACCGAGGAGGAGCTTATCTCCATCATTGAGGAGGCCGAGGAGGAGGGCGACATCGACAAGGAGGACGGCGAGCTTATCAAGAGTGCCATCGAGTTCAACGAGCTTGAGGTTGGTGACGTTTTCACCCCCAGGATCGATATTACGGCTATTTCCAAGGACGCCTCCTACGACGAGGTCGCAAAGGTGTTCTCCGATTCGGGATATTCCCGTCTGCCTATTTACGACGGTGATATCGACAACATTCTCGGTATCGTTTATTACAAGGACTTCTTCAACGAGGCGTTTGGAGAGGGTGACAGCATCGTCGACATTTCCAAGCCTATTATATACGTTGCAAAGGCACAGAAGATCAACGACCTTCTTAAGGACCTACAGAACAAGCAGATGCACATGGCTGTCGTGCTTGACGAATACGGCTCTACTGCCGGTATCGTAACGCTGGAGGACATTCTTGAGGAGATAGTTGGCGAGATCTGGGATGAGCACGACGAAAAGGTCGAGGAGATCCAGCAGATCAGCGAAAAGGAATACATCGTTTCGGGTATGGCGTCTATCTCCAAGGTGCTTGACACCTTTGATATTGACGAGGAGCCCGACTCTCCCAACGCGAACGGTTGGGCAATGGAGGTCCTTGGCAAAATGCCTGAGGTCGGCGACACGTTTGAGGAATACGGTCTTGCCGTTGAGATACTTGAAACGAACGGTAAGAGAGTTGAGCATCTCAAGATAGTTGACGTGCGCGAGTCCGACGAGGACGACGAGGACGACAAGAAGTCCGACGAGGACGAAAAGGACGATTGATAATAGCGAGAGCCCGGCATTTGCCGGGCTCTTTTCATTTTCTTTTTTTCTTAATCTTTTTGCTTTTTTCTTTAAAATATCTTTTTATTTCACGCTTACAAAATAAAACGTATAAAACAAAAATTCCGATAAAGATTAGATCCAAAACCGAGATCCAAACGATTCCAATAATTCGGCTTTCTCTGATTGATTCGATATGCTCGTAGAAATCTAAATATACGGTATCGCCATCCCTGGCATCTACTATACACTTCTTTTCAAAAAGAGACCAATAATGCGATGTGTCGTGATAAATTACAGTCAGAGAATCACCTTTTTTGATAGCATCTTTCAATTCTCCCGGTCTGTATTCTTTAGACGAGGGCAGATAATAAGCAACATTGTCGGAGATCAAATAGATTTTTCTGCTAGCATGTCTACCACCATATCGAAAGGTCATCACATCCTCTACCACGATGTTTCCGATTTCACAATCATCGATATTTATCGGAGTATTTGTGCGGATTACAAATATAAACAACAGGCAGATCAACACTTGAGATAAAGCAAAGCTCAAGAGCGCCTTCAAAACGGGATTTAAATATTTTCTTTTACCTCTTATCTTGCCCATCTTATTACCTCAAAAGAAAATTTTGAAATGCGCTTAAAAACTATCACTTTACTGCGAGATTATCACAGCCTGCGAAGGCGTGTGCGCCGACGTGGATCACATACTCGCCCCATTCGACCGAAAGGAGAAAATCGAGGTCAAAAAAGGCGTAGTCACGGACGACGTATGTATCGATCCCGTCGAGCGATGGGAGTGTCAGATGCTCTGACGAGCCGAGATATGACACTAAAGTGTAGTTATTTTCATCGATATAGAATACAAAATCGCCGATAAATTTAACACGGGTGGCGGTATCGGCGCTAATTGCGCTTGCATAACGGCCTATTTCACCGTGGGCGGTGTCGTAGGAGATCGGGAGTGCGGACTTGTTTATAACCTCGGTGATGCGGTAACAATTTGCGAATGCGCCGTCCCCGATTTCGGTGACGGTGGAGCTAAGAGTAACGCTTAAAAGAGAGGTCATACCCAAAAAGGTGTTTTTGCCGATTTTGGTTATACCCTCACCGATATAGGCGTGTGTGGGTGCGAGGTCAGCAAAGGGTGAAATGTCGAAATCAGGGGTAGCGCCCGTGCCGGAAAGTGTAAGAAGCGAGAGGCCGTCAGACGTGACGTAATAGGCAGCGGTGATAGTATCGGTGATCGTCACGGTGCTATTAGGAATTGCCACGGCGGTGAGCTTGGCGGTGCAATTTTCACACTCTAAGCCTTGAAATCTATGGCCCGTGGCAGGAATTTCGCGATACGTATTGTAATTTTCGCAGCTTTTGCAGTACTCGTACGCCTCGTGACCTACCTCGGTACAGGTGGGGGCTTTTGCCTCAACGGAAGCTATATCGTGCGCCGGAGGGAGCTCGCCTGCGAAGGTGGTATAGGAACACAACTCGCAGTATTCGAATGCGGCAAATCCCGCTTCGGTACAAGTTGCGGGCTTTGCATCAAACTTAACGAGGACGTGTGGAAGCATATCGGTGACACGGGTTTCGGTGATGCCGCACTCGCAGGTGCGGTATTCGGTGCCCTTGGCGGTGCAGGTGGCCGGCTCGAGGGTGTGCCACTCGCCAAAGTCACAGCTATGCTCGCCAGGGGCGCAGGACACGAGAAGCAGTAATATTATAAAGATGGGTAATAATTTCTTCATCGACAGTTTTCCCTATTTTTTGATAGGTATATTTTATCACAGACGATGAAAAAATGCAATAGTCAGAAGAGCTTTTTAGCGGCGCGGCACTTGATAAGTGTATTTATAGGCAGGAAGATAACGAAAAAGGCGCATACTGAAAAGACAAGCTTCAAGATGAGCGAAAGAGGGGTGGCTTCCCTGCCATTGAAGATGAAAAGACGGCGGCAGATAAGTGCGGCTGCGGTAGCTGAGGCAAGGGGGAGAAAAAACGAGGTAAAAGGGTTGATCTTGAACCTTATTCTTTTATACAGGCGGAGGGCGGAGAGGATGAAGTTAAAGGCTTCCATAATCACGATCACGAGGGCGTAGCCGGATATGCCGAGCGCGGGGATCAGAAACCAGACGAGGACTATTGAGAGGATAGAGTCGGAGATGTTTACCCACATTGAATAGACGTGCTCGCCGATGCCCTTAAGCATAGCGTCGGCGACGTGGTCGAGGTACATTATCGGCACGACGACAGACATCAGTGCGACGTAGTGCCCTGCACCGTATGAGTCGTAAAAGACGTAGCCGAGCTCCTCGGAGAAGATGGAAAGCAGGACGGCAACGACGGTGGCGTAGGAAAGCGTGGTTTCGAGGGCTTCGGTGGCTATGCGGCGCATACGGGCGACCTCACCACGCGCCATACCCTCGGCAAACTCGGGAACGAGCAGCCCTGAGAAGGACGAAAGGGGTGACATAGGGTATAAAAGCAGCGGAAGTGCCATCCCGTGTAAAATTCCGTACTGCGAAAGGGAGTCTGCGAGGGTCTCGCCGCCGTCGCGAAGGCGCTTAGGAATTAGGATGTGCTCGAGGGTCAGGAGGGCTGAGCGGATGTATGCGGAGAGCGCAAGGGGGAGCGCCATTGAGGTTATGGATGAGAAGTGGGCGGTGCCGCCCTTTTTATATTTGCGCTTGTCATAGAGGAGCTGAGCGAGGCCGACGGCGAGCACGATAAGCTCGGTGAGGACGGCGCAAATGCTGAGCGCAACGGTTGCCTGCTCTACCCCGTAGGCAGCAAATCGGGCAAGGGTGATGAGGGTTACGCCTATTCTGAATGCTTGGCCGAGGACCTGGACGGTGGCGTTGCGGCTGACACGCTTTACACCGACAAAATAACCCGAAAATACCGACGAAAGGGCAAGCGGCACGAGGGAGAATGACAGTATGCGCAGGGGCAGGACGGTGCGAGTGTCGCCAAGGACACGGGTGCCGAAATAGGGCGCAAGGAGGAAGAGGACGGCGGTGGCGGTCAGGCTGAATATGAGTGAATATACGACGGCGTGGCGGAGGATGCGGCGCACGCTTCCCTCCCTGCCCTCACCTATTGCGGCGGCGACAAGGCGCGTGACGGTGAGGTTTATGCCCGAGGTGGCAAAGGTCACGGCGAAGGCGTAGACGGTCATAATAAGGGTATATACGCCGATGCCCTCGGCGCCTATCGTTTTTGTGATATAGGAATTGAACACCATGCCGACCGAGCGCATCGCAAGGCCGACGGCGGTGAGCATCAATCCGTTTTTGAAAAATCGCTTTCTGTTATCTGACATATAAAAAATCCTTTCCCTTGATTTTATGAATTTGGGAAAGGAAAAATGTTATTTTTAAGTTGACAATAATTTTGCGCTGTGGTAAAATGGCGTTGTAATATAAAAAAGGAGGCTTTCGCCTTGAAATTTGATTTGTGGGAGAGCGCGAAGGAGCACCGACTGATAGTAGCGCACAGGGGCACGGCAGGCGGAAATATTCCCTGCAACACCTATGCATCGTATGAGATCGCCCTTAAGCAGGGGGCGGATATGATAGAGACCGACGTTGACTGCACAAAGGACGGCGAGCTTGTGATTTTTCATCCCGGTATGGAGAAAAACCACCTTTACAGAAACGATATACGCATTCCCGAGTTGACTTATGACGAGGTCAAGGAGCTGAGGTTTGTAAACGGGGATAATACCATCACGCAGTTTGGAATTATGCGCTTTGAGGAGCTGCTTGAGAGATTCAAGGGGCGTTGTTATATAAACGTAGACAAGTTTTGGGGCAATCCCGAGGCGATATACCGCGCTATCAAGAGGCACGGTATGGAAAAACAGGTGCTTGTAAAGAGCGCTTTGAACGAAAAGGTGCTTTCGGTGCTTGAGGAGCTTGCGCCCGAGCTGCCCTTTATGCCTATCGTTTCGGAGGAGCATCCGCTACACGGTGAGCTTATGAAGCGAAACATCAACTACGTAGGTGCTGAGGTGCTTTTCAAGCGTGACGACAGCCACCTTGCATCCCCCGAGTTTATCGATATGATGCACCGCGACGGCAAGCTTGTGTGGGTAAATTCCATCATATATAGTTATAAGGAGCAGCTTGCAGGCGGCCACTCGGACGACAGTGCACTTTGCGAGTCGATGGACTACGGCTGGGGCTGGCTTGCGGACCGGGGATTTGATCTTATACAGACTGACTGGTCGGGAATGCTTATAAATTATTTAAAGGAAACAAACAGATATTACAAATAAAAAAATGCGGCACACTCGAACGCGAGGTGCCGCATTTTGTGCTTTTAAGCATCACTTTGCTTAAGCCTTTCCATTTTTACAAGCCACAGGCCGAGCAAAAAAACCACGATGCAGACCGCCGCACCGGTGGCTGCATTGAATATGCGTATATCTGCCAGGGACATATCTCCAAAAGACACGAGCATAGAGCGCTGAAGAGTGAATATCGAAACGCAGGCATCTGCAAGCGATACGTTACGGAGCGTAATGAGCCTTGCCGAATTGCTTTTGCGAGCCCTTACAAGATTTATGATGGCGAGCGTGATCTTCGTAAAAGAATATAACGCCATGGCTATCATAGCGATCTCGTGCATTACGATTCCGCGATCGCGGATAACGGCGAGCATCACCGTTCCCGTAAGAGGCAGGGAGAGGAGCATAAGTATAATACCGCTCGACACGGTTAAAAGACGTCCGTTTCTCTTTGCTTTGATCACAACGAATCGAACGGAACTGAGCACCACGTAATAGACACCTATCGTAAGGAGCCAACGGGAGTGTGTGTAAAGTCCTTGTGCGATATGGTAAATGGCGAAGGCTATATTGAATAGCAGAATGGCGAGCGCGATCTTAAACGTTCTATCCATATATATCACGCGCTCCTAAAACGCAGTCGCTGATAACCTTTATAACAAGATCCATATCGTCCATACAATCGTTGTCAAGCCATTCCATTACGATAGCGAACACGCCTGTTAAATAGAATTTTATTATATAGGCGCGCTCCTTTGTCGGAATGCCGAATTGAGCGAGTATAGGCTCAAAGACCAGCTCGAACATTTTCTTATAGACCTCGTCCATATTCATAACGCGGAACTGCTTAATGGACAGCTTGAATATGCGGCGATTTTCCTTGATGAAGGTTAGGTATGGGACGAGATATTCTTTGGTTACAAATATAAGATTCGCTGGGTCGCAGTTGCCTAGCTTACCGATAATATCATTTTTATCTATATCGTAATAAGCAAAATGCTTATCGAGGATATATTTGGTCGCTTCCTGCAACAGGTCGTACGTATTTTCGTAATGGAGGTAGAACGTAGAACGGTTAACTCCGGCTGCGTCACATATTTCCTTGATCGTGATATACTCAAAATCCTTCTTTTCGAGGATCGACAGGAGGGCCTCGTCCATTTTGACAGACGTGTTGAAGTATTTACTTTCGTTCTTGTTCATTGGTGCGACCCCCTTCTTAAAAATTATTCAGCCTCGCTGATCTCTCTTGCGAGCTCGACGATCTCGTAGGCATATTTCTTTTTGCCATTTTCAAGCATTTTCTTGTAGATAACGTAGTTTACTCCGCAAAGGGTAAAGCCGATAACGCCGATGACGATGCCGATTATCATGGAAGCGACCGTTGTGCCAATGACCTGCATTGCAAGGCTCATTCCCGTGCCTGCGATAAGCGCGGAGACGATACCGAAGGTGTAAGCGAATACGGATGCGGGGCGCTTTGCCTTAGCGTCGAGCTTTTTGAGGGCGATGAGCTTTGAATGCTCCTTGGGAGCGTATTCCTTTGCGATGGATTCTGCGATGATTTTGTCTGTGTTCATTTGTTTTCTCCTTTTGTTTTGGTGATTCTATTATACCCTTAAAAAGGAGGAAACGGAACAACGCATTTTAAGGAATGTGTTGATTCTTGAAAAAAAGATATTGCGTTTTTTGTTGGCTTAAATGTGATAAAAGGTGTCTAAACAGGGGTATTTGCGAACAAAAGGTATCCATAAAGCTGGAACAAACACTAATCTCTTTTATCTTGTTTTCTGTTTTTTATCTGCTTCATCATTACAATAACAAACAAAATCACTGATATTAACAGAAGCGGGCCGGTACAGACATAGATTGCAAAAGGAATTTCAATCAATAGATTTAACAGATTAATAATACTTCCGATCAACAAACATATGGAGGCAATAAGTTGTAAAATATTTACCTTCTTCATTTTGTATTTTCCTTTACAGTTTTGCAAGATGCAATCAGCATTACCCGAAGCGACGTGCATTTTGAAGATAATGCTTTGAAAGTCTGCTCATCAATATATTTTGTTCGAAAAAGAAGTTCAAGCCAATAGCCTGTTTCACTTGCTTCTTTGAGTGCAATTTCAAATTTGGATATAAAATCTTTTGGGCCTTGTGCATATTGTGCTTCGTGAATATTTGCGCCGATAGAGGTGCCACTTCTTCCGATTTGGTTGGCAATTATTGTTTCGTGGTTAGATTTTAAGAATTTAACGAGATTAATAATATCAACGGAAAAGTCCATTGAAAGCTCGACGAGTTTGTTTTCTTTCATAGTGCACCTCCAGTTACCTTCATTATATCATAAAACCCACTGTTTGTCAAATGATGCATCGCCTACGGCGATATGATGCATTTGCTACGCAAATATGATGTTGCTCCCGTTGGTCGCAATGATGCGATGTATGCCCAATGTGCCGTCAGGCACACATCATTCGCTTTAGCGTTCATCATTGGCGAAGCCAACATCATTTGCCAAAGGCAAACATCATTCAAATAAAAAAGAGAGAGCCTTGCGGTTCTCTCTTTTTTATTTGATTAGGATTAGCCCTGAACCATCTTCTGGATCTCAGCTGCGAAATCCTCTTCTCTCTTCTCGATGCCTTCGCCCTTGTCGAAACGAACGTAGCCGGTTACCTTGATGGAACCGCCGCAAGCCTTTGCGGTGGACTCAACGTACTTAGCAACGGTCATAGAGTCGTCCTTAACGTAGAGCTGGTGAAGGAGGCAGTTGTTCTCATAGAACTTGCCAAGCTTACCCTCAACGATCTTCTCAAGAACCTGCTGGGGCTTGTTAGCCATCTTGGGATCCTGCTGCATCTGCTTGATGAGAATGTTCTTCTCCTCAGCGAGAACCTCAGCGGGAACGGAAGCAGCATCAAGGTACTGAACGGGCATTGCAGCGGTCTGGAGTGCAACGTTCTTTGCGCACTCAGCAAACTCTGCCTTGTCAGCGATGTCAGTATCGAAGCTTACAACAACACCGGTAGCACCAAGGCCGTGGATGTAGGTTGCAACTGCGCCCTCAACGATAGCGAAACGACGGATGGAAAGCTTCTCACCGATGGTACCGGTCTTCTCTGCAAGTGCATCACTTACGGTGCCTGCACCCTCGCCTGCGTACTCGCAAGCAAGAAGAGCCTCAACGTCAGCGGGCTTGGAAGCGATGATAGTCTTAAGTACATCCTTTACGAATTCCTGGAAAAGTGCATTCTTTGCAACGAAGTCGGTCTCGGAGTTAACCTCAACGATAGCGGTGGTATTGCCGATGGTCATGATATCAACGATACCCTCTGCTGCGATTCTCGAAGCCTTCTTTGCAACTGCTGCCATACCCTTCTCACGAAGGATCTTAACTGCCTGCTCAAAGTCACCGTTGGAGTCCTTGAGCGCGTTCTTACAGTCCATCATACCGCAGCCGGTCTGCTTTCTGAGCTCGGCTACGTCCTTAGCGGTAAATTCTGCCATTTCTAAATCCTCCTAAAGTAAGATTACTCTGCGTCAGCAGCAACTTCAACTGCCTCTGCGGTGGTTTCCTCTGCGAGGGTCTCCTGTACGCCGCCGTGTGCCTCGATAACTGCATCTGCAAGTGCGCCTGCGATGAGCTTGATAGCACGGATAGCGTCGTCGTTACCGGGGATGATGTAGTCAGCATCCTCAGGGTTGCAGTTGGTGTCAACGATTGCAACTACGGGAATGCCAAGCTTCTTAGCCTCAAGAACAGCGATGTGCTCCTTGCGGGTGTCTACTACGAATACTGCGGAAGGAAGTCTGTCCATATCCTTGATACCGCCGTATGCCTTCTCAAGGTCTGCCATCTCCTTAACGAGCTTAGCAACTTCCTTCTTAGGAAGGAGATCGAAGGTGCCGTCTGCCTGCTTCTTCTCGAGGTCCTTAAGTCTCTTGATGGACTTACGGATGGTGTTGAAGTTGGTGAGCATACCGCCGGGCCAACGAACGTTTACATAGTACATGCCACATCTCTGAGCCTCTTCCTTCATGGTCTCAGCAGCCTGCTTCTTAGTACCTACGAAGAGGATGGTGCCGCCCTCCTGAGCGAGCTCGGAAACGTAGTTGTACGCCTCCTCGAACTTCTTAACGGTCTTCTGAAGGTCAACGATGTGAATACCGTTTCTCTGAGTGAAAATGTACTCAGCGATTCTGGGGTCCCACTTCTTGGTCGGGTGACCGAAGTGAACGCCTGCTTCAAGCAACTGCTTGATAGAAATTTCGAACATTTTAATGTTCCTCCTTGGTTTTTCCACCATAGCGACATAATATTGCGACTTCGGTATGAGTGGTACTGAAGCACCGGCAATAAACCTACTCGCTATGTGCGTTATATTTTTGTCTGCCGCGTGGGCAGCTCTAATATAATAACACACGCGATGTAAAATTTCAAGAGTTATTTTTGGTAAAGTTGTATAATTTACAATTTGTTAATATTTGAAGGTGGGGCTTGTGGGTGTAAAATGACTATATTTGTTTACATAAATGCCATTTAGTGGGTATCCGTGTGAAATTTTCGGCATATTCGGGATATTTAGCGCTCGGACTTGAAAAAGACGAGGATTTGTGATAGAATATATACATTCCACCACCAAGAGAGGCTTTTATGGAAAACGAAAAGAAAAGGGGAAAAAGGGTAATACCCTGGTTTATCGGTGCGGCACTCGTCGAGTTTTTGCTGTATTACGTGCTTTCCCTTCTTATATACGATTTTGACGTTATCTACTATTATTTATATTTCTTCGAGAGGTTTATACTTCTTGCGGTGCCCGTTGTGGCGGCGGCGATAATGGTAAGGCGCTGCGGCACTCGGGGCGAGGTTATAAAGACCTCTGCTTGTATTTCCCTCTCTCGCCTCGTGGTATTCATTCCCTTCTTTTATCTTGAGTACGTATACGGAATGTTTGACTCGCTCGAGGCGTTGCTCCTTTCCCTGCTTTCTTCCCTTGCGGCGGTGATAGTTTACTTCGGTGTAACGCTTGCGATATACGCAGTTATGAAGGCGATCATAAGCAAGGGTGGCGCAAAATTCCCTACCCCGTTGTTTGATCTTAGTGCCAACGCGACTAAGGCGGTGTTCCTTGTATCCCTTGTGATATTCATTATCAACCTTGCGTTTGAGATTTACAGCACCGTGCTTTTCATCATCGAAAACGGCACTATTTACTACATCGACGAGATCCTGCTTATATTCTTCTCCTACGTTTTCCTTGCGGTGCTTCTGCTTGGAATACATCTGCTTGGAGTTGTTACACTTAACAAAAGCGAAAAAACAGAATAAAACGAAAAAGGCTTGACCAAGACGGTCAAGCCTTTTTGCTATTCGGGATTAGATATTGTGATTAGCCTTGATAACGGTGAGAGCTGCCTCGTCTGCGCATACGATAACCTCGCCCTTGAAGAACTGAAGGATAGATGCGGGAACGGAGGGAGTTACAGGACCGAAGAGGGACTTCTCAAGGATCTCTGCCTTGCCTGCGCCGAGGGCGATAAGGAGAACCTTATCTGCTGCCATGATCTGTCCGATACCCATGGTGAGTGCCTGGGTGGGAACGAGGTCACGGGAAGCGAAGAAACGGGAGTTTGCATCGATAGTGGAGTCGGTGAGGTCAACGAGGTTGGTGCCTGCGGTGAAGTAGTCAGCGGGCTCGTTGAAGCCGATGTGACCGTTGTTACCGATACCGAGAACCTGAACGTCTACACCGCCCATAGAAGCGATAACGCTGTCGTATCTCTTTGCCTCAGCGGCGGGGTCGGTTGCAAGGCCGTTGGGAAGGTTGGTATTCTTCTTATCGATGTCGATGTGATCGAAGAGGTTGGTGCTCATAAAGTAAGCGTAGCTCTGATCGTGGTCAGCGGAAAGGCCTACGTACTCGTCAAGGTTAACGCTCTTAACGTTCTTGAAGGAGATCTCTCCTCTTTCGTACTTAGCGATGAGCTCCTTGTACATTCCGATGGGAGAGGAACCGGTAGCAAGACCGAGGGTAGCGTTGGGCTTATTCTTTACGATGTCAGCGATAACGGCAGCGGCGTTGATGCCTGCCTCTTCAGCGGTCTTAGATGCAATAATCTTAATCATTTTTTCAAATCTCCTATTACTTTGAATATTTCTTTACGATCGCGTGCATTTCGGGAAGCTTCTTTTCCATATCGGAAACGAGCTTGAACTGGTTACGTGCACGGTCGAGGTTGTGGTTGGGTCTTGAGATCTTGAAGTAGGTATCACCCGAGAGATAGTCGGTGAGGAATCTTGTGCCGCACTCGAAGGTCATCATAATTGCGCCGATGGGAAGCAGGTCAAGCTCTGCCTCGGTAAGGCCGCCCTTTGCGCCCTCGATGAAGCCCTTAACGTAAAGCTCGTAAAGAGAGATATCGAAGTTTACCTTAGAAAGATCGGTCTCATCCTCAAGAGCGGTGGTCGCGCCGAAGCGGATGGAGTCACCGAAGTCGTTTACGGAGTAGCCGGGCATAATGGTATCGAGGTCTACGATACAGATGGGCGCGCCGGTCTCCTCGTCGAAGAGGATGTTATTAAGCTTGGTGTCGTTGTGGGTAACGCGAAGAGGAAGTCTGCCCTCGATGCGTGCCTTCTCAAGAGTGTTTGCAAACTCCTCTCTTGCATTTACGAATGCGATCTCATCCTTTACGGACGCTGCTCTGCCGCAGGAGTCACTCTTAACCGCCTCACGGAACTTAAGAAGTCTGTCGGGGGTGTTGTGGAAGTTGGGAATGGTCTCGGCAAGCTGATCAGCGGGATAATCACGGAGCATATACTGGAAGTTACCGAATGCTACTGCGCTTTCATAGAACTGCTCGGGGCGCTCAACCTTATCGTAGGAAAGGCTGGAGCTTACGAAGAGGAGAAGGCGCCAATAGTTGCCGTCCTGGTCGATGAAGTAGTTCTTGCCTGCCTTGGACTTGATAACGTTGAGTGTTTCTCTTGTGGGGTCGCCGCCGTTCTTCTTGATAATATCCGCAAGGTATGCGGTAACGGATGCGAAGTTGTTCATAAGGCTGATGGGATCGCGGAAAACGTTGGTGTTTATACGCTGGAGTATGTAGGTCTCCTGCTTGCCGCCGTTGTCGGTGGTAACGAGTCTGGTATCGTTGATGTGGCCGGAGCCGTAGGGGGTTGCGCTGACGAACTTGCCGGGGATATCAAATCCCTCGATAACGAGCTCTTCTCTGGTTTTCACTTTAGAGTTCTCCTTCTGGAAGCCAAGTAATGCTGCGCCCAATATGCCTGCATCATTCTTGAAGGTCGCGGCTACGAGCTTGGTTCCGCCATCGCGCATACCAAAGCTTTGGTGCTCTACGCGCTCGCGAAGGGGAGCCATAAGTGCCTCTCCCTCTCTTGAGATGCCGCCGCCGATACAAAATACCTCAGGCTGAAGAATATTGATAATGTTCGATACACCGATCGCAAGGTGCTCTATAAAATCGTCAAAAACGATCTCGGCGGCACGGTCGCCCTGTGCCTTTGCAAGGAAAACGGTCTTACCGCTTACGCGCTCGATATCGCCGCCGCAGATCTTCCACATCTCGCTTTCGGGATAAAGCTTCATAATGCGCTTAGTCTCTCTTACGAGTGCGGTAGCGGAGCAATAGGTTTCAAGACAGCCTCTCTTACCGCAACCGCAGGGAATGCCGCCGACGTCTACGACGATATGTCCGAGCTCTGCAGCGAAGCCGTTTATACCCTCCCACATCACACCGTCAAACACGATGCCGCCGCCAACGCCGGTGCCGATGGTGAGCGCAACGAGAGAGGAAGCGCCCTCACCCGAGCCCCAGATAGCCTCAGCGTATGCTGCGCCGTTTGCGTCGTTTGCAACGTATACGGGGCGGCGGACTGCCGATGCGAGGATCTTGGTGAAGTTAACGTTTTTCCAACCGAGGTTGCAAGCGGAGGAAACGACGCCGTCCTTGATGGTTCCGGGGGAGATAGCACCCACCCAGAGAAGGTCGGACATCTTTATTTTTTCCTGATTGCACAGAGTGCGGCAAAGGGCCGCTATATCAGCACAGATCGCCTCACCCGAGCGGGGGGCGTTGGTCTTGGTGCTGGTCTGTCTTACGATCTTTCTTGAATCGAGGTCTACGAGTCCTACGGCGATATTGGTACCGCCAAGGTCTACGCCTATACAATAATGCTTATTGGACATTTGCTTATCCTCCTTATTATATACCTTTTTTGATTTTTTGCAACACCTTCAACGAAACTGAGTAATATTTGCGTGCGCGGTGTGGAAAATAATAAATATTTTAGGTATTACGATTTTATTATAATTCACCCGATTGACAAATACAATGGAAAATAGTATAATAATTTGTAGAATAGTACATTTTTGAAGATTTTATACCAAAAAGCCTTAACAATGACAAAGAGAGGGTGACACTCACTTATGAAACACGACGAGATAGTATCGATACTTTGCGAGCTTCACAACATATCCGGCTTCAGAGTTTCGCTTCACGGCACGGACTTTGAGGAGATTGCCGCATACCCGAAGGAAAGGCTTCCCTTTTGCTCGGCTATACAAAGAAGCCCGAGGGAGTATGCGAGGTGCGTTGCGTGCGACACTGACGCCTGCCGAAGGGTTGAGGCATCGGGAGAGACGCTGATATACAAGTGCAGATACGGTCTTACCGAGGTAATATGCCCTCTTTACAACTTCGGAACGCTCACGGGATACATAATGATGGGGCAAACGGGTGACGAAAAAATTGACACGGGTGCCCTTGTCGGTGCACTTAAGGGTGTAAATATCGGTGAGGAAGAAGCCGGCGAGCTGGTTGGAAAGATCCCCACGATAGCATCGGACAAGCTGCCCTCATTCGTTAGAATTATGACCATTTGCGCCGAGTATATGACACTGACGAACGCAATTCCGTCACGCTCGCCGAGGATACCCGAGCTTGCGAAGATATATATGCACGAGCACTTCGGGGAGAAGATCACCATCAAGGATATGTGCAAGGTGCTTGGCTGCTCGAAGTCGGCGCTTTTGACCTCTTTTAAGGCGGAATACGGCACGACGCTTAACAGCTATCTTTGCGCTATCCGGATCGACGAGGCAAAAAGGCTTTTAAAGACGACTAATATGACGATAAGCGCGGTTGCCGAGGCAACGGGATTTTACGATCAGTCATACTTTTCAAAGGTATTTTCAAATAAGCTTAGCATCACGCCGAGCGATTACAGAAGGGAGAACGCATTATAATGAGAATATTACACACATCCGATATACATCTTGATTCACCCCTCACGACCCACCTGTCATCCGACAAGGTAAGGGAGAGAAAAAGAGAGCTTGTAGCAACGTTTCAGCACACCGTGGAGCGTGCGCTTTCGCTCGGTGCGGTTGGCTACATAATTGCGGGAGACCTTTTTGACACCGAGAAGGTGACGAGATCGACCATTGAAAACCTGATGGCGATAATCGCAAGAGTGCCTCAGCTTACGTTCTTCTATCTGTTTGGCAACCACGAAAAGCGCATGCTTATCGAGTCGGGCGTTGATATACCCCGAAACCTCAAGATATTTGACGACGGCTGGACATACTTCCGCCTTGACGACGTAGTTATTGCGGGCAGGTGCGAGACGTCGAAGGATATGTTCTCTACCCTTTCGCTTGAGCCCGGCAAGAGAAACATCGTGGTGCTTCACGGCGAGCTTTGCGACCGATCGGACGAGGGTGGCGCGATAGGCGTTAAGGAGATCGAGGGATTGCCCATCGATTATCTTGCGCTTGGGCACTATCACACATACGGCGCGACCTCGATTGGCCCAAGATGCACCGCAGTGTACTCGGGAGTGCCTGAGGGACGCGGCTTTGACGAGGTTGGAGAAAAGGGCGTCGTTATGCTCGATGTCGATAAATTCGGCATACGTCATGAGTTTATTAAGACCGCAAAGCGCACGCTGAGGATAGTTTCGGCAGACGTCAGCGGCCTTAAGCGCGGCGTTGACGTTGAGGAAGCGGTTGAAAGGGCGATAAGCGGTATAGAGAGGAGCGATCTTGTAAGGCTTTTGCTTTCGGGAGAAAGAGAGCTTACTACATCGTTTGACACCGATGCGATATACGACAGATTCAAGGAAAGATTTTACTATTTTGAGGTCAAAGATACGACACGGGTACGCATCTCGGCCGATGATTTCAAAAATGACCGTTCCCTCAAGGGCGAGTTTATCCGCTCGGTTATAGCCGACGATAGCCTGTCAGATCAGATGAAGGAAAGGGTCATATCCACAGGACTTCGCGCCCTGATCGGCGAGAGTATAGACTAAGGAGGTGTGACGATGAAGCTTATTGAACTTTATATTGAAAACTTCGGCAAGCTGACGGGCTACAAGTACTCCTTTTCATCAGGTCTTAACGTTATCAACGAGGAAAACGGATACGGCAAGAGCACTCTTGCGGTGTTTATAAAGTCGATGCTTTTCGGCCTTGAGGACACGAGAAAGCCGAAGCTTGACGAGAATGACAGAAAGAAATATCTGCCCTGGCAGGGGGGTGCCTGTGGCGGCACGCTTACCTTTTCGGTTGGCAAGAAAAAGTACAGGATAGAGAGAACCTTTGCCGCAAAGGCGGCGGACGACACCTTCGCTCTTTACGACTGCGAGAGCGGCAAGGAGTCGAAGGATTACGGGCCTAATATCGGCGAGGAGCTTTTCGGAATCAACGTGGACGGCTTTGAGCGCACGGTATTCTTATCCGAGAGGCGTTTGTCGGTCAAGAATGACAACAAGACTATCTCAGCAAAGCTTTCCGACCTTGTTGGCTGCGACGGTGACGTTGGCGAGCTTGACGAGGCGGTGGATATGCTCGAGGAGCGCAGAAAGTATTACTACAAGAGGGGTGGCTCGGGTCGAATCAGCGAGGTCAAGGCGGCTATCAGTGCACTTGACGGCGAGATCAACGACGTGACGAGAATAATCGACGCCCTGCCCGAAAAGGAAGCGAGCGTTAAGGAAAAGGCAAAGACGGTTGCTGAAATCGAGGCGAAGATAATCGAGATAGACTCGCAGAAGCAGACGCTTTCATACGAGAAGCAGTACCTCACCAAGAAGGCTGCAAAGGACGAGGCGGAAAAGAAGCTTGAGGAGGTGAAGGCCTTCTTCAAGGGAGAGATCCCCACGCAGGGCGAGCTCAGACAGGCCGAGAGGACTGCAGACAGCTATCGCGCGCTTAAGGACCGGCTGGCTATTGCTAAGGACACGACGGACAAGCGCGAGCTTATCAAGCGCGACATTGCCGAGGCTGAGGGATTTATCGAAAGGCTTGGCGCAAAGAAGGAAAAGAAGAGCCCGAAGAAGGCGTTCCCTGCCCTTATGATGCTTTCGATCATACTTGCGGCGGTGGGCGGCGTATTTGCGGCGACGGTCAACACCATCGTCGGTGCGACGCTTATCGGAGCCGGCGTTATTACGCTTATCGCGGCGGTGGCTAATTTCGCGGCGGTCAAGAAGGACTCCGGCGAGGACGATCTTACAAACGGAATACGCGCGATGCTCGGACGTGAGGGAAAGAGCTACGTCGAGGACGGCGAGTTTCTTTCTACCCTTATTGCCATCAAGGCAAAGAAGGAGGCCGAGCTTGAGGTTGCCGAGGAGAGAGCTGCCACTATACAGGCTGACGTTGATCAGCTTACTGCCTACGGCGATGAATGCAGAGCATTCCTTTCAAAATTCGAGGTTGGTGAGGGCGATCCTTATCTTCAGATAAGACAGCATATTTCCGATCACGATTACCTCACCGAGCGAGTTAAGGAGCTTTCGGCAGAGGTGGCGTACATCGTGCGTGAGTACGGCGTTAACGTTGAGAAGCTTAACAAGAGCGGAAACGTAATACTCAACGAGAATGCAGATGCGATGCGCGCGGAGCTTGAGGAGACGGTGCGCCGCCTGCGCGGTGAGGTTACCCTGCTTCAGCGCGAGTGCAAGCGCGATGCCGAGGAGGCAAGCCGACTTGACGAGCTTAACGAAAAGAAGGCTGAGCTTACTGCCCTGCTTGCAGAGTGTGAGGAGAGGCTGCAGGTTATTAACCTGACGAAGGATCATCTTACGAAGGCGAAGGATCTTTTGACGGCGAAGTACCTTGGAAAGACCCGTGCGGCGTTTGCGGAATATATGCGCCTTATCGGAAACGAGAACCCCGACGAGTTCACGATGGACACAAGCTTTGGCATTACGAAGAACGACGGCGGCACGTCGAAGCCGACCGAGGCTTACAGCCGCGGAACGCAGGACTTTTTCACCCTTGCGGCAAGGCTTGCGCTGGTCGAGACCCTTTACGACAAGGAGCTTCCCTTCGTTATGCTTGACGACCCCTTTGCGCATTTCGACGACAAAAAGTGTGCGACGGCGCTCAAGGTGCTTAAGCGCATAAGCGAAAAGAATCAGATAATCTATCTTACCTGCTCTAAGTCGAGAGCTATATAAAAAGAGGCACGCAGGGCGATTTGCTCTGCGTGCTTTATTGAGGGCTGCCGATTGACTCCTATATTTTTTACGGTCTTTACGCCGCACGTTAATATTATATGAAAATTAGCGAAAAAGGCTTGCAAAGAGTGAGGAAAAATGGTAGAATAGATATATAAACTTTTTGAGGTATTATATGAAGATAAAAAGATTACTTGCGATGGGCGTTGCGGTATCGCTGGCGCTGTCGCTTTGTGCCTGCTATGAGGACGCCCCATGCACCGAGCATACCGACAAAAACAACAACGGTCTTTGCGACACCTGCGGTGCTGAATACATAGCAAATTGCGAGCACGCTGACACCGATTTTAACCATACGTGTGACAAATGTGGCGACATTTACAGCGCTCCTTGCACCGAGCATTTTGACGAAAACGGCAATCATTTTTGCGACTACTGCTCGATCAAGATGAGCGAGTGCATCGACGTAAACCGCGACAAGAAATGCGACATTTGTGCTAACGAGCACACAGACGATTGCAACGATCACACCGACGAGGACGAGAACTATTTGTGCGATTATTGCGAGTTTGATATGCGCCCCGAGTGCTCCGGACACAAGGATGAGGACGGAAACGATATTTGCGACGAGTGCGGAGTTAAGTTTGATCCTGTCTGCACCGAGCACAGCGATGCAAACGAGAATTTGAGATGCGACGTTTGCGGCGAAAATCTTGAGTGCACCGAGCACAAGGACGAGGACGGCAACAACGAGTGTGACAAGTGCGGCGACGTGATACAGAAGATCACGCACGACCATGCGGACTACAACGGCGACCTGCGCTGTGACGTTTGCTACAGATGCATCACTCACCCCGACGAAGAGGGCAACAACGTATGTGACCTTTGCGGCACGGCGCTCGGCGAGTGTGCGCCTCATCTTGACGAGGACGGTAATGACGTTTGCGACAAGTGCGGCGAGGTTTATGCGCCCTACTGCCCCTATTGCGTTGACTACAACAAGAACAACAAGTGCGACAACTGCGGCGCGCCCGTTGATTCACCGATTGAGCTCCCCGAGCACGTTTGGGGATAAATAAATAAGAAAAACAATGCGTTGATAGTACCCTGTGGGCCATCAACGCATTGTTTTTTATTTTGCTGATGCGAGCTTCATTTCTTCGGAGTCGGAGGCGCCGGAGTTTATCTCCTCGGGGGAGTAGAAGGTGGCGACAACAGACTTCATCGCTTCGGTGATCTCGGGGGAGGCGATCTTATCTGCGTTGCGCTCTACCGCGCTTACGAGCGTTTCGATCTTCTGATCGATCTCGTCACGGGTGAAGGGGGTATCACGCTCGATGAAGATAAGGTCGTTTTCGGTCTTCTGAAGGTCCTCGGTCTTGATAAGGAGCTCCTCATAGAGCTTCTCTCCGGGACGAAGGCCGGTTTCGATAATATCGATATCAACGTAAGGAGTGAGGCCGGAGAGCTTGACCATATTTTCGGCAAGGTCGAGGATCTTGACCGGCTTACCCATATCGAGGACGAAGAGCTCGCCGCACTTTGCCATAGCGCCCGCCTGCATAACGAGGCCGGATGCTTCGGGAATGGTCATAAAGTAGCGGATGATGCGCTTGTCGGTAACGGTTACGGGGCCGCCTGCGGCGATCTGCTTAGTGAAGAGGGGGATAACGGAGCCGTTAGAGCCAAGGACGTTGCCGAAGCGGACAGCGGCAAATGCGGTTGCGCTATCCTTGCGGCACTGGATGACCATTTCGCAAAGACGCTTGGATGCGCCCATAACGTTGGTGGGGTTAACCGCCTTGTCGGTGGATATGAGTATGAATTTCTCGGTGCCGTACTTCTCTGCCATATCGGCGGTGTTATACGTGCCGAGGATGTTGTTCTTGATGGGCTCGGCGTTCGAGTGCTCCATAAGCGGAACGTGCTTATGCGCTGCGGCGTGGAACACTATCTCAGGGCGATAGTAGGCGAAAATTGCATCGAGACGAGCGCGGTCGCGCACGGATGCTATCTCGACACAGAGGTCGAGGGTGCCCTTGTATTTACGGAGCAGCTCCTGCTGGATATCGTAGGCGTTGTTCTCGTAGATGTCGAGGATGATGAGCTTTTTAGGTGCGCACTGTGCGACCTGGCGGCAAAGCTCGCTTCCGATCGAGCCACCGCCACCGGTGATGAGGACGATCTTGTCCTTATAGTAATCAGCGGCTGAGCTGTCGGTGACCTTGATGGTATCGCGGAAAAGCAGGTCCTCGATGCGGACCTCACGAATTGCGCGCTTTTTGCTCGCGCCGTCGGAGTCGGATTTGATCGGGAAGTCGTAGATCTTTACCTTGCAGCCGAGGCCGGTATAGAAGTCGTAGAAGTTCTGGATCTTTTCTTCATTGAGATCGGAGATCGCGAGGAAGACCTCTTTTACGCCGTTATTACGGATCTTTTCGGCGAGCTTATCGTCGTTTGCGTAAACGCGCAGGCCAAGCAAGCTGATGCCAACCTTGTTTGCGTCCTTGTCGACGAAGAACATCGGGGTGTAGTTCGAGGTCTTATCGTAAAGAAGCTCCTCGGCGAGGAGGCTGCCGATCTGACCCGCGCCGATGATGGCGACGGGGATTTTATTGGCTGCGGTCTTGTTGTGTGCGATGTTCTGGCTGCGGTGAACGTGCTGGTACACGAAGCGGGACGCGAGCGTCATAAGGCAGGCCATGCTAACGAACGCACAGGTACGCCAACCACCGATGTTTGCGGGGGGAGCGAATGCGGTTATCAGTACGGCGACACCGCCGCCGATGAAGTCCGCAAGGATCAATTCAAGCGAAAGAATGGCGTTGGAATAGCGCCACATATTCGAGTAGATACCTATAACAAGGCGCGCCGCAAACACGCAGGTATATATTGCGAAAACGTTGAAAACGTATCCGAAGAATGACAGCACAACCTTCTGCGTGAAGGAAAGAAGGATGCAAACCAAAAGGTACACTGCCACGAATATGATAAGGTCGATGCCTATAAGAGAAAGTCGACGTTTGTTTTTAAGTGAAGTCATACGAGCTCCTAAATAATAATGCGCGCAAAATACCAAAATATTTAGCACGTTCCTTTAAATTATAACACTTTCGTTATTATTTGTCAATAGCGCGAGGACATTTTGCGCCTGTTTGTGCTTTTTTAACAAATTTGGTAGAAAATGATGAAAAGAGGGGCTTTTAGGGCTTGTTTTGGAGTCCAAAAGGTGAAATAACGTTACACGGGGTGGGGGATGGGGGTATTCGCCTACGGCGAGTGATATGCACTTCGTGCGTGATATGTTGCCGTATGCAACGTGATATGTCGCAGCTTGCGACGTGATTTAACTCCGGGACTGACAGTCGAGGCCGCCTGTCCCTACAATTGCTCCCTTTGCAAAGAGGGGCCGATGTTAAAGAAAAAAGGGCAGACCGAGGTCTGCCCTTTTAGGTTTTTGCTATTAGGTTTTTCGAGTTTTGAAGGTTTTGCTTTACTGATTGTTTCCTTCATCTTCTACCCACTTGCCACCCTGATACTTATATTTAGCATCATCCACAGTGACTTCCATGCCAGCCCAGAAGCTACCTGCGGGAAGGTTTTCAACCTTAAGAGCAGGGCTATTGGTAATAGTGAGTGTCTTGGTGCATTCAAGGTGGTTGGTACCGTAGTCTTTACCAGTAGTAGCGGTAGGAAGGTTAGCACCTGCTACGCTAGTTGCGGGAACATCTTCCGCCTTCAGGTCTTTAAGTGCATAATACAGATAAACCGTGATTGCATTCTTTGATACAACTGTCTCTTCGCCGCGCACACCATCATCATCAACAGTAACACGGTATTCTTCAACTTTGAAGTCGTTGATAGTTATATTCTGAGGAACATATGTGCTATCAAATCCGTAGTACTGATTCTTGTACGTACCCTTGAAAAGAGTGATACCCTTAGACGCCTGACCCTCACCGTATTTAATGGTAAGGTCATCAACATACACGTCCCCGTTCCAGCTCGAACCGTAGTCATCGCGAAGGTTAAACGCAAAACCAAGTCCGCTACTTATGGAGGTATAGATGGTAACCTTCTTAATATTGATATCACCGCCGCCAACGAAGTTCATATGCTCAAGCACGGTATCCTCGATGGTTACGTTGTGAGAACCGGTATGTGAGTCGAACGAGTTGAGGTAACAATCCTTAAGGTACATATTACGCATACGGTTAGTACCAAAGAGACCTCTGTAAATGGGATATGCGATCTCGGGACTATCAATCGCACTACCATTAATAGAGCCGGAGAACATATTCTTAGTTCTACAGTTGATCCAGCTGGTTGCGTTTGCATCAGAGCCGCTGAACTCGTAAGATCCCTGGCTGGTTCCCGTAGCGCCCGACTGGCTATTGTGGTTAACAACAAGCATATCCTTGATGGTTGCATTAGAACACCACTGGGATACGATGAAGGTGTATGCAAATCTCTTGTTAGTAACGTGAGAGTTTGCAACCTCCTCGGTGAAGAAGCGGTCAATACCCTCAATGGTTGCGTTAGAACGGCGTATGGTAATATTTCTACCACAGCTTACATAGTGAGGAATGTCGATGGACATTGAGTTGTTTACGTAAGACTCGTAGCTCGCATTGATGGTGGTGCCGTCCTTATCAAGACCGGAGATCTTGATAGGATCGGTATCTACTGCATATGCTGTTACCTTGGTGAGCTTAGTGTAAGTCCACTGAACGGGAGTTGAGGGATCGATATTACCAAACTCGTCAACAAGAATAATCTCATTGATGTTAACGCCGTTGCTTGCGTTAGAGCCATAACGGTAGTTGATCTTTCTCTCATTGCTTTCGAGATGTACAAGCATCTTGCGACCGGGAGCATAACCGATATTGGTGGTACCGGGATTGATAGATTCCAACTTGTCAATACGGATCCAGTCACTTTCAATTACGTTCTCCGAGCCATACTCATCAATGAGGAATATAGTCTGACCAGTGTAGCTATGCTTTCTTGAAACTTTTTTACCATTCACATCCTCATACTGACACGAGCAATTCTTTGCATTACAAAGCGTATCGTCATCGATGATCCAGTTTACACCGTTCCAAGAGGTGTCGGTTGCGATTATGATTTCGCCAAGGTTCTTACCGTTCTTATAAACGGTATCTACCTCACCATCGTCGTTGGTATCGATCTTATAAAGTCCTCTACCCTCGGGAAGGCTAATGTAGTAATAAACAGGCTTGGAGGGATCGCTATTACCGACGACTGCAACGTTCTTGCCGTGGGAGAGATCGGTTCTTTCCTTCCACTCGTTAGCGTTTGCGTGAGTCCAGTAGATAGCCTCGTAATCGTTAGTGCCGGAAACGTGAGTTGCGCGGGTACGATTGGTCTTACCGTCTGCTACTGCGCCGTACTCCTCGTAGTAGAAGAGGTATGCGTCGCACTTCGCGCAGAAGTGAGGCTTGAAGTGGTATATACCGTCAACTACGGGATCAAGCGTGGTAGCATCAGCGTGATCACAAACGAAGAAGTCCGCAACGTCGTTAGTAGTGATCTTGCCCTCGGGGAACTTGTAAGCGATGCTGGAGTTACTAAGTGCAACAACAGCCTCGATAAAGTCTGCCGCCGCCTTGTTTTCGCTTATTCCGGAATAGTATGTCTTAAGGTCGAAGGTGCCGGAGATTGGGGTGCCGTCTGCCTTAATAACAGTAATTGTAATGAGCTGTGCTATGTTATAAACGGGAATCTTCTCGGTGTATGCTACAAGGTTGCCATCGGCATCGGTGGTGATCGGTGTGATACCGTATGTCTGAGTACCGAAGTTTGTGCGGTCGCTAAGCACGCTGTTGTTGTATCCCTCAAGAGTAATCTTGATATCTACAATGTTTGCAGAGGAATCGAGCACGAACTTCCATCTGGGCTCATACTTAGATGCCTCATATGCAGCAGACTTGATGAATCCCTTAAGATTGCTTGCATTTGCAATTGAGCCAGCCATGCCGTTAGCGCCGGGAAGCTCGGAGCAAAGCGCAGACATCTTGTTGTAAAGAGCGGTAATAGCCGCAAGCTCTTCATCGGTGATATTTGCACCTTCAGCGGATGCATATACAGAGAGGAGATAGGAGTATCTTACAAGGTCTGCAACAACGTTGTATGCAGCATCGCTATACTTGCGAGTTTTATCGTTTGCTTCCTTATCCTTATCTACCTCATAATACTTATATACGGCATTTGCATACTTCTCGGGTGAAATGGTGTAGAGCTGCTCAAGCTCAATCTTGCCGTTTACCATATACTTAACGCGAACCTCGGTGGACTTGGTAAACTCGGTTGCGCCTACCTCGCCAAGCACGTACATAGTGTAGTAAACGGGATCGCCGTCGTGATCACGGTAAAGAACGAGAGTGCCCTTGATTTCCTTGTCTCCTACGTAAACGCCAAGAATCTTAACGTTTTCGGGAGTTGTGGGAATGTAGAAGTTGTTGCGAATTGCGCCGGTAATGGACAAGTTGTACATTACCTCAGTGAGATATGCGCTGATCTTATCAGGGCAAGCCTGGGGATAAAGTGCTATGTCCTTAGTGAGATCGAGAGAGTTGAGATCTTCTGCATCAGTGCCGCCAAGGGTGAGAGTCCAAGAATTTGCGATATAGCCGCCGATCTTGTACCAGCCGTTGTAAACACCGCCATTGCCTGTGTACTTGGGAGCAACGTCAGCAAGGTTTTCAAAGCTTCCGTCAACCTTAGTGGGCTCACCAATTACTTTGCCGTTTTCATCGTACCAGGTGACGTACATATAGTCTGCCTTACGGTCGAAGATGTAAACTATACCCTCGATTTCAACCTTTTCGATTGTAGTCTTGTAGTAAACGTACTCATTTGCGAACGTGGTGTTAGCAAGGTTGGACTGTGCGGTGAAGAGAGTTCCTGCACTGATAACGATGTTAGTCGCGGGACAAACCTTGATGTGGGTCAAGGTGGCGGGATCGTACTTGCCGCAGATAGGCTTGCTCGCGCCACAATAATTGTCTTGGCATTCCTCGTAAGTGCCAACGTCACACTTATCACAAATGCCGTTGCCGTCACCGTTATTCTCTTTTTCGTCTACGAAGCCGGTATTACACTTTACACAAATGAGGTTGCCGCACTTTCTCGGATCGCCCTCAATAAAGGCAAGCTTACACTTGGTGCAATAAACAAGAACGTTGTTACACTTTCCGTCGCCATCATCACCGTCATTGAACGACTCGCAATCGCACTCAGGACGGTCGAAATCGAACATGTTGCCGTCCTGATAGTAGTTGGTATCGCTGGGGTTTATTGTGGGAGTGATGCTGCCGATAATATTACACTCGTTGAAGTTAATGTACGTAAACTCGTTTGCCTGTCCGACAATGCTATTTGAAGGAGAGGATGCAATAATATTACAATTGTTAAAGGTGATGGTTGTTTTGATTTCCTTTAATACTTCGTCAACCTTAATTTCCTCGCCATCATATTTTGCAAGCTCTTTATAAGAGGATGCAGCGACAAGATAACCCTTGTTTACGTAGAAGGTTGCGCCATTAACGGTTGCGGTGAAGTTTGCCTGACCTGCGATAAATCCGCTAGTATTAATATCGCGCGCACCGGTAAGGGTGTGCACACCGCCATTGACAGTAACGTTGTAGTTGCTATCGTAGGAGTAGATAAGAGCACCGCAGGTGGTGTTTACATTGTTGAAAATAACGTTTGCCGTTGATTTGTTAACAGTTACAAGTGCATAGGTGTTGCTATCGGTGGTACCATTATCATACTTGTAATCAGGATGAGCAATCGCAACCATATATCCGTTTTGGAAGGTTACGGTATCGGTGGTCTGGATATTGAAGCCGCCGTTCTTCGCACGCATCACGATGGTAAGAGTATTACCGTTAAGGTCGATGGTGAGAGCCTTGTTTATGTTGATATAGGTAGCCGTATAACTGCCGAGTTTATCATCTGTGCCTTTGTTACGGTCGGTTATGATCTCGTGATCCTTAAGGAAGATAATAGTAGAGCCTGCATCGGTAGCATTGATGATCTGTGCGAGTGTCATAGAGTCATCATAATACATAGTTGCGGTGCCGGAGCTTACCTTGAACGAAGGATCGCTGGGTTTACCAACCGTATAACGAATGACAAATTCAAAGGTTTCAGCGGTTGCGGAGAATTCAAACGTGCCACCGTGTATCGTTCCGCTCGCGGAGTACTTGTCAAAGCTTACTTTTGTTGAACCGCCGGTTACAGCAATGAAAGCATATCCATCAGGAAGAGTGGGATAAATAAGCGTTCCGCTAGGACTGGGGTTGTACCATGTGCACTTCTCGTCAAAGAAGAGGTTGGCCGAGGTGAAACTCTCGCCATCTTCATTGACAGGCTTTACAAATGCACCGTAAACAGCCGAATCCTTGAAGTATACGAAGGTCTTGCTATTTGCAACACGGATGATGGGGTTCTGTGCGCCGGTGTAGTAAACCTTACAGCCATCGTAAGTGAAGATAGATTCTGCATTGTCGTAAGAGCTTTCATTTACAGACGAGCTTACGAGAAGAGAACCGCACCAGTCAAGATCAATGCTTGCATTCTGGAAGAGAACGGTTACGTTCGCCTTAGAGATTACAAGACCGCGCTCGTAGTAGACGGTAGTAGGATATGTGATAGAATACTGCTTGTGGTAACCGCCGTTGACGGTAAACTCAGTACCGGAAGCGGTGTTATAAAGAATACCCGCAGTGTAAGTATAAACGCCCTGAAGGGTAAGCTTAACAGCCTTGTTTGCTACAAAGAGGGGCTCACCAACGTCATACAACGCTGTGGTAGTAGTAAGGAGCTTTCTGTATACGGAATCTGCCGCACAGGAAATGCGTCCATTGATAATGGTTACACTTTCGGTAGTGTCAAGTATAATCTGGCTGGCTGCGAAATGCTGAACTATCTGAAGATGGAAGCCACCGAGATCGATAGTGATAGGTTTATCAATAACAGCAATAGTTCCGTAAGCAGGGATTACAGCGTCCTTAAGGAGCTTGATCGTTGCACCGGCAGGAGCGTTCTCAATTGCAGATGCAAGATCTTCGTATTCAGTGATGTTTACACCGTCAACAACCGCGAAGATCTTCTCTCCGCTCTCGACATCATCGACGAATTTAACATCGCAAACAGTGTAGGTTACGGTAACGGTACCGTCCTCAATCTCAAAGCCTTCGACGTTCCAAAGGCCGTTAGCGACCTTAACAGGAAGCGTTACAGTAATGCTGCAGGCACTGATCTTGACGTCGGGTGCAAGAACTACTACTGCGTTACCGAGGGTTTCAACGTTAATTTTACAGCCCTCGCCAACAACGATAGAGCCAACAACGGAATCTTTATTTACACCGTCATTAGTAGTGCCACCGGGAGCGATCTTACCGATGATATTACAGTAGGTAAAGGTAATCGTAGAACACTTATTAAGGCCCTGAATGATACCCTTGGTCGCTTCGTTGTCTATAATGGTACAATTCTCGAATGTAGCAGAGCTCTTGGGGGCTGTGCCGGACTCCACCTTGTAGTTCTGGAAGCCGATAAGGAAAGCTTCCTTGTGATCAAGGTAGATAGTTGCGTTCTTTACTTCGGCTACGATATTATCATTACCGCAGATCCAACCGGGATAGGTAAGGTTGTCATAATTGGTGTACATATGATGCTCACCGCCGTCGACATATACCTTGTAAGGGTTGCTCCACGAATAAGCAATAGCATAACCGTAGGTGTTAACGTTCTTGAAGTAAACCTGCGCATTAGAACCAATTTCGGAAACTATCGCGTGAGTTTGTTTGTCGGTTTTGTTGTTGTTGTAAGTATCCTCAGCAGCAACGACTATCGTACCGTTTGCAAGCTTGAATTTTACGCCAGTGGAGGGCTTAAATCCTGACTGCTTACCCTGGCTGATATAAAGGGTGTTACCGCCAAGATCAATAGTAATATTCTTTTTGATCTCGAGATAGTCAGTCAGCTTAAGTGTGTAATTTTTAAGGAGAACAATGGTGGATACATCATCTTCTACATTAATATCCTCATCAGCCATCGAAATGAGACCGGAGAGCGTCAGATCATCTCCAAAAGTTCCATAACGTGTGATTCCGTCGGATACATAATAGAAATCATACTCGTTGAGCTCGATTACGGGAACAAGAGTAATATCACTACCGGAGCACATATCCGGGGTGATAGTGGTGTTAATATCATACAGCTCATCGGTTTCTGCGTTTTTCCAACCAACGAGAGTATAAGCATTAGCGCCACCGGTGCTTAAGAACCATATAAGTTCCTTGGTATAGGTGTCTGCTATAGTTTTATCGGGCCAACCGATGGTTTCAATACCGCCGGGGTGAGTTGCGTCGGGAGTGCCTGCCGCCTGACAAAGAGCACAGGTACAAGGACCCCAG
>JAZRAF010000063.1:0-2123 GCA_045634425.1 Eubacteriales bacterium | reverse complement strand
GACTCTCGGTGGCGTATTCAACAGAATCATCGACCGTAACACAACAATTCCCGTAAAGAAGAGCCAGGTTTACTCCACAGCCGCAGACGGACAGACATCCGTTGAGATCCACGTTCTCCAGGGCGAGCGCGAGATGGCGGCAGGAAACACCACTCTCGGAAGATTTATTCTCGACGGTATTCCCGCAGCTCCCAGAGGAGTTCCTCAGATCGAGGTTACCTTCGACATCGACGCTAACGGTATCGTTAACGTAACCGCTTGCGACAAGGGCACCGGCAAGGAGCAGCACATCACCATCACCTCCTCCACCAATATGTCCAAGGAGGATATCGAAAAGGCAGTCCGCGAGGCAGAGAAGTTTGCCGAGGAGGACAAGAAGCAGAAGGAAGCCGTTGAGGTTAAGAATATGGCTGAGAACACCATTTTCCAGACCGAAAAGACTATGGCTGACCTCGGCGACAAGATCACCGATGCTGACAAGGCTCCCGTAAACGACGCGATCGCAAAGCTTAAGGAAACCGTAAAGGGTGGCAACACCGAGGCTATCAAGGCTGACACCGAGGCGCTCCAGAAGGCGTTCTACCCCATCGCAGAGAAGCTCTATGCCGAGCAGGCGCAGGCAAACGGCGCACAGGGCGGTGCAAGCGCGGACGGTGACGGCAACGTATACGGCGCAGATTTCGAGGATAAGACCTAAAATAACGCTACACGGGGTGGCCCCAATCGCAAAGATGAGGCGACCCCGTCAAGTGCTTTAATCCATCAATTAAGGAACAACTATGGCAGATAAAAGAGATTATTACGAGGTCCTCGGCGTACAAAAGAGTGCCTCGGCGGACGAAATAAAGAGAGCTTACCGTAAGCTTGCGAAGCAGTATCACCCCGACATGAACCCCGGTGATGCAACCGCGGAGCAGAAGTTCAAGGAGGTCAACGAGGCCTACGACGTTCTTTCTGACGACGACAAGAGAAGCAAGTACGACCAGTACGGTCACGCGGCGTTCGACCCCTCTATGGGTGGCGGCGGATCGGGCTTTGGCGGATTTGGCGGCTTCGGCGGTGCTGACTTCGACTTTGGCGACATCTTCTCCTCATTCTTTGGCGGCGGTGGCGGCGGCTCCTCATCGAGAAACAGAAATGCGCCCACACGTGGCGAGGACGTTGCTACACGCATCACCATCAGCTTTGACGAGGCTGTGTTCGGCTGCAAAAAAGAGGTTTCCTTTGCAAGAGTTGAGGCCTGCCCCGAGTGCGGTGCGACCGGCGCGGCAAAGGGCACGACCGCTGACACCTGTCAGACCTGTCGCGGTACGGGTACCGTAACCGTTCAGCAGCAGACGATGCTTGGATATATGCAGACTCAGCGTGCTTGTCAGACCTGTCGTGGCGCGGGCAAGATCATCAAAACTCCCTGTAAAAACTGTAACGGCAAGGGCTTTATCAAGATCAACAAGAAGCTTGAGGTCACTATCCCTGCCGGAATTGACTCGATGCAGCGCATAATTCTGCGCGGACAGGGCTCTGCCGGCAGAAACGGCGGTCCTGCGGGCGACCTTATCATTGAGGTAAGAGTCAAGGAGCACAAGATCTTCACAAGAAGCGGCAACAACATCTACTGCGAGATCCCGATCTCCTTCTCCGAGGCGGCTCTCGGTGCAAAGATCGACATTCCCACCCTCGGCGACAAGACCGAGAAGTACGAGATCCCCGAGGGAACTCAGACCGGCACGACCTTTACCCTTAAGGGCAAGGGTATTCCCGACGTCAACACCAAGCGCAAGGGCGACCTTATCATCACCGTAACGGTTGAAACCCCCAGAAATCTGACGAACGAGCAGAAAAAGCTGCTTGAAAAGTTCTCAGAAACTCTTGGCGAGGGCAACACGGGCAAAAGACAGAGCTTCTTCAAGAAGCTGTTCAACTAAAAAGACAAGCGAGAATGCCAAAATGCAGGGTATTCTCGCTTTTTGTATGCGCAGGGGTTGAAATACGGGCGCAAATGTGGTAAAATAATATCGCCCGCGACAAAATAAAATCAAAGCGGGCATAGAAAAGAGAATCATTTTGAAAATCTTAGCAATTGGCGACGTTACAAGCCCCAAGGGTGTTGAGCACCTCAAAAA
>JAZRAF010000062.1:0-2388 GCA_045634425.1 Eubacteriales bacterium | reverse complement strand
AAGGATGCGCGGGAGCGTATCGGCAAGGGTTATGCCCACTGTGCTTACGGGCGCGATATACACTTTTGTATCGAGCGTTTCCTACCTTGCGGAAAGCTTCTTCCTTTATAATTACGGATACGCTGCCCTGCTTAGCGAGGGTGTGGCGCACACCGTTTATAACGCGGTTGAGATCACTGCGACGCTCGAGCTTGTGGCGTTTATTGCTATGGCTATTTCGCTTGGCAAGCTTGTTACCGCATTTGCATACGAGAATACGGCGATTCCCCCATCGGACGAGAGATACTCGCGTGCGGACAGGGATTTTCACCGCAGCATAAAGAGAAGAATTTTTACCCTTGTTGGAATGATGATCGCAGTTGGTGTGATCAGATGCGTCAACGTTTATTCAAACGGCTATGCAAGGCTCGTGCTTAACCAGCAGGCAACGGCGACGGTAATGTCCGCCCTGCCCTGGATGGGTGCGCTTGCGACGGCGGTTTTGGTAATTCTTATCGGATTTTCATACTACCTTTTCACAATGCTCAAGGAAGAGCTGGATATGAAATACGGAGGTGAATAAGTTTTGAAAAAGGGATTTTTGGCACTTGTTGCTTTGCTCACGCTGATTTTTGCGTGCGCTTCCCTGTCTGCGTGCACGGGCGAGGACGTCGAGGGCGGCGTTATTTATAACGGCGTTTGGGCGATCGGCTGCGAGGGTGGTGTGACCGAGGTTACACTGCGCGAGGGCACGATAGGCATCAAGAGCGGTGCTTTCCGTGGCCACAGCGATATAACGAAGATAACGATCCCCGACAGTGTTACAACAGTAATGCACGGCGCATTTGAGGGCTGTGACGGCATTACCACGATGGCGGAGGGTGTACGATACGTTGACGGATGGGTAATAAGCGCATCCGAGTCGGTAAATACGGTCAAGCTGATCGACGGAACGCGAGGAATTGCGGACGAGGCGTTTTACGACTGTGCAAGCCTTACGAGCATTGAGATACCCGACAGTGTAAAAAGCATCGGAATGAGAGCGTTTTACGGCTGTAAGAGCGTTGTAAGCATTTCTCTGCCCTTTATCGGTGCGGAAAGAAACGGAACGGTCAACAACCATTTTGGATATATATTCGGTGCGAGCGAGCCTGAGAAGAACGCAGACCACGTGCCCACGACGCTTGAGAGCGTGACGGTTACGGGTGACACGGTGATCTCGGCAAGATCGTTCAGCGGTTGTACCTCGATAAAGTCGATCACGATCAACGGAAACGTTGGCAAGATCGGCAACAACGCATTCAGTGAGTGTGCATCCCTTGCAGAGTTCACGGTCAACGGCACGTATGAGAAGGTCGGTGACTATGCGTTTTTCAGATGCCGTGCGCTTAAGAGCGTTACCTTCCCTGAGGGACTTACCGACATCGGCAACTACTCGTTTGCTATTTGCAGAAGCCTTGAGGCTATTGAATGCCCCACAACGCTTAAGACCATTGGCGAGGGCGCATTCGTGCAGTGCGACAGCGCAAAGGTGCTGACCCTGCCCGATGGGCTTGAATATATCGGTCAACAGGCGTTTGATGCCTGCAACGCGCTGACAAGCCTTACTCTTCCCGCTTGCGAGATGGAGATAATGGTATTTTACAAGTGCGACGGTCTTTTGGAGGTGACTATCTCCGAGGGACGCGAGATCCTGCCCCAGGGCACTTTTGAGGGCTGTACCGAGCTTAAGACGGTAAGGATGCCGAGCGGACTTAAGGAAATCGAGCAGTCGGCGTTTTTCGGATGTACTTCACTTACAAGCATAAACCTTGAGGACGGTATTACGAAGATTGGCGACAAGGCGTTTGCACAGTGCTATTCGCTTGTAACCGTTGAGCTTCCCACCTCGCTTGAGGAGGTTGGAGTGCAGGCGTTTTACGGTGCGGATTGCGTTGTTAAGACAAGCGAAGGCGTGTCCACCGTGGACGGCTGGGTCGTTGGTGCACCTGCATCGATAACCAAGATGACCCTTTCCACCGATACCGTAGGTATCGCAAACGGCGTATTCACCGAGTGCTTGGGTCTTGTTGACGTTTATTACGCCGCAGATGCCGAGGCGTTTGCGAGGATAAAGGTCGGCGAGGACAACGAGCCGCTTGGCAAGGCAGAGATACATTACAATTAAATAAGAAAAAGGCTTGACCACACGGTCAAGCCTTTTTTTATCGGGTCGCCGAGGACGTCGACCCCTACGATATAATCGTTATTTTTCGGGTGCTATGTAGGGGACGACCTCCCGGGCGTCCCGCGTTACCCATTATTTTGCGGAATTGAAAAGCTTTTCGGAGATCTCGGCTATCTTTGCATCCGGGCGTGCAGCACCGCCACACACCGCCTCGAAGATAGCCATTACCTCACTTGCGGCTT
>JAZRAF010000061.1:0-2294 GCA_045634425.1 Eubacteriales bacterium | reverse complement strand
CTCTCTATGTCGGATACCGTCGTCGTTATGGCGGACGGTGAGATCCAGCAGATAGGAACGCCCACCGATATATACAACGAGCCTAAGAACGCATTTGTTGCGGACTTTATCGGCGAGAGTAACATTCTTGACGGTATTATGCTTGAGGATAACAAGGTCAAGCTTGCGGGTCACGTATTCGACTGTGTTGACGGCGGTTTTGCAAAGAACGAGCCCGTTGACGTAGTTATCCGCCCCGAGGACGTTGACGTCGTTGCTATCGACAAGGGTATGCTTACCGGTAAGGTTACAAGCGTTACCTTTAAGGGTGTTCACTACGAGATCATCGTGGACATCAAGGGCTTTAAGTGGATGATCCAGTCCACCGACTACGTTGCGCCCGAGGCAAACATCGGCGTATACATCGAGCCCGATGCTATACATATTATGAAAAAGTCGAAGTATTCCGGCAAATTTGGCGACTACTCGTCCTTCTCAGACGAGATCGACCAGCTTTCCGACGCGGATGCCGCAGAGGAGTTCTGATTCTATTACTGATGAAAGTGACGGGAAATGTCATTTTTCCCCTTTGGTAAAAAATGAACAAAAAGAAATCTTTAATGCGCTCTATCGCGGCGGCGCCGCATATTTTCTGGGCGATACTTTTTATCATTCTGCCTCTCGTAATCGTTGTCTTCTACGCTTTCACGGATGCAGACGGTAATTTTTCGTTTGAGAATATTGCGGCGCTCAGCGAGTACGGACAGATATTCTGGCTGTCTCTTGAGCTGTCGATAATTGCTACGGCAATATGCCTTGTTGTCGGCTATCCCCTTGCTTACATAATCGCAAGAGCGAAGCCCAAGCATCAGAAGCTGTTTATTATGCTTCTTATGCTCCCTATGTGGACAAACCTGCTTATCCGCACCTACTCAATTATGGCTATACTTGACGACGGCGGATTCCTTAATTCCCTGCTTAACACCTCGTTCCACATCGTTGGCACGAAGGGGGCGGTAATATTCGGCATGGTCTACGACTTTTTGCCCTATATGGTTATGCCCATTTACACCTGCATACCCAAGATAGACAAGCATATGTGGGAGGCGGCGGCCGACCTTGGCTGTGACACGCCCAAGACTCTTACGAGAGTTATTCTCCCTCTCTCCCGCTCGGGTATAATTTCGGGCGTGACGATGGTGCTTGTCCCCTCTATCAGCACCTTCTATATCTCCCAGAAGCTCGGCGGCGGTACGTTTGAATTGATCGGTGATACCATCGAGCGCCAGTTTGTAACGGGTGCTTTGAACGTCGGTGCGGCTATCTCCTTGGTTATGATGATACTGATACTTATCTCGCTGACGGTAATGAACCGCTTCGGTAATGACGATGACGGAGGTATTATCGTATGACAAAGACTAAAAGATATGCCTCGATCATCTATTTGTGCCTGATATTCGGAGTGCTTTATATTCCGATTTTGACACTTATTCTCTTCTCGTTTAACGCATCGAACAGCACGGCTAACTTCACCGGCTTCAGCCTTCAGTGGTATGCTGAGCTGTTCAAGTCGCCCGAGACCTGGGCGTCGCTGCGTAATTCCCTGGTGCTTGCGCTCTCCTCTTCCCTGCTTGCGACCGTTATCGGCACTGCGGCGGCTGAGGGCATCTACAAGATGAAGAACAAGTACGTAAAGGCGACCGTCACAGGCGTGACCAACATTCCTATGATGAACCCCGATATCGTAACCGGTATGTCGATGATGCTTTTCTTCGCGGCGGTTATGGCGGTGTTCTCCATCGGAGATTATAACGACATCGGCTTTGCGGCTATGCTTATAGCGCACACGACCTTCTGCCTGCCCTACGTTATTCTCTCGGTCCTTCCGAGAATCAACGAGCTTGGCAACACGCTTTCCGAGGCGGCACTCGACCTTGGATGCACTCCCGTGCAGGCGTTCTTTAAGGTAAAGCTGCCCAACATTATGCCCGGCGTTATCTCCGGCTTCGTTATGGCGTTTACCCTGTCGCTTGACGATTTCGTTATTTCCTATTTCCTTGCACCTACCAATTTCCAGACCCTTCCCCTTCTCATCTACTCGATGACGAAGAAAAAGGTTACCCCCGATATGTACGCGCTTTCCACTATCGTTATAGTAACAGTATTCGTGCTGCTGCTTATATCGAACCTCAAGAGTGGAAAGAAGCTTAATCTGCAGCTCAATAAGAGCAAAAAGAGAAAGGGGGGCGCAAAATGAAAAAGATAAAGCTACTCCTTACCCTTATTCTTGCGTTGCTTTGCACCGTGGCACTTGC
>JAZRAF010000060.1:0-25591 GCA_045634425.1 Eubacteriales bacterium | reverse complement strand
CTTTTTACAAATCCAAGCAATGCTTCTGCTGTTTCTGTATCTTTATCAACTTTTTGGATTGTTATGATCAAACTATCTTCCGTCATCACAATCACCTCGTCAAATTCTTATTTTCCTAACTGTTCGACCTATTGGAATTTGTTAGTCTTCTTGGAATACAATATGGACAGCCCCAATGCCACCTTCAATATGAATATGACTTTGGCCGTTTCCGATGCTGCCGAAATCGGATACATTCTTTCCATCAACGGAAATGCTTCCAAGACCTTTTTCAACATCTACTTTGTAGTCATCTTTGCTACCAATCAGCGTTAAATTAGATTCTCCAACGCCAAACGTCAAATCACTTTCTCCGAGCACTGCGGCGGTTAAGTTCAATTCACCTATTCCCATTTCAAGTGACAGATCGTTTAGTGTGCCGCTAACAATAGTAATCTGTCCGGCTCCGCCCTCAATATCTACATTCGCAGAAGCGTTAAGGGACTCAAATCGCACATCCCCCGCGCCGAGTTTAAGTTCCACCGAGCTTGCGGACAAAGTATCCACCGTCATTTTTGCCGCCCCGGTTTCTATATCCACATCATGAAACACAATACCATTGGGCACGTAAAGAGTTAGGATTGCATTAGTATAATTGCTATTGCTTTTTGCTTCATCCACAATTGTCAAAACACCGTTTTTTTCGGATACAGACAGATATTTCAAATTACTTTCTACCGAAAACGCATCTCCGTGTTTGATTTTGAAATCGGCGGCATTAATTTGAATATCTAAAGAGTGAATATCGGATGTTATTTCATATGTTTGAGAATCATCCAAAACGACATTTTCATTGGCACAGGATGCTAACGCTAACAACAACAAAAATACTAATATTGTTACGATGTATTTTTTCATATAATATCTCTCCCATAAATTCTTATTTATCATTCTGTTTTATCGCAAGCCTCGCCTTTGTATTACAAAAGCTTCAGGCAAAGCCACCGCCCTACATGTGTCATCCTAATTATAACACAAATCGCCGGAGGAAGCAAGAGTGATATTGAAGCCCTACGGCTTAAGTGATATTTTATTCGCCCTAAAACTTGCGCAGCGAATATCACTGCGTAGTAATACAACTCGCCGCCTGAAAATACGTGTACCCTCTGCAAACAGCGCCCCGAATTCCAATTCCCCAAGGCTCCCTCCGAGAGGGAGCTGGCGCCACGGGCGACTGAGGGAGTGTGCGTGCAGCCTTCCGACGAGGCTGCCACCTCTTAAAAAACTATGCCCTCACTTGCTCCCACCGCAAACAGCGCCCCGAATTAACTATCAAAACCCCTAAAACCGCGTAAAAACATAACAAAACAAACATTTTACACCATCACGGTACGCATTTGTTATAACTTCAACAGCCGTCACAAGCTCCCGAGAGACCTAAAAAACGGACAGTCGAGGTAGCAAAGCGGCGACACGGTAGTGAATGACAACCCTATGCGGTTGTCAGAGCCGTGGCTTGACCGAGCCGCAGTAGACCGCCTGTCCCTATAGCGATCGGCTGCGCACCTCGTAGGGGTCGACCTCCGGGCGACCCGTTTAAAAATGCCCTTGCGCGTTCTCCGGTTATATACAGATCGCAGCATCGCGTTTGGATCCCCTCATCAAGGCTCCCCTGTGCAAGGGGAGCTGTCTGCAAAGCAGACTGAGGGGTTGTATTCTTGCAAAATCGCAAACGGACAGTCGGGGACGCCTGTCCCTACAGCGAATCGGTTGCGCACCTCGTAGGGGTCGACCTCCCGGGCGACCCGCTTTATAGGTTTTATTTATGCACCACCCGCTACACATCACCCACTAAGCCCCCGCAGAGCGCAACTCGCTACACATCGCCCACCGAGCACCACACGCCGCGCCCAATTTTCCCAAATCATATCCCCGACATCCCCAATATCCGCAATATTCTCAATATTATATATTACCTATTGACAACACAATAAAAATGTGCTAGAATAGTTGCATCTACAACCGTTGCACACACAACCGTTGTGTGTGCAACTATCTAGGAGTAAAATATGCCGAAAATAATGAAAAGTCTGAATTACATCAGCCGATCGCAGGCGATGTTTATTTCAGAGCGGCTCTTAAAGCGGGGAATAGTAGACCTCTCCGCCGCCCATTGGCCGCTGATTTGGACGGTCATTCGCGATCCCGGCCGCTCGCAGGAGGAGATCACGCAAAACATCTGCCTCAACAAAAGCACCGTCGCGCGCTCCCTCGCCCAGCTCGAGGAGAATGCCTACGTCGTCCGCATCCCAAAAACCGAGGACAAGCGCTGTCTGCTTGTCTACCCGACTGAAAAAATGTACGAGCTTATGCCCACACTTCGCACCATCGTCTCCGATTGGTACGATCATATCCTCGAGGGAATGAGCGAGGATGAGCTCGAGGTCTTTCAATCGGTGCTCGTCCGCATCGAGCAAAACGCAAAGCGTGCCACAACGCACGGAGGAGGGAAGATATGAAAAGAATTCTCAGGTATCTTAAGCCCCTCGCCGGCCGTATAACCTTCGGCCTTTCGGTCAAGGTGCTTGGCACGGTAGCCGAGCTGCTCTTGCCCCTCATCCTCTCCCATATTCTCGAAAACGTAATAGTCCTCGAGCGTGTCGGAATGATAGTTTTCTACGGCGTGCTTATGGTGCTTTGCGCCGCAGTTGCCTGCGTTTGCAACATCGTTGCCAACCGCTCCGCCGCAAGGGTCACGATGGTCTTTGCCCGCTCAATGCGAAAGGACCTCTTCGAGCGCACCCTCTACCTCAGCGCGCGTGATGCCGACCGCTTCACCATCCCCTCGCTTGAGTCGCGCATAACCACCGATACCTACAACGTGCAGAACTTTATCGGTATGATGCAGCGAATGGGTGTAAGAGCCCCCATCCTTCTTCTCGGTGGCGTGAGTATCACCCTCGTTATGGACCCCGCGCTCTCCCTCGTTATGATCGCAACCCTTCCTCTTATATTCATAACCACCTTCCTCATCTCCCGCAAGGGCGTTCCGCTTTACACGGGTGTACAGCGCTCGGTCGACGGAATGGTGCGCGTCGTGCGTGAGGACGTGCAGGGAATAAGAGTCATCAAAGCACTCTCCAAAAACGACTATGAAAACCGCAGATACGATAAGGTAAACGCCGCACTCTCCCGCTCTGAGCGCAAGGCAGGCATGATAATGGGCTCGGTCAACCCGATAATGACACTTCTTATGAACCTCGGTATAGCCGGCGTTGTTGCGCTTGCCGCTGTCCGCGTTGCCGAGGGCACGTCGGATGCCCCCACCATCATCGCATTTATGCAGTACTTCACCCTCATTTCGATGTCTGTAATGTCGCTCTCAAGAATGTTCGTTTCCTACACGAAATGCGCCGCAAGTGCTAACCGTATCTCCGAGGTGCTCGACACTCCCGACGGCTATTTCGTTACCGAAAAGTGCGAAAAAAGTGACACGGGTGCCCACGTTTCCTTTGAAAACGTGTGTTTTTCCTACCTCGGAAAGAAAAACAACCTCGAAAACGTTTCCTTCTCCCTCAAAAAGGGTGAAAGCCTTGGTATCATTGGCGCAACGGGAAGCGGCAAATCCACCCTTATCAGGCTGCTTATGCGCTTCTATGAAGCAAATTCGGGCAAAATAACCATCTCTGGCAACTCCGTAACCGCCTACACACGCGAGGAACTGACCAAAATGTTCGGTGTTGCGCTCCAAAACGACTTCCTCTATGCGGAAACCGTCGTTGAGAACATCCGCTTTGGCCGCGATATCCCGATGGATGACGTCATCCGTGCCGCAAAAATAGCCCAAGCGCACGATTTTATCGATACGTTCCCCGAAAAATACGACCATATGCTCACTCCTAAGGGCACAAATCTCTCAGGCGGACAAAGGCAAAGACTGCTTATCGCGCGTGCCGTTGCCGCACGCCCCGATATACTTATACTTGACGACTCGTCAAGCGCCCTTGACTATAAAACCGATGCAAACCTGCGCGCCGCCCTTGCCGCTGAGCTTGGCGACACCACCCTTATCACCGTGGCACAGCGTGTCAGCTCGGTTAAGAATTGCACGCACATAATCGTCCTTGATGACGGTCGCGTGATAGGGCAGGGCACGCACGAGTACCTGCTTGAAAATTGCAGCGAATACCGTGAAATAAGCGATTCGCAGATGGGAGGTGCTTTCGTTGACTAAAGGTAACTTTACAAGAGATCCCCGTATGGACTCTAACCCCAATAAGCACTCGGATGCAAAGCCCACCAAGCGCCGCAGTATCTTCTTCCGCCTCAGCAAGTACGTGCTTGCACAGTGGCCCTTCTTTATCCCCGCAGTTATATTCACACTCCTCTCAAACCAGCTCTCCCTGCTCGGCCCGAGCTACTCGGGCGCAGCGATCGACGCAATAGAGAGTGCGGGCGGTGTCGACTTCCCAACAGTGTGGGAAAACGTCGTGATGATGATCATCTGCTACGCCACCTCAGCCGTCCTCTCCTACGTCCTCGCCGTTATAATGGTGAATATGTCACAGCGCATCGTTTACAGAATGCGTAAGCAGGTCTTTGAGAAGCTTAACACCCTTCCCGTAGGCTACTTTGACACACACGCCACGGGCGATATCATCAGCCACCTTTCCTACGATATCGATACGATAAACGCCACCCTCTCGCACGATCTTGTGCAGGTTATGACCAGCGTTTACACTGTCATCGGCTCGCTGATATTTATGTGGCGCATCTCCCGTCCGATGATCCTTATTTTTGCGATCACCGTACCCGTGTCAATTCTTTTCACCCGTTACCGCTCCAAAAAGGTGCGTCCCCTCTTCCGTGCCCGTTCGAAAAAATATGGCGAGCTCAACGGCTATGCTGAGGAAATGCTCACTGGTATGCGCTCTATCTCCGCCTACGGCCGTCAAGACGTAATCTCAGGCCGCTTCCAGAAGCGAAACGAGGAAACGATGGACGCCTACTACAAGGCCGAGTATCACGCCGCAGCCCTTTTCCCCTCAATTAACTTTATAAACAACTTCTCGATCTCCCTTATCGCTATCTTCGGCGGCGTGCTCTATATGCTCTCGAAGAACGGCACGGTCGAAGAGGGCGCAGTGTTCTTTATCACCCTCGGCGGCGTTGCACAGTTCGTTCAGTACTCGCGCAAGTTTGCCGGCCCGATAAACGAGTTTGCAAACATCCTTCACGAGTTCCAGTCGGCATTCTCCGCCGCAGAGCGCGTATTCCGCGTTCTTGACGAGGATCCCGAACCCCTCGATGCGAAGGATGCCGCATCCCTCACCGACGTACAGGGCCTTGTCGAGATCGATGACGTCACCTTTGGCTACGTGCCCGAGCGCACCATACTCAAAAACGTTACCGTAACCGCCAACCCCGGCACCACGGTTGCAATAGTCGGCCCCACCGGCGCAGGTAAGACTACGATAATCAACCTGCTAATGCGCTTCTACGATCCCACCTCAGGCGAGATCCGCATTGACGGCCTGCCCTCGCTCGGCGTTAAGCGTGCCGACCTTCGCCGCGCCTTTACGATGGTCCTTCAGGACACCTGGCTCTTCCACGGAACAGTGTATGACAACATCGTCTACGGCAAGGAAAACGCCACCCCAGAGGAGGTTGAGGCAGCCGCCCACGCCGCAAGAATAGATACCTATATTGAGAGCTTGCCCGACGGATACGACACCGTCCTCTCCGACGACGGCGTGAATATCTCAAAGGGTCAGCGCCAGCTGATCACCATCGCGCGTGCCATTCTTTCCGATGCGCCGATGCTCATTCTTGACGAGGCAACCTCAAACGTTGACTCCCGCACCGAGATCCAAATTCAAGAGGCTATGGCCGCACTTATGAAGGGACGTACCTGCTTTGTTATAGCCCACCGTCTCTCCACGATTCAAAACGCCGACGTCATTCTCGTCGTCCGTGACGGCAGAATAACAGAGCAGGGTAACCACGATCAGCTTATGCGCCTCGGCGGATTTTACAGCACCCTCTATAATTCACAGTTCAACTAAAGGAAACCAAAAAAATGATAAGCGAAGTAATTCTTTGTAAATACGGCGAGATCGTCCTCAAGGGCGCAAACCGCCAGTCGTTTGAATCCACCCTCGTAAAGGAGCTGCGCCGCCGCGCATCACCCTACGGCACCTTCAAGATCTACTTTAAGCAGTCCACCCTCTACGTCGAGCCGCAGAACGAATATTGCGATATGGAGGGTATGTACCAGGCCGCACGCCGCGTGTTTGGTATCGTCGGTGTTAACCGCGCCGCCGTCTGCGAAAAGAATATGGAAAGCATTATGGCAACCGCGCGTGAATATCTGCCCGAGAAGCTCGCAGGCAAGCGTACCTTCAAGGTAGACGCCAAGCGCTCCGATAAGAAATTTCCCCTCAAATCCCCCGAGATCTCTGCCGAGATCGGCGGCGTTATCCTCTCCACCGTCCGCGGCATCAAGGTTGACGTACACAATCCCGACGTTACCGTAACTGTCGAGGTGCGCGACGAGCACGCCTACATCAGAGCAGGGCAGGAGCCGGGTGCAGGTGGACTTCCTCTGCGCACCGCAGGTCGCGGACTTCTCCTCCTCTCCGGCGGTATCGACTCCCCCGTTGCCGGCTGTATGATGGCAAAGCGCGGTATGGAGATCGAGGCACTCCACTTCGACTCATTCCCCTATACCTCCGACCGTGCCCGTGAAAAGGTAATGGACCTCGCACAGGAAATGTGCGAATTCTGCTCCAAGATGCACGTCCACGTCATCTCCCTCACCCATATCCAGGAAGAGATCCGCGACAACTGTCAGGAGGACTTCTTCACCCTCCTTCTCCGTATCTTTATGATGCGCCTTGCAGAGCGTTGCGCCCGCGAGTACAAATGCGGCGCGCTCATCACCGGTGAGTCGCTCGGTCAGGTAGCCTCGCAGACCCTCGCCGCAATCGGCGTTACCGACTCGGTCGTCAACATCCCCGTCTTCCGCCCCTGCATCGGCCTTGACAAAAATGAGATCGTCATTCAGGCGCGCCACTACGGCACCTTTGATACCTCGATCCTCCCCTACGAGGACTGCTGCACCGTCTTTACCCCCAAGCACCCCAAGACACAGCCCAAGATCGAGCAGGTAATGGCAGAGCTTGCAAAGCTCGACGTCGACGCACTTCTCGACGAGGCCTACGCCACTATGACCACCGAAGTCAAGCTCATTTTCCCAGAATATCGTTAACCGCACCTACAGCGCGAAATAACACAAGAGCCCGGCATTTCGCCGGGCTCTCTGTTTTATGCTAGTTTAGCGATACCACCAATGGAGAATCGGTAAATATATTTATATGTTCGTCTTTGGACTTAAGAAACGCGCACAAAAAATCATCGCCCCAGATATAACAATTTCCGCTACTGTCTATTACACATACGGACAATTTGTCGATAATTACCTTTTCAACGTTATCGATATCAAGAGTTATAGAGCCAAAATACGGATCGCGCGATAACACCGTATCATAGCCGTAATAGGAACAAGTTTTGTCATTGAATTTCATAATTGTTCCCATCGCAGAGCAAGAAAAAGAGTCTACATTATTCCCAATTATTGTCCAGTCGCTCAAAAATACGGGTGCCGGATATGGCGCAAATCCCACTGTTCCACACTCTGTGATATTGTAATACCCTTTGGCATACAAAACTCCGTCATTTGTCAAAACGTTGAATAAAGGATTTTTCAACGCTTCCGCATCGTCGGAAACCCATCTATCATAATATCGAGCCGAGGTATCCACGATGTCGAAGTCCTTTACGTTTTGAAAAATCGGGTCGGATATTTCATATGCACCGTTATTTTCAACGACCTCATACAAATTGCCGTCAACAAGCAAGACAAACAGTCTGCCATTATATGTCACCGCCGATTTTACGCCGGATAATATCGGCGTTTTATTGCCGTCCTGAATGAGCGAAAGTTCGGCGTTTTCGTCAATCGCATAAACGACTGATTTTGTGGTGTCATATTCAGCAAAAACAATCTCGTCTGCTATTTTCTCCGTAGTCAAACCATAAACACTGTACAGTTCGTTTTGCTCGGTTATAAACAGAGCTTTCTTAGACGAATATGGAAATATTTGCTTGATTTGTCCGTCAAAAAACAATATCGGAGATGGCAAATTTGTCTTTTTATTGAGTCGATTCTCGGTGTTCAGATATGCACGATATACATTCTTGTCAGATTTCATCGAAGAAAGATCGCCATTAAACCCACCGGAAATATACCCTTTTCCGTCATCGTCTACGAGATATACGCGATCTGAATATACGTACATCTGATCTATCGATTGATTTTTGTACAAATCAAGTGGTGAGACATCAAAGAAATTGTACCACACAAATATTGCTGCAATTAGTATAATCAACGATATTAATCCGACAACAGAGAACAGAATCATCTTGCTCGCTTTCATCATCACTTGCCTCCTTAAATCGATGAAATTAATTTTGTTGATTTTTAACAATTGCAAAAGCAATATATGAAAAAATATGTGCATATTGCTTTCAACTTGATTATATCACACAAGCTTGATCCCCGTCAAGATGTTTTTTCAATTTCCACCTTTTTGTACAAAAACGGGGTTAAATTTTCTTCGCTTCGATTCTGAAAATCAATCAATTTATTGTTGACAAATCCAAAACGTTGTGCTAAAATATTTAAAAGAAGGAGGAGTAGCAGCTCCCCGCGCGCAGAGAAAAGACGGTTGGTGCGAGTCTTTGGCGGTGTGGTGTGAAGGTCGCCTTCGGTTTATCGGAAAGAACGGGGCAAACGCTTTGAATCTCTATTGCTCGCCCTCATTAGACTCCGACGTATCGGCTGCGTTAAAGCTCAACGAAGGGAAGTGCCATAGGCATTTCTGAATTCGGGTGGTACCGCGTTAATTCGCCCCGAAGCGACAAAAGCTCGCTTCGGGGCTTTTTATATTCTCGAAAATCAAAATAAGGAAGATAGAAAAATGAGAAAAGAACTCGCAAAAAACTATGATCCTAAATCCTTTGAGGACAGGATCTACACCGACTGGTGTGACAAGGGCTATTTCAAGCCCGACCCCGACAAAAAGAAAAAGCCGTTTTCCATCGTTATCCCCCCGCCTAACGTAACCGGTCAGCTCCATATGGGTCACGCGCTTGACGAGACCCTTCAGGACATCCTTATCCGTACCAAGCGTATGCAGGGCTACTCCACCCTCTGGGTTCCCGGCACCGACCACGCCGGCATCGCAACTCAGATCAAGGTTGAGGAAAATCTTCGTGTAAACGAGGGCCTTACCAGATACGACCTCGGCCGTGAGAAGTTCCTTGAGCGCGTATGGGATTGGAAAAATCAGTACGGCGGCAGAATTATCAATCAGCTTAAAAAGCTCGGTGCGTCCTGCGACTGGTCGCGCGAGCGTTTCACTATGGACGAGGGCTGCTCGAGAGCCGTCCGCGAGGTGTTCGTAAACCTCTACAACAAGGGCCTTATCTACCGCGGTTACAGAATAATCAACTGGTGTCCCCGTTGCCTTACCGCGCTTTCCGACGCGGAGGTAGAGTATGCTGAACAGCCCGGCTCGTTCTGGCACATCAAGTACCCCGTAAAGGGCACTGACGAGTTTGTCACCATCGCTACCACCCGTCCCGAAACTATGCTCGGTGATACCGCCGTTGCCGTAAACCCCGAGGACGAGAACACCAAGCACCTTATCGGCAAGACTCTCGTATTGCCCATCGTTGGCAGAGAGATTCCCGTAATTGCTGACGATTACGTTGAGATCGGCTTCGGTACAGGCTGCGTTAAGATCACCCCCGCACACGACCCCAACGACTTCGAGGTAGGTAAGCGCCACAACCTCGAGATCATCAAGGTTATGAACGACGATGCAACCATCAACGCCGAGTTTGGCGGCAAGTACGCAGGTATGGATAGATACGAGGCAAGAAAGGCTCTCGTTGCCGACCTCGATGCTATGGGCTACCTCGTAAAGGTTGAGCCCTGCGCCCACAACGTTGGTACCTGCTACCGTTGTAAGACTACCGTTGAGCCCCTCACCTCTGATCAGTGGTTCGTAAAAATGGAGCCCCTCGCAAAGCCCGCACTTGAGGTCGTTAAGAGCGGCGAGGTCAAGTTTGAGCCCGAACGTTTCACAAAAACCTATACCAACTGGATGGAGAACTGCCACGACTGGTGCATCTCCCGTCAGCTCTGGTGGGGTCACCGTATCCCTGCATTCTACTGCGACTCCTGCGGTCATATGGAGGTCTCCAAGACCGATATCGACACCTGCCCCAAGTGTGGTGGTAAGGTAAGACAGGAGGACGACGTTCTCGATACCTGGTTCTCCTCCGCGCTCTGGCCCTTCTCAACTATGGGCTGGCCCGAAAAGACCGAGGACCTCGCACGCTACTATCCCACAAGCGTTCTCGTAACCGGCTACGACATCATCTTCTTCTGGGTTGCAAGAATGATCTTCTCGGGTATGGAGCATATGGGTGAGAAGCCCTTCTCCACCGTATTCATTCACGGTCTTGTAAGAGACGCACAGGGCAGAAAGATGTCCAAGTCTCTCGGTAACGGCATCGACCCCCTTAAGGTCATCGAGGACTACGGCGCAGACGCGCTCCGCTTTGCCCTCGCTACCGGTAACGCACCCGGTAACGATATGAGATTCTCCGACGAGAAGATCGAGTCCGCAAGAAACTTTGCAAACAAGCTCTGGAACGCATCCAGATTCGTTCTTATGAACCTCACCGAATCCGACGAGGAGCTTCTTAAGATGCCCACCGAGGATGAGCTTGCAGTTGAGGACAAGTGGATCCTCTCCAAGTTCAACCGCCTCGTTAAGACCGTTAACGATAATATCGATAATTACGAGGTAGGTATCGCCCTTGCCGAGATCTACTCCTTCGCTTGGGACTACTTCTGCGACTGGTATATAGAGATGGCAAAGAGCCGTACCTTCGAGGCAGGCACTCCCGCCGCCCTCACCGCAAAGCGCGTGCTCGTTTACGTGCTCACCGGTATCGTAAAGCTCCTTCACCCCTATATGCCCTTCATCACCGAGGAGATCTACCAGGCTCTTCCTCACACCGACGATTCTATAATGATCAGCGCATATCCTAAGTACGACGATACCCTCGACTTCGCAGCAGAGGAGGACAGCGTAAACAGGATCGTTAACTGCATCGTTGCTATCAGAGCAAGACGCGCGGAGATGAACGTTCCCCCCTCAAAGAAGGCAAAGCTCTTCGTTGTTACAAAGTACGAGGATACCTTCAAGAAGACCGAGAAGATCCTTATGAAGCTCGCATCCGCATCCGAGGTTATCGTAACCGATAAATACGAGAGTGATGATGCCGTTATGATCGCTACCGATTCCGGCTCGCTTTACATTCCTCTTTCCGAGGTTATCGACTTCGAAAAGGAGCGTGCAAGACTCACCGCCGAGATGAAGAAGAACGATTCCGAGATCGAGAGAATCGAAAAGAAGCTTTCCAACGAGGGCTTCGTTTCCAAGGCTCCCGCAGCGGTAATAGATGGGGAGCGTGCGAAATTAAACAAGTATCTCGAAACCCGTGAGGCTCTTACCGCCGCCCTTGCAAAGCTCGGCTAAGGTAAAGTAACTTTACAAAAAAGGAAAATCCGATGGATTTCAAATTTACAGATAAACAGGATCCCACAGCTACCGAGGAAAAGATCACCGTCGTGTTCTCCGGTAGCTATGAGGACACCCCCGAAAACGGGGAAATATGGATAGAGGAGGGCATCGTAGAGATTGCTGAAAACGCATTCCGCGATTTCAACCACCTGCGTGCCGTCCACTTCCCGAAAAGCCTTAAGACCGTCTCCGCCTGCGCCTTTGCAGGGTGTAAAAGCCTTGTAAGCGTAGATATGAACCACGGCCTTGAGGAAATACTTGACGAGGCGTTTTCCTCCTGCCCCTCGCTCTCTACCGTCATCATTCCCGATACGGTAAAGAGAATTGGTGAGGGTGCGTTTGAGGGCTGCGCCTCACTCTCCAAGATCAAGCTTTCGGAATCGGTTATGATGATCGGCGCGTCGGCGTTTGCCTTCTGCTTCAATCTCCGTGACGTTACGATCCCCGATAGCTGCATCCTCGTTGAGTTCAACGCCTTTGCATCCTGCTTCGGCCTCGAGTCGGTCAAGCTTTCCGACAATATGGGTCTTATCGATGAGTCAACCTTTGAGGGCTGCCGCTCTCTTTCTATCGTCGATATGCCCGTCAAGCTCACCCGCATCGGCCGCCGCGCATTCAAGGGCTGCACCTCGCTGAGGTCACTGATTTTGCCACACGGTGTTAAAGAAATCGGCCTCGATGCCTTCGCCGAGTGCTCGTCACTCACCCGCATCGCTATCCCCAAGGGCGTGCGCGAGCTTGAGGACGAGGACGTTTTCGCATCCTGCGATTCACTCACCGATATCTCCTTCGGCGGCTCGAAGGAGGCCTGGGAGCTTATGTCCCACGGCAAGACCGTCACCGTTCTTCGCAGCGATATGTCGGTCTTTACGCCGAAAATAACCTTTTTGGATTTGAAAGATAAAAATGAAATATAAGTGCCTGATCCTTGACCACGACGATACCATCGTCAACAGCTCCGCGACCATACACTATCCGTCCTTCGTCGAGTACCTGCGCGACTATCGCCCCGAGCTCGCCGACAATTATACCTTCGAGTCCTTCATAGTCAAAAACTTCCACCCCGGCATCGTATCTCTGCTTCGTGACGAGGTAGGCCTCAACGATGAGGAGATGCAGCACGAGGAGGAGTATTGGGCGCGCTTCGTTGAAAGCAAGACCCCCGTTGCCTATAAGGGAATGAAGGAGATAATCGAGCGCTTCCGCGCCGAGGGCGGCATCGTTATAATCGACTCGCATTCGCTGCTTCGCTATATCGAGCGTGACATCCGTGCAAACGATCTTCCCACGCCCGACCACATTTACAGCTGGGATATCCCCAAGGAGCACAGAAAGCCGAGTCCCTATACCGTTCTCGATGCAATAAAGCGCTTTAACCTCGACCCGTGTGAAGTTTTAGTCGTTGACGACCTTAAGCCCGGCTACGATATGGCGCGTGGCGCAGGCGTTGACTTTGCCGCTGCCGGTTGGGCGTATAACGTTCCCGAAATTGAGGACTTTATGCGCGAGAACTGCGACTATTACCTTAACTCGGTCGACGATCTCGCAACTCTTTTGTTCGACTAACGGGTATTTTAGTCCTTAATTTTAATAAATCGCTTGACTTATCTTTTAATATATGGTAAGATTTACAAAAAGGGGTGATTAACATACTTAATTTAAAATTGCTCGCCGCAAACGGCGACGTTAAATTTAAGGCGTACGGCGAGGACATCGACGTCCGTTACGAGGGTGTGTACGAGCCCGGCGATAAGTGGAGACTTGAGCTTACCTACTGTGAGTTCGTCAAGATAAAGCTTGATTCCACTATGGCTGAATCTATCGTCTACATTCCCGACGGAACGTTTGAGTTCGTTATCCCGTTCGACTATGAGAGAAACTGCTGCTACGGCAAGGAAGCATTTGCCGGTGACAGCCACAGAATAACCGTTTCCGAGCCTACCGAGGCCGAGATCTACGGCGAAAGACTTATCTCTCTCAACTCACACGACAGACACAACGTTCCCAAATATTTCCCCCACGCTGTTGCGAATTTCGTAACCCGTGAGGATCCCTGCTTCTTTGAGCGTAACGCCATCGACGGCATCAGCGATAATACCGGACACGGCCCGTATCCCTTCCATTCTTGGGGCGGCGGCCTTCGTGAGGACCTCGAGTTTGAGGTGCACTTCGGTATGGAGGTTGAGGTCAGCCGCGCGGTCATCCACCTTCGCGCCGACTTCCCCCACGACACCTATTGGAAGGAAGCGGAGCTTGAATTCTCCGACAACTCCAAGGTTCACGTTGACCTTCAGGGCATCGCAGACGGACAGAGCTTCGAATTTGAGCCTCGAAAGACCGAATTCGTCCGCCTGACCGGCCTTAAGCAGCAAAGACTTGCCGACGGCTCACTGTCATTTGCCGCACTTTCACAGTTTTCAATTTACGGAAAATACATTAAAAAGGAGAATGAAGGAATGGAAGTAAGAGACGCTTCTAATGCCAAAGACGTCAGATATTATACTACTGACAGACTCAGAGAGGAATTCCACATCGCAAACCTCTTCACCAAGGACAACATCAGAATGGTTTACAGCCACACTGACAGAATTATCGTTATAGGAATGATGCCCATCAAGCTTGAGCTTAAGCTTGAGGCAGGCAAGGAGCTTGCTGCTGAGTATTTCCTTCAGCGCCGTGAGCTTGGTTGTATCAACATCGGTGGCCCCGGCGTTATCACCGTTGACGGCACCGTATACGAGATGAATCCCCGTGACGGTATCTACATCGGTAAGGGTAACAAGGATCTCCGCTTCAAGAGCGTTGATGAAACCAACCCCGCAAAGTTCTACATCACCTCCTGCCCCGCACACACCACCTATCCCACCGTTAAGATCGACATCACCAAGGCACGTAAGGTTCCTTGCGGATCTGTTGAGGATTGCAACAAGAGAGTTATCAATCAGTACATCCATCCCGAGGTAATGCAGTCCTGCCAGCTCGCTATGGGTCTTACCCAGCTTGAGGTCGGCTCTAACTGGAACACTATGCCTTCCCATACTCACGACAGACGTATGGAGGTTTATCTCTACCTTGATATGGGCGCAAACGATGCAGTATTCCATATGATGGGTGAGCCCAAGGAGACCCGCCACATCGTTATGCATAACGAAGAGGCTGTTATCTCTCCCTCTTGGTCTATCCACTCCGGCGTAGGCACCAAGAACTATTCGTTCATCTGGGCTATGTGCGGTGAGAACCAGGAATTCACCGATATGGACCATATCGAAACCAAGGAACTTAGATAATTTTTTAAAAGGAGAATACATAAAATGGCAAACAACATTTTCTGCCTTAAGGGCAAGGTTGCTCTCATCACCGGCGCATCCTACGGTATCGGCTTCGCTATCGCAAAGGGGCTTGCAGCTGCAGGCGCAACCATCGTGTTCAATGATATTAAGCAGGAGTTCGTTGATAAGGGTCTTGCTAACTACAAGGAGGCAGGCATCGACGCTAAGGGTTACGTATGTGACGTTACCGATGAGGATGCTGTATACGAGCTTGTAGCAAAGATCGAGGCTGAGGTTGGCGTTATCGACATTCTCGTTAACAACGCCGGCATTATCAAGAGAATCCCCATGATCGAGATGAAGGCTTCCGAGTTCAGACAGGTTATCGACGTTGGCCTTAACGCTCCCTTTATCGTATCCAAGGCTGTTATCCCCTCTATGATCAAGAAGGGCGCAGGTAAGATCATCAACATCTGCTCTATGATGAGTGAGTTCGGCCGCGAGACCGTTTCCGCTTACGCTGCTGCAAAGGGCGGCCTTAAGATGCTTACCAGAAACATCGCATCCGAGTACGGTCAGTACAACATTCAGTGCAACGGTATCGGCCCCGGTTACATCGCTACTCCTCTGTCTGCTCCCCTTCGTGAGAAGCAGCCCGACGGCTCGAAGCACCCCTTCGATAGCTTTATCACCGACACCAAGACCCCCGCAGGTCGTTGGGGCGATCCCGAGGATCTTGCAGGTCCTGCAGTATTCCTTTCCTCTTCCGCATCCGACTTCGTAAACGGCCAGATCCTTTACGTTGACGGCGGTATCCAGGCATACTTCGGCAAGCAGCCCTCCTGATCACTGACATAATACAAAAAACGCAAATAGGCGAACCCCGTGTCGCCTATTTGCTATAATTTGGAGATTTTGAAATGAAGAAATACACTGATATAATTGCTGAAAACCGTGCGTGGGCTGAGGAGGTCTTTGCTAAGATCGACACCAAGATGTCCGCTATGACCCTCCGCTCAAGAAACAAGCTCCCCGACGGTGTTGACGAGAACGGCATTCACCGCGACCGTATGGAAACCAACCCCACCTGGTGGTGCAACGGCTTCTGGGGCGGCCTTAACTGTATGCTCTACGACTACACCAAGAACGAGGAGTATCTCAAGACCGCAAAGGCTTCTGAGAAGCTTCTTGATACCGGTCTTGCAATGTTCGACAAGATCCACCACGACGTTGGATTTATGTGGCACCTTGCATCCGGCGGCCTTTACAAGCTCACCGGCAACGAGGGCTCTAAGGCTCGTAACTTCTTCGCCGCTAACACCCTTGCAGGCCGTTTTGTAAAGGGCGCTGACTTCATCAAGGCTTGGAACGTTGAGCAAGCGTACAACTGGTCCATCATCGACTGCCTTATGAACCTCCCCATCCTCTATTGGGCAAGCGAGCAGATCGGCGACGACAGATTCAAGAGAATCGCTATGGCACACGCAGATACCGCTATCCGCACCCACCTTCGTCCCGACGGCTCTGTTAACCACATCTGTGAGCACGACAGAGAGACAGGCGAGTTCGTAAAGAGCCACGCAGGACAGGGAATTGCTCCCGACTCCTCTTGGTCTCGCGGACAGGCTTGGGCGGTTTACGGCTTCGTTATCTCCTACATCCACACCGGCGAGAAGAGATACCTCGATGCTGCAAAGCAGGTTGCAAACTACTTCATCACCAACGTATGTGACGAGTGGGTACCCAGAGTAGATTTCCGTGCTCCCAACGAGCCCGTTTACTACGATACCACCGCTGCAGGCTGTACCGCTTGCGGACTTCTCGAGCTTGCTAAGGTCCTTCCCGAAAACGAGGGCGGCGCATACGCTCACGCAGCAGTTAAGATGCTTCGTGCTCTTAACGAGAGATTTGCTGACTACGATCCCGCAAACGACGCTATGATCACTCACGGCACCGTTCGTTACCCCATTCCCGGTGTATACAACGAGAAGCAGGCAGGCGTTCACATCAGCATCATCTACGGCGATTACTTCTTCACCGAGGCTATCCTTAAGCTCCTCGGCTCCGATTATTTTGCTTGGTAATTAAAAGAGGTCGTAATGAAGAATTATAAGCAGCTTTTGGCTGAAAATCGCGCGTGGGCAGAAGAGACCTTTGAAAAAATAAACACCAAAATGTCTGCCGTTACCCTGCGTTCAAGAAACAAGCTTCCCGACGGTGTTGACGCCAACGGCGTTCACATCGATCAGATGATAAACAACAAAAACGGCTGGACAAACGGATTTTGGGGTGCGCTTAACTGTATTCTTTACGAGTACACCAAAAACGAAGAATACCTCAAAACCGCCGAGTCCTCCGAGACCCTTCTCGATAAGGCGCTTGCCAACTACCCCCGTCTTGATCACGACGTAGGATTTATTTACCACATCCTCTGCGGCTCGCTTTATAAGCTTACCGGCAACAGCGAGTCAAGAACGCGCAATCTCTTCGCGGCAGCCACTCTTTCCTCTCGCTTCGTTATGGGCGCAAACTTCATAAGAGCGTGGAATCCCTGGACCCCCGGCGACGAAACGGCGCATAACTGGTCTATCATCGACTGTCTTATGAATCTTCCCATCCTTTATTGGGCAAGTGAGCAGACGGGGGATGACAGATTCAAGAGGATCGCTATGGCACACGCCGATATGGCGCTTCGTGCACATCTTCGCTTCGACGGCTCGGTGGCTCACATAGTTGAGCACGACAGAGAAACGGGCGAGGTCGTTTGCACCTACGGCGGACAGGGTATAGCCGTTGGCTCGTCCTGGTCACGCGGTCAGGCTTGGGGACTTTACGGCTTCACACTCTCCTATATCCATACAGGTGAGGAGCGTTATCTGAACGCCGCAAAGCAGATAGCCAATTACTTCATCGCAAACTGCTCTGACGATTGGCTCCCGAGAGTCGATTTCCGCGCTCCCTCCGAGCCGGTATACTACGACTCGACTGCGGGTGCTTGCGCCGCTTGCGGAATGCTTGAGCTTGCTAAACGCCTGCCCGAAAACGAGGGTGGTATGTATGCCCACGGCGCTATCAATATCCTTAAGGCTATGGGCGACAAGTTCGCTAACTTCGATCCCGCAACCGACGATATGATCGGCTACGGTACAGTCCGTTATCCCGCTCCTCCCCATAAGGTCGAGAACAGCGGTATACACAAATCTATAATCTACGCAGATTTCTTCTATACGGAGGCTATCCTTAAGCTTCTCGGTGACGAATTCCTCGCGTGGTAAAAAAATCCCTTGGTGTATATTAAGCACCAAGGGATTTTTCATTAATAAATAAGCTCGTATTTTCCGCTCTTTAAAACCTCGGCAAGCTCGGCCGCATTCCTTATGCGCTCGTCGGTCGAAATTCCCGACATACACACGCGCTCTACGGTGTGTGCATCCGATCCCGCAGTGAGGATAAATTTGGGGTGCTGTGCGGCGAATTCTGCCGCAAGCTCGTTGGCGTTATCCTTGTTTCCGACGTTGAATATTTCGATTCCGTCGATCCACTCGACGGGCAGCGGTCCGGGCATTGTTATGTACGATGCCTCGCGGTAGGGATGCGCCTGGATCATCAAAGCCCCCACCCCGTGTAACATTTTTAACCAATCCTCGCCCTGCCTTTCCACAAGCTCGGGGTGCGCGTAAAGCACATTTGGCTCAATTCCGTATGCCAGAATCTCAAGTCCGCCGTACAAATGCTCCTCAACACCGAAGATAATATCCACGTCGTACTTCTTCGCCGCCTCGCGGCAGGCGATATAGTCGTCCTCGTAGGCCTTTACGAATCCTTCCCACGAAAGGGTGCGGTCGATTGCAGAGTTGCCGCCGTAAAAATGGTTGGTAAGCACCGCACCTGCGTAGCCACCCTCGTAAAGCGCACGTGCAAGATCCTCGGGTGACAGTCTGCCGCAGCGCGAGCAAGCAGCGGTATGCGTGTGTGTCTGATATTTATATTTTCCCATATTATCTTATCGCGCTCTGAAACGCTACCGCCTTTCCAAGTATCTTTATACTGTTAAGCTCGTCCTTGATGTACACGAGGGGCGCATATCTCGGATTCTCGGGGGAGAGTATCAGCTTTTCCTCATTAGGATAGTAATACACGCGCTTGAGAGTCGCCTCGTCGTTGATTATAACCGCCGCTATCTCGCCGTTGTCGACCGAGCTTTGCGAGCGGATAAAGACTATATCACCGTCAAGTATACGTGCACCGATCATCGAGTCGCCGTGCGCACGCAGGCAGAAATCCGCATCAAGCGCATTGTCCGCACACGCATAGCTCTCGTGCTCCTCGCTTGCGTATATCGGGTCACCGCAGGCGATCTCGCCAAGGATGGGTAGTCTTTTTACCGATATCGGCATAAGCCCGAGCGCCTCGGTGTCAACTCCCTCGCTCCAGCCCATAAGCGCCGACGGGGTAACGCCCAGCGCACCCGCAAGCTTTGCTACCTTCTCGGGCGGCACGTTTGCAATAACTCCGTTTTCATATCTGTGTATAGTCTGTCTGCTCGTGTCAAGTGCCCTTGCCAGATCGTCAAGGGTAAGTCCGCGCTCGCGGCGCAGTTTTTTAAGATTGTTAGAAAGCATACGCACCACCTTTGTCATTTCTTGTCACCTGTATTGTAACACATCCTTTCAAAAAATGCAATACTTTTTTGCAAAAATCACTTGACAAGTGACAAATTTAATGCTATCATTGTAACGTAACAGGTTACAAGTAACATAGCAAGTGACCTGAGCCCCGTTAAATCTTAGGAAAGGAAGGTAGCGTGAAGGAAAGAAATTTGTACAAAGGAAGTGTGATGAGTGCGGGTATTCCCGCCGGAATCTACCGTACTACTACGGAAATACGCCGTGATATGGAGCGTATAACCGATAAGATAAAGGAAGCAAACGACAGGCTGTGCCTCAGGGCTATGCTGCTCGATCTCGTCGATGCCACTCGCGACGAGGGAGAGGACCCCGCGTATTGGATACCGGAGTTGACCGCCGCGCTGAACGAGGCGCGCGTAGCATACGACACACTTTGCGAGCTTAAGGACGAGCTTTCTTGCCTTTATGAGGAAATGAGGGAAACGAGATGGGCAATACGTGTATGACAAGTCCAACCGTTGACGGAGTAGTAGTTGCGCTGTGTGCGGATTACGGACGGCGTAAGCGTGCTATCGAGGAGCGCGGGATCTGCCGCCGCACCGACACCGAGCTCCGCTACCTCAATGCAAGGATCTATGATGCTGTGGCGGAGGTCGTCGGCGAACCGCTTGCAGAGCAATTTATAAAGGATATCGGCGGCCGTATAGGCTACGCCAATACCAAGCTTGACTGTATGAGCGAGGTGACGTACAAAAATATGAAAAAGCGCGCCCGTGAGCTTATCGCGGTGCGCCTTCACCTCATTGATTAAAATTTTTCTCTCCCGCAATAACTGACAACTTTTTCATCCTCGCCGTGCTAAAATATCCTCGTTGATAAAAACAAGACGTAAAAAACGGGGTACAGCACCCCGAGTGAGGAGATAAAAAATGCAGGGTGAGGTAATCCTTTCGCAAAACGGCAGGACACTTACGGCAAAGCCGACGTGTGAGATAGACCACCACACGGCAAAGCCGATAAGAGAGGGAATTGACAAGGCGCTCTTTGAAAAAAAGCCCGAGCTTTTGGTGCTCGATTTTTCCGAGGTCAGATTTATGGACTCGTCGGGCATAGGGCTTATAATTGGCAGATGTGAGGTTTGCCGCGCGATAGGCGCACACGTGCGCATCGTGTCGCTCTCACCGCTTTTGTCCAGGCTTGTGCGCCTTTCGGGTATCGAAAAAATAAAGAATTTGTCAATAGGATAACGAGTATGAAAAAGATAATTAACGAAATGAAGCTCCGCCTCCCGGCAAGGAGCGAAAACGAGAGCGTCTGTCGCGCTGTGATATCCTCCTTTTCGGCGGAATTAAACCCAACCGTCGAGGAGATCGCCGACCTTCGCTGCGCCGTCAGTGAGGCGGTCACAAACTGTATAGTCCACGCCTACCGCGACCTTCCCGAGGGTAGGGTCGGCTATATCTACATATCCGCTCGCCTTTACGACACGCGTGAGATAACCGTTGAAATATCCGATAACGGATGCGGTATTGAAAACGTCGAGATGGCACGTACTCCCGCATTTACCACGGGTCGTGATGAGGAGCGGTGCGGTATGGGCTTCCTCGTTATGGAGTGCTTCACCGATTCCTTGAGCGTAAAATCAAGGCCGGGTCGCGGCACTACCGTCCTTATGAGGAAAATCCTTAAGCCCTGACCGAAATGGAGACTATGCAGGCAACCGTAAAATGCAAGGATTACGATAAAAACCCCGAGCTTATCCGTAGATACAGGGCAGGGGACAGAGATGCAGGCGGCGAGCTCGCCGAAAAAAACAGACCCTTAGTTTACAGCATCGCCACACGCTTCCGTGGGCGTGGTGTTGAGTTTGACGAGCTTGTCGAGGCAGGGAATATCGGACTTGTCAAGGCGATAAACACCTTTGACCTCGAGCGCGGCTGCGCCTTTTCCACCTATGCAACGCCCCTTATCTTCGGCGAAATACGCCGCTTTTTACGCGATGACGGAATGATAAAGGTCTCAAGAGAGCAAAAGCGCCTTTGCGCCCTTCTTTGCTCCGAGCGCGAGCGCCGTATATCCCTCGGCGAGCCCACCGACATCGCCTCTATCGCCGCCGCTGTCGGTATCTCGGGTGCCGATGCCGCCACCGCCCTTTTCTCCGCAACCCCCGTCCGCTCACTCGACGAGGGCCTTCTGCAGGATGACGACGACGGCCGCACCATAGCCGACACCGTCTTTGACGATGGGGCAGAGCTTGCCGACTTTGAGCGCATCTGTATCCGCAGCGCACTCGAAAACCTCACCGAGGACGAGCGCAAGCTCATCGTCCTGCGCTACTTCCGTGATATGTCCCAATCGGATACCGCAAGCGTGCTTGGTCTCTCGCAGGTAAAGGTGTCAAGAGAGGAGAAAAAGATACTCCAAAAGCTCAAAAGGGAGCTGTCCTAAGCATCTGCCAATTGTTAACAAATTGTGAAAAATGAGGAAAACTATTGATTTTTGCGCACGCGTAGTATAGAATATAGGGAGTCGATTAGCACTCGCGAGATATGAGTGCTAAACATCCCAAAACAGGAGGAAAACATTATTATGAAGCTCAGACCCTTACTTGATAAGGTAGTAATTAAAAGAGTTGAGGCACAGGAAACCACCAAGGCGGGAATCATTCTTCCCGGCTCCGCACAGGAGAAGCCCGAGGTTTTCGAGATCGTTGCGGTAGGCCCCGGCGGTCTTATTGACGGCAAGGAGGTCGTAATGACCCTTAAGGTTGGCGAGAAGGTTATCGCTGCTAAGTATGCGGGCACCTCCGTAAAGCTTGAGGGCGAGGAATACACCGTTATCTCCCAGTCCGAGATTCTTGCAGTTGTTGAATAATTATAGCGAGGTAAACACGAATGTCTAAGGAAATACTTTACGGCCAGGAGGCAAGGGCCGCACTCCTTCGCGGAGTTGATAAGCTTGCCGATACCGTTAAGATCACTCTCGGCCCCAAGGGCAGAAACGTGGTTCTTGAAAAGAAGTTTGGCGCCCCCCTCATCACCAACGATGGCGTTACCATCGCAAAGGAGATCGAGCTTGAGGATGCCGCTGAAAATATGGGCGCACAGCTCGTGCGCGAGGTTGCGGTAAAGACCAACGATGCCGCAGGTGACGGTACCACCACCGCTACCCTTATCGCACAGGCCCTCATCCACGAGGGAATGAAGAACGTTACCGCAGGTGCTAATCCTATGGTGCTTCGCAAGGGTATGGCAAAGGCTACCGAGGCCGCTGTTGCCGAGCTTAAGAAGCAGGCAAAGAGCGTTAGCGGCTCTGCCGACATCTCCCGTGTAGGCGCTATCTCCGCAGGTGACGACACCATCGGTCAGCTCATCGCTGACGCTATGGATAAGGTTACCTCCGACGGCGTTATCACCGTTGAGGAGTCTAAGAGCGCCGAGACCTACAGCGAGGTCGTTGAGGGTATGCAGTTTGACCGCGGCTACCTCTCCCCCTATATGGCAACCGATACCGATAAGATGGAGGCTACTCTTGACGACTGCCTCATCCTTATCACCGATAAGAAGATCTCCTCCATCCAGGAGATCCTCCCCCTTCTTGAGCAGATCGTTCAGTCGGGAAAGAAGCTCCTCATCATTGCTGAGGACGTAGAGGGCGAGGCTCTTACCACCCTCGTTCTTAACAAGCTTCGCGGCACCTTCACCGTAGTTGCGGTAAAGGCTCCCGGCTTCGGCGACAGACGTAAGGAAATGCTCCGTGATATCGCTATCCTCACCGGTGGCGAGGTTATCACCAGCGAGCTCGGCCTTGAGCTTAAGGATGCATCCGTTGCACAGCTCGGCCGCGCAAGACAGGTTAAGGTAAACAAGGAAAACACCATCATCGTTGGCGGTGCAGGCGACAAGGCACAGATCGCGGACAGAGTAAATCAGATCCGCCAGGCTCTTGAGATCACCACCTCCGAGTTTGATAAGGAAAAGCTCCTCGAAAGACTTGCTAAGCTTGCAGGCGGCGTTGCCGTTATCAAGGTTGGCGCAGCTACCGAGGTTGAGATGAAGGAAAAGAAGCTCCGCATCGAGGATGCTCTCAACGCTACCAAGGCAGCGGTTGAAGAGGGTATCGTTGCAGGCGGCGGCGCTGCACTCGTAAGCGTTATGAAGGCTGTTGATGCAGTCGTTGCATCCCTCGAGGGTGACGAGCGCACCGGTGCTCTCATCGTTTCCAAGGCTCTTGTAGCTCCTATGAAGCAGATCGCCGATAACGCAGGCCTTGACGGCGCAGTTATCATCTCCAAGATCCGCGATGCAGACAAGGTTGGCTACGGCTTCGATGCTTACAACGAAACCTACTGCGATATGCTCGAGGCAGGTATCGTTGACCCCGTTAAGGTAACCCGCTCCGCACTTCAGAATGCGGCTTCCATCGCGGCAACCGTCCTCACCACCGAGTCGGTTGTTTACGATAAGAAGGAAGATAAGCCCCAGATGCCCGCAGGCGGCGGCATGGAAGGAATGTATTGATCGCCCGATCAATAAAGTATAAATTAAGGCGCGCGCAGTATTATCCGCTGTGCGCGCTTTTTCTTTTGTTTTTATATTGACATATACTGTCTAGGGTGCTATAATCTTGTTTGTTAATTGAAATGGAGGATTTTCAAATATGGAAATCACAAGAACAAAATACTCGGGTCGTGCTATCGTTGCGATATGCTCGCTCGTCTATTTTGCCAGCTACTTTACCAGAAAGGGCTTTGCCGCCACTATGGCAGGAATGATCTCTGCCGGTGTTATTGACAAGTCGCTCGGCGGCTTTATCGGTATGGGCCTTTTCATCTGCTACGGCGCAGGCCAGCTTATAAGCGGCTACCTCGGTGACAAGATCAAGCCGCGCGACCTCATCTTCATCGGCCTCGGCCTCAGCTGTGTGTGCAACCTCTTGATGCCCCTGGTCACAAATTCATTTTTGATGATACCGATATGGGCGTTTAACGGCCTCGGTCAGGCTATGCTTTGGCCGCCTATCGTGCGTATGCTCGCCGACAGCCTTGATCACGAGGGCTTCGTCCGTGCCAACCTGCTCGTTACCTCGTCCGCACATATCGCTACGATAATTTTGTATCTCTACGTTCCCGTTTGTCTCGAGTTCTTTGAGTGGAAAACCGTATTTTTCACCGCCTCGGCACTCGCACTTTTCACCATTATCGTATTCGCCATCTGTATGTCGGCACTCGTTAAGAAAAGCAGCACCGAGAATGTCAAAAAGAGTGATACCCCCACCCCCGTGTCAACTAAAACGGCAGAGGATTTTAATGTTTTCATCAAGCGCGCAATGGCCGCAGGCTTTATTCCGATCCTTATTTGTATAGTAATGATGGGATTTTTGCGTGACGGCATCGAATCCTGGCTCCCCACCCTCTATTCCGAGGCGTTTGGCCGCGATGCGTCCGAGTCGGTGCTTGTATCCGTGCTTCTTCCTATATTCTCTATGCTCAGTATCTCGGTCATAACCGTGCTTCATAGAAATCCCCTCTTTGGCAACGAGGTGCGCGGCTCGCTCGTTATTTTCGCCGCTGCCGCAATCACCTGCGTGCCCCTCTCCCTTCTCATTGGCTCTGACAATGCCGCACTCCGCATTGTCTGCCTCGTCCTTGCCGCGCTCGTCTGCGCATTTATGCACGCAATAAACTTCCTGCTTATCTCCTGCCTGCCCGGTAGATTTTCCGCTATGGGCCGCTCCGCTACTGCAAGCGGACTTTGCAACGCCTGCGTATATATCGGCGCCGCGATCTCGATGTACGGCATCGCCGCTACCTCCGTCTTTGGCTGGAACGTCACCGTGATTACCTGGATCGGCATATCCGCCATCGGTGTGATGGCGACTCTCATCGCCCTCAAGGCATACACCGCGTTTATCAAAAAGTAAAGAAAAACTAGACACGGGTCTCACCGTGTCGAGTTTTTTATGTCAATCTATTGCAATTTCCTCTTCAACC